>CAIWFB010000283.1 GCA_903911825.1 uncultured Verrucomicrobia subdivision 3 bacterium
CAAGCGGAGAGAACCATCGCCCTCCGCGAGGGCAAATTTCTCATCGCGCTGGGAAATTTTCCCAGACGAAGCCCCACCTTGGCCACGCCAAGCACCCGCAAGGGGTCGCGCCGGGAAATTTACTGCGGCTCAGGAGAAAATAGCTTTCCACCAGACCTCAAAACGCCTTCGCCGCAATATCGCGGCGGAACTGCGCGCCTTCAAACTGGATGCATTCCACGGCGGCGTAGGCGGCGGCTTGGGCGGCGCGCAAATCATTGCCGAGCGCCGTCACGCCGAGGACACGTCCGCCGTTCGTCACGATCTGGCCGTCCTTCAATGCCGTGCCGGCGTGGAACACTTTCGTGTGCGGCAATTTATTCGCCACGTCGAGGCCGGTGATGATTTTGCCTTTCGGATAATTTCCTGGATAACCGGCGCTGGCCATGATGACGCAGACGCTCGCGAGCGGACTCCATTTCAATTCGTGCTTGGCCAACGTGCCGTTCGCACTGGCGTCGAGCAGTTCCACGAGATCGTTTTCAAGGCGCGTGAGATAAACCTGAGTCTCCGGATCGCCGAAGCGCGCGTTGAATTCGAGAATCTTCGGGCCGTTCTTCGTGAGCATCACGCCGGGATAAAGCAGCCCGCGATAATCAATGCCCTCAGCCACGCAGCCGCGCATGAACGGTTCGAGCACGCGCCGCGCAGTCTCGGCGAGCTGCGTGTCGTTGAGGAACGGCGTGGGCGAATACGTGCCCATGCCACCGGTGTTCAGGCCTTCATCGTTGTCGAGCGCGCGCTTGTGATCCTGCGACGTGGGGAAAATCTTCGCCGTCGTGCCGTCGCATAACGCATGGAGCGACACCTCGATGCCTTCGAGAAATTCCTGGATGACGACGTTCGCGCCTGCCGCGCCGAACGCCTTACTGACCATGATTTCATCCACGGCCTTCTCGGCTTCGGCTTGGTTGTGGCAAATCAACACGCCTTTGCCGAGCGCGAGGCCGTCAGCCTTCACGACGCACTTGCCGCCGAGTGTCGCGGTAAATTTTTTCGCGGCTACGACATCGGAGAATGTTCCCGCCGCCGCGGTCGGAATGCCGTATTTCTCCATGAACTTCTGCGAGAAAACTTTCGAGGCCTCGAACTGCGATGCCTTCTGATTCACGCCCCAAATTTTCAAGCCGTGCTTCTGAAACAAATCCACGATGCCAAGCGCGAGCGGATTGTCCGGGCCGACGACAGTGAAATCCACGCGTTTCTCCTGCGCGAACGCGAGCAGTTTGGGCAAATCTTCCGCGCCGATGTTGACGCACTCTACCGCAGTGCCATTCTTGCCGAGGCGTTCCTGCGCGATGCCTGCATTGCCCGGCGCGCACCACATCTGCGTGGCGTGCGGCGATTGCGCGAGTTTCCAGACGAGGGCGTGTTCACGTCCGCCCGAACCGATGACGAGGATTTTCATTTGCGGCCCGCAGATTACGCGGATTTCGCCGATTGAAAATTAAATTTTACTCCAGAAAGGCGTTCAGGGTTTTGGTTGCGCCATTTTTCAAGTTTAATTCCACAACCTTGCTGCCGTAACGAATCGGAATCTGGCCGTCGGCGCTGATGTTGTGGATCGTGACTGAATTTAGCTTCTCATCTTTCCACTCAATGCTGACTTCATAGCCGCCGCGCGCGCGCAGGCCGGAGATTTTTCCCGTCGGCCATGCTTTCGGCAACGCGGGGAGCAGTTTGATTTCGCCGGCCTGTGATTGCATCAGCATCTCGGCGATGCCGGCGGTGATGCCGAAGTTGCCGTCAATCTGCATGGGCGGATGCAGGCCAAACAGATTGATGCAGGTGTTCCGCGCCGAAAAAAGTTGCTGCAACATATTGTGCGCGTTCTCGGCGTCCCCCAAGCGAGCGTAAAGCGCCGTGCGCCACGCGAACGACCATTCGCGCACGTCACTGTCATTCGCGATGCCGCGTGCGTCGAGCGTAACTTTCGCCGCTTTTGCCAGCTCCGGCGTTTTGGTCACGCTGATCTGCGTGCCGGGATAAACGGCGAACAGATGCGACGTGTGTCGGTGATGATCATTAGGCGTATCGAGTTCGGGACTTTTGGCGATGGCGTTCGTGCCGGTCTTTTCGATCATCCATTCTTTGAGCTGCCCCCAACTGCCGACGGCGGGCGCAACGAGCCGGTCGCGCATGGCGGCAATTTTATCGCGGTAAGTTTTGTCCATGTCGAGCGCGTCTGCCGCCGCCACATAATTGTTGAACAAGTCCCAGACAATTTCCTGGCTGTAAGTCACGCCGTCCTCATCCGGGCCGTGCTCCGGCGACCACGCGTGCGGCACGACGAGTTTGCCATCAGGCAACGCTTTCAAATGATCTTCCCAAAATTCGCAGGTCTCTTTCATGATCGGGTAGGCCACGGTGCGTAGATAATTTTGGTCGAGGCCGAACGCATAATGCTCCCACAGATGCTGGCAATACCACGCGTTCGCGGTCTTGTCCCACTTCCAGCCCATGCCGCCAGTGATGTTGTGCGAGGTGCGGATGGCAAAGCCGCGCCGAGTGAAACTACCGTCAGCCAGTTTGAAATCCTTCGCTGCCGCCGTGGCCGTGCGCCACGCCGGAATCTGGCTGGCGAGCAGATCGAACAGCGGCGTGTGGCACTCGCCGAGATTCGCGACTTCGACAGGCCAGTAATTCATCTGGATGTTGATGTTCGCGTGATAATCGCTGTGCCACGGCGGATTGTTGTTGTCGTTCCACAGCCCTTGCAGATTCGCCGGCAACCCACCGGGACGCGAACAGGCGATCATCAAATAGCGACCGTATTGAAACAGCAACGCCTCAAGTCCGGGGTCAACCGTCTTGAACGCCTCCAGCTTGCGTTTGTCCGTCGGCAAAGCGATTTGCGCCGCGCTCGATGAGCCGAAGTCCGCACTGACGCGGTTGAAAAATGTTTGATAATCCTGGATGTGCTCGGCTTTCAAGTCCGCAAAACTTTTTTTTGCCGCCGCATCAACCTGCGCAGTCAACCGAGCGTGCGGATCTTCTCCGTGGTATTTTTTGGCGTGGTCAAAAACATAATCCGTTCCCGCCGCGACCAGCAGGGTTAGACGATCGCAATCCTTGAACTCCAGCCGCGTTGAGTTGGTATCCGTCACCAAAGAAACGGAACCACCCTGATGTTGCACCAACACTTGCCACTCAAATTTCATCCCGTTATCCAGCGTGCCCGAGGCGGTGATGCGGTTTCCGTCGGCGACGATTTTTGCCTGGTGTGAATCCACCAGTTCCAGACTACCAGTGTAGGATGATTTTTTGTCAGCGGTGAAATTAGCCACCAGCACTTCCGCGGGATGGCTGCAAAAAAATTCGCGCTGAAAATTCACCCCGCTCGTAGTGTAGCTGACGTGGGAAAGTGCATTCACCAGATCCAAGTCGCGGCGATAATCCGTCGCCGCCCCTTGCCCCGCCAGCTTCACGAACAAGTTACCCAGCACTTGATACGCGCCCATGGATTCGTAGCTGCCTGAAGGATTTCCCTCGCCCGTCCACAGGCTGCTTTCGTTCACGCTGATGCGCTCGCAGTTGGGCGAACCAAAAAGCAACGCGCCCATGCGTCCGTTGCCGATGGGCAACGCCTCGTTCATGGCGTGCGAACCTTTGCCACCGCCCAAGCCCAGCGACGGCTGCCCCGGACTGCTGCTTGTCGGCTCATTCACCACACCGCCCACGGGCTGCTGATACCAAAGCGTCAGATCTGCGGCGGAAACATCAAGCGCCACGGCGAGCCAGCCGAGACAAAACAGTTGGAACAATTTTTTCATGATTAAAAATAGAGTAATGCGACAGGCGCAGAGATGGGAAACTTAAATCTGAATTTCCCTCCTCACTGGACGATTTCCGCCGATTGAAGTTTCAGCAAAGTGCGGTTCGTGCCGAAATCCGGACAATCTTTTGGCTCGATATAAATCGGCGCGTCTTGCCGCAGCGGCAAAACTTCCAGCCGCAAGTCGCCGGCAAAGATTTCCTGACCGTAGCGTTTCAAGCCGAGATCAAATGGACGTCCGGCATAAAAATTATCGGCGATCAATTTTCCATTCAACGTCAGCCGCGCCACGTCACCGATGTAATGAATGCGCAGAAGCGGATTGGTTTTCAAATCCAACTGCGTGGGCAGATTGATTTTCCATACGGCGGCATTGGTGAAGTCGGAATCATTCGGCGCGATGGCGATGTGCGATTTGCCGCTACTCAAAGGAATTTCCCGTGCCGGCCCGGCAGGACGCAGAGCTTCAGTGCTGACCTTAGCGATGGAAGCCGTCGACGGTTTTTGAAAAACAACTTTGCCTTCCGCTGTTTTTTGCAGCGCCAGCGAATCCGCCTGGTTCAGCAATACGATTTGGATCTTCTGCCCGGATTTAGTCTGCAGATGGATAGCTGGCTTGCGGCTGGGTTTGACGTTTTCAAAGACTCCTTGTCCCACTAAGCCGCTTTGATCAAACACAAATTCCGCTTCCACGCCGGGAGTTTCAGCAAAGTAAAAAGTATCGCCCGCGCGGCAAATCGGTTGCGCCGTGGCATAAACCAATGTCGCACCGGCGAGGTTGAGGTTGAACGGCCAGAAGAAAAACGAATCCGCCGGAATCGTCACGGGCTTGGCCGGGAAAACAAATTCGCCTCCCGGCAGATTCAGTTTGAATTGAACATTGGTCTTCGCGGGCATTGGCTGGAGGCGTTGATAATTATTCACGAATACGTAGCCGATATTGCCATCGGAACGCGCAGACCAGCGCAGCGTTTCGGTATCAGATTTTTTGGTGACGCGATCGGTAGTGATGAATACGGGCATTTGCGCGAGCGGCGCGCCAAAGTCGTGGAGAAACAAATGCAGCCGGCGCAGCCAGTAGTATTGCGGATTGATCTGGCCGAACTCGCCGATGGGCGCGTTGAAGTCGTAAGATTTTATCGGCAGGTCATTCGCGTAGCCGGTGGCTTGCGATTCCTGAAGCGTCGAGAGTTTGCCTTCGGGATTCTGGCCGCCGTGATACATGTAATAGCCAAGCAGCGAACTGCCGCTGCCGAGTTGCGTGAGGACCACGGACTCGACATCACGCTCGTCGTAGTTGATGCGGCGATGGTATGACGCAGGCATGCCGCCGCCGATTTCGCAGGTGAGGTGCGGATATTTTTCCGTCCCGGCGGTGTCGCCGACTTTTTCCACCTTCAGCGTATCGTTGCCCACGCCGGTATCGGTGCGCGTGATCTTGAAGGTGAAATTTTCCCAATCGTTACCGTCCATCGGTTTGATGCTGCGCGACCAAAACCCATCGGGATACGCGCCGAAGAGCGGCAGCAATTCACCAAGCGGAACCGGCGTCTTCATCGCGGGCCAGCCGGTCTTGATGTAGAGCGGCACGTCGAGGCCGGCCTCAATCGCCATTTTTTTTAGCGCCATCAAATAATTTGGCGAGCCGCCAAATTCATTGTCCACCTGGATGCCGATGACCGGGCCGCCATCTTTCCACAGCTGTCCGGAAAGTTTTTTGGCAATTTCGCCGTAGAGAATTTTTGTAGCGGCGAGAAAATTTGTGTCCGTCGAACGCAGCTTCCAATCCTTGTGCGCCTGCACCCAATCCGGCAGTCCGCCGTTGCGCACTTCGCCGTGGCACCACGGACCGCAGCGGACGACGACTTTCAATCCCAGATCTCCGCAAGTCGCAACAAATTTTTTCAGATCACGCTGGCCGCTCCAATCCCACTGGCCTTCGATCTCCTCGTGGTGAATCCAGAAAACGTAAGTCGCCACGATGTTCACGCCGCCCGCTTTCATCTTGAGCAATTCCTCGCGCCACTCGGCTTGCGGCACGCGCGCGTAATGGATTTCGCCCATCACGGGAAAGACTGGCTGGCCGTCGAACAGCAGGCTCCGACTATTCACATTGATCTCGTGTCCAGCGGGATTCTTGGTGGTGCCGAGCTTGAAGTAACCGGTCTCAGCGAGCGGTGGGATTGGGATGGTGACAGAAAAAACTTCGGCGTGGAGCGAAAGGGAAAAGGTCAGACTTGCGAAAACGGCAGCGACCAGCAGCTTGGCAAAGCGGGAATTCATCCCCGCAGATTACGCTGATGATGCCGATTTGGAATCCAATTTCTGCCGCAAATTCTGGCGATAACTACCACAAAGACGAAGAAGCACAGAGTTGGAGTTTTCCTCCGTGGCTCTGTGCCTCTGTGGTTGAGAATGATTTTGTAACTTACTCGACGCGCGAAATGCCCTTACCCTTCACCACTTCGCCGATGATCCAGGCGTTGTGCTTCTGGCTCTTGATGAATTTCAGCACGGCGTCCGCTTTGTCGGCAGCGACGATGCCCACCATGCCGATGCCCATGTTGAAGACCTGATAAAGTTCGTCGTCCGGCACGCCGCTCTTCTGCTCGATGATGCGGAAGATCGGCAGCATGTCCCACGAACCTTTCTTGATGACGCAATCAAGCGTCTTCGGCAGCACACGCGGGATGTTGTCCACGAAACCGCCGCCTGTGATGTGTGCGAACGCCTTCACCGAGTTCGGTTTGCCGACGAGATTGAATTTCTTGAGAAGCTTCTGCACGAGTGGACCGTAGCTGATGTGTTCCGCCAACAGTTCTTCGCCGATGGATTTCTTCAAGCCGGGAACTTTGCTGGAAGGTTTGTAGCCGAGTTGCTCGAAGAAAATTTTCCGTCCGAGCGAATAACCATTCGTGTGCAGGCCGCTCGATTCAATGCCGATGACCACGTCGCCGAGCTTGATCGTTTTCTGACCGTTGAGCATGCGGGATTTTTCCACCACGCCGACGATCGTGCCGCTCACGTCGTATTCGCCCTTTTGGTAAAAGCCCGGCATCTGCGCCGTTTCGCCACCGATGAGCGCGCAGTTATTTTCCGCGCAGGCGCGGGCGAAACCCTTGATGATGTCCGTGAACACATGCGGCTCCAGCTTGCCGGTGCCGAGATAATCGAGGAAGAACAGCGGTTCCGCGCCGAGCACGGCGATGTCGTCCACGCAATGGTTCACGAGGTCCGCGCCGATGGTGTCGTGTTTGTCGAGGGCGAAGGCGAGCTTGAGCTTGGTGCCGACACCGTCCACGGAGGAGACGAGGATGGGCTCTTTGTATTTCTTGAGATCGAGCGCGAACAGGCCGCCGAAGCCGCCGACTTTGCCGAGCACTTCTTTGCGATGCGTGCTGGCGAGGAGTTGCGGGAGCGTGGCTTTGACTTTGTTGCCGAGATCGATATCCACGCCAGCAGCGGCGTAAGCTTTTTGCTTCTTCATGTGGCGCGGATTAAACCGAAAAACGGCGGGGCGGGCGAGAAAATTTATGGAATGCAAAAACGATTTGTAGCAAGTGGCTGGTTTTGTAAAGTCCGGTTCAAATTTTCTTGCCGCACCATTTGAGCATGTCCATCAGCAAAAGAAAATACCCCGAAAGGTTTGTCTTGCGACCCATGAAAGCCAGCAGTCCATTTTAGCGGGGCGTTGGTGTTTTGAACAAAGAAACCGGGATGGATTGACTTCCAATTAAATTCAAGATTTCGGTCCCCGGACAAGATGCTGTTCATGTTGGTGACGGCATCCAAATTTAGAAAGTAGCTGATGTTTGTGTTCGTAAGCGTGGAAAAGCTCGCTGCCGCCTGCCGGGCTTTGTCTGTCGGGCATATCAATACCCGCGTCTGTTTCCCCAAATAAGGCGCAAGGGTTGAAAATTGGTCTGATGCCAATCCATTCGATATCAGTTCAAGCGAACCATTGTTCGTGGTCGAAACCTGCCAAGGATAGTTTCCGCCGTGTTCGTCTTGAAACATGATGAGCGCAATCGCGATTTGCTTTTGATTACTCATGCACCAAGGACCATATGCCCGACCACGACCGGTCTTTGCCGGAAGAAGTAACGCTGCCAAAATGGCGATAACCGCAATTATCGCCAGCAATTCGATCAGCGTGAGTCCGCTGACTTTCCTTTTTCCCGGAAGCATTTTCATGGCTGCAAAAACTGTAACTCCACCCGCCCCGGCGACAAGCCCGTTCTTTCACCCGGCGAACGTCACGCTGACGATGTCGCTGCGGCGGCCGATTTCGCGATCGTGCACCACGCCAACGGCGTGATACTCGCGCAGCTCGGGTTGGCCGGGCACGGCTGGCGGCGTTTGGTCGACATAGGGCGAACGCGACGCCCGCGAGAGCAGCCGCCACTCCGCCTTGGCACCAGACCGCACGTAAAGATTCACATCCTTCGCCCCGCGTTTCTTGAATCGCAACCGCACATGGCCGCCGGTCACGGTAGCGATGAGTTCCGGCTGCAAGTTGTCGGCATCCACCGCGGGCAAGGTGGCGCTCAACCGGAGCGCGGCGAGTCCGCCATTGCCCGCACCAGACGCAGTCTTCCAACGGGCGATTTCTTTACGCAAGGTGGCGAGCGTGGTGCGGGACTGGAGGCGTTTGATGGCGGCGGCGGCCTTCCATTCCGCCTTTTTATGGCCGACCAGCGTGATGGCCTCCAAGTGCGCTTCCACCAGCGCCATGACCTCGGCCAACCGTGCGGGAGTGAGTTCGAAATCGGCGGCGTGTTCGGGCAGATTCTGCTTGAGACTGGTCAGCCAGCCGTGAAGTTCCGGGTTGCGTTTGGGGATAAAATCAGCCATAAATGAGCCTATCTTGGGTTACTCTGTTCTAACTCCGGTCCCACCCAGTTTCAAGCAGGAATTATCGCCAAAATGCCGGGAAATTTCTGAAAAAAGTCCCGAAGCAGGGCAAAACCTCCAGCCGTTTTCCCAATCCCATAAAACCATTTTCAAATCGGTTCGGGTTCATTCTAAATCGGTCTGAATTATTTCATTTCTGACCTAAACCATTTTTAATTTGTTCCCAGTTAATTTTAATCAGGTCTGGTTCATTTAATATTTGGTTTTGGCCGGACTCAATTCAATCTGGGTTATTTAATGATAGGTTTAAGTCATTAAAAAATCGGTCTGGGCTAATGTTAAATCGGTCTTGGAATTTTACCCTGACGGAAAGCCTTTTCTGGGCGGCCAGAACTGAAATCCCCGCTCAGCCTGAGAATTAGCGCGATTTTTGGTGGCGTAAGGAGACCGCGGACGGGCCACCTGCCCTGCTTCTATTCCCCCACGACGTAGGGCGTGAATTCATCCACCAGATGCGGCGGGATGCGGACTTTGAAGCGGGCGTTCTTGCCGGTGTAGCGGCTGGAGACGACTTGGCCGACGGCGTGGATGCGGGCGATGAGGGCGGCTTTTTCCTGCGGCACGCGCAGGTCGAGAAATTCGCGGATGGGACGGAGTTGCGTGCCGAGTTCCGCGAGCAGAGGCACGATGCCCGCGCCGGTTTTCGCGGAGATGCTGACGGAGTTGGGGTAGCGTTCGCGCAATTGCGGGGACACGCCGCCGGGGAGCTGATCCACTTTATTGAAGACCATAAGCACAGGTTTTTCCGCCGCGCCAATCTCCATGAGGACGGTATTCACGGCGTCAATCTGCTCAGCGGCGAGCGGATGGCTGGCGTCCACGACGTGCAGGAGCAAGTCGGCTTGCACGACTTCTTCGAGCGTGGCTTTGAAAGCTTCGACGAGACCGTGCGGCAATTTCTTGATGAACCCCACGGTGTCGGTGAGCAACACGTTTTGTTTCGTGGGCAACCGCAAGCGCCGCGTGGTAGGATCAAGGGTGGCGAATAATTTGTCTTCCGCCAACACCGTCGCGCCGGTGAGCCGATTGAGCAAGGTAGATTTGCCGGCGTTGGTGTAACCGACGATGGACGCGAGCGGCCACTCGCTGCGCTGCCGTCCGGCGCGTTGCGTTTCGCGCTGGCGACGCACGATGTCAAGTTCGCTGGCGATTTTTTCGAGGCGCTCGGAAATTTTCCGGCGGTCGGCTTCGAGCTGCGATTCGCCTTCGCCGCCGATGGAACCGGTGGAACCACGTTGCCGCGACAAGTGCGACCAGAAGCGCGTGAGGCGCGGGAGCAGGTATTGCAACTGCGCGTGTTCAATCTGCAATTTGCCTTCGCGGGTGCGGGCGCGTTGGCCGAAAATTTCCAGGATCAGCGCGGTGCGATCCATGATCTTGCAGCCGAAAATCTTTTCCAAGTTACGCGTCTGCGCGGGGGAAAGTTCGTCGTCAAAAATCACGGTGTCCACGTCGTTCGCCTTGCAGAACGTGGCGAATTCCGTCGCCTTGCCGGGGCCGATGTAAGTGGCGGCGACGGGCACGGCCATTTTCTGCGTGCCTTCGCCGATGATCTGAGTGCCGGCGGTCTCGGCGAGTTCGGTGAGTTCGGCGAGGGATTCGCGGACGTCGGCAGCGGTGCGGGTTTTGAGTTCCACGCCGACGAGATAAACTCGGACGGAGCGCGTGTCGCGGGTCTGGATAAGCGATTTCAAAGTTTCGTGGCGCTTAAGCTAGCATAAACGGCGGGCGGCGAAAGCGCGGATTGGCCGCAGTTTTCAGTTTGGTTTCCGGCGGGAATGCGGTAAAACCAATAGCAACGACGCGATGCGAAAACCTTTTACTCAGACAAAGGGCCGCAATTCCGACCGGGCCAACCGGTTGCCGCTGCGCTTTCTGTTCACTGCGTTTTCCCTTTCTGCCGCACTCACGAGCTTTGGTGCCGAGGCGAATCTCTCCGAAGAAGTCCGCCTGTTGCGCGAACAAAATACCTTGCTCCAGAAACAATTGACCCAGCAAGGCAGCGCGTTGGATGCCCTCACCAAAAAAGTGAAGGACTTGGAAACCGCCGCTAAGACCAGCGACAATGCTACCGACGAAAATGGCGTGCCGACGAAGAGCGGGTTCAATCTCGGCAAAGTGAACATCAGTGCCGAGGGTGGCGTGGCCTTTTTCAACACGGGGAGCGATGGCTTCGCGCCGCATTCGGAATTTCGCGTGGACGAAGCGCGCATTTTTCTCGAAGCGCCGATCTGGGACGACGTTTATTTTTTCAGCAGCATTGACCTCGCGACGCGGGAGAACACCGGCTTGAGCACGCAACTCGGCGAGTTGTATCTGGATTTTGAAAACGTCTCGCAGCTCTGGGGCAAAGACGGTCAACTCAACGTCCGCGCCGGGCGCATCAACATTCCGTTTGGCGAAGAATATCTGACCCGCTATGCCATGGAGAATCCGCTCATCTCGCATTCGGTGGCGGATTTCTGGGGGATTGATCCGGGCGTGGAACTTTACGGGCGGCTGGGGAAATTTAGTTATGTGGCCGCCGTGCAAAATGGCGGCGTGAGCGGCGTGCAAGATTTTAACGGCGACAAATCGGTCACCGCGCGCCTGAGCTACGATCCGAATCCGCATTGGCATTTCAGCGTCAGCGGCATGCGCACCGGCAATCTGGACGCGAAACAAGATTATCTGTCCGCCGTGTGGTTCGGCAACGGTTGGTTCCGCTCCGTCGGCTCCACGAACACCACGGCGTTTCACGTCAACGCCGTGCAAGGCGACGTGATAGCGCGGTGGCACAGTGGTTATGTCGGTCTCGCGGGCGGTTACTTGCGCTACGACGACAATGATTCCGCCGCCAACAATCAGCGCGGCGCTTATTTTTATTCAGCCGAAGTGGTGCAGCAATTGCCGAAGAAGTTTTTCGTTGCCACGCGCTTCAGCGAAATCATTACGGACCAAGGCTTGCCCATCGTCGGGCTCGGTAATTTTGACGACTACTTTTTTGGCGACCTGACGAAAGAATTATGGCGCTGGAGTTTTGGTGTGGGCTACCGCTTCAGCGACCGGCTCATGCTAAAAACGGAATATTCCCGTGAGCAAGGCCAAGGCGTGGGTAGTTCCCGCGCGGCGGAAAATTTCTTCGGCACGGAAGCGGCGTTCAAATTTTGACGACGCATGAAAAACTGGCTCACTGCATTCCTGCTGCTGACTGGAGTCGCCCCGCTGACGGCGGGCGATATCACCGGCACAGTGCGCGCCGAACCCAAGGCGGGGCTGGCGAGTGAGGCGGCTGGAGGCGGCGCTTACGAGAGTAAAAAATTTAAGTTCATTCCTCGCGTGGATTACGCCGCGATGCGCGACTTCGTGGTTTATATCGTCGGCCCCGTAGGCACGAACGCCCCGTTATCCACCAACGTCGTGCGGGTGACCACCAGCCGGATCGCGCAGAAATCCGCCACGTTTTCACCGCATGTGCTCCCTGTCTGGGCGGGCACGACTGTGGAATGGCCGAATAACGATGAGATCTATCACAACGTCTTTTCCATTTCCGAAGCGAAGGAATTCGACCTCGGACTCTATCAAGGTAACCCGCCCGACAAGCGCGTGACGTTCAACAAAGCCGGCAAGGTAGATGTTTATTGTTCCATTCACGCCAACATGCACTGCGTGGTGCTGGTGCTGGAGAATCCTTACTTTGCCACGACGGATGCGGACGGGAATTACACCATCACCAACGTGCCGCCGGGCAAATATAAATTGCGAGCCTGGCACGAACGGCTCCCGGCGGACGAGTCAGAAATTGTCGTGCCCGCCACGGGTTCCACTAATGTGAATTTTGTGCTCACGATCAAACACCTACCGGCGAATTGATTCATGGATAAATGGGAAAAATTATTGGCGAGCAGCTTGCGAACGAAAGTGCTCGTGCCAGTCATCGCGGTCATGGTGGCGTTGCTGGTGGTGACGGTGCTGATCGTCAACGGTCGGTTTCAACAGCAGATGGAGGAGAATTCCCGGCAACAATTCGCGGCGGCCAAAGTCATCTTCCAACAAAGCCAGACCCAGCACCGGCTGTATCTGCAACGACGTTTCCAAAGTCTGGCTCGCGAGCCGATGTATCGTGCGGCGTTCCGGCCACTGGATGGCCACACGCACATTCCGACCGTGCGCAACCAGTTGGAGCGGATGTTTCAGGATGAAAACCTGGCCGACGAAGACATCCGTTTCATTTTTTTCACCCCGGCGGAAACCAATCTTTCCGAAGCCACCACCGCGTTGGTGCAGAAAAACAACCTCCAAGCCTCGCCCGCCAGTCTGCGCGAACAATGCCGACTGGTCGTAGAACAAACACTGACCGGCGAACCCGAAACCGAACCCGAACCCGCTTATTACGACACGATCCACCTCAAGAACCTACTGTTCAATATCGTTTCCATTCCCATCAAAGACGGTGGCCAAGTGATTGGCGCGCTCACCTTCGGCGAAAATTTTTCGTGGAAAACCGCCCAAGAATTCAGCATCAGCAGCGGGGCCGAAGGCTCCGTGTTGCTGGCCGGCGGGACCGTGATCGCCTCCGCCATGCCGACCAATAGCCTCCCGGATGACCAATTGATCGCCCTGTTCAAACATCTGACCAGCCGCAATCAGGAAACCGAAACCGTGATGGAAACGGTGCAATTCGGCGAAGGTAATTATTTCTATGCCTGTGGCAATCTGCGATCGCTGAGCAACGACACCTCCATCGGCTATCTGCTGTTCAATAGTTACGACGACCAATTGAGCGCGCTCACCGCCACCCGGGAATTGCTGACCCTCGTCAGTCTCGTCGGCATTCTCGTCAGCACGGTAGTCGTCTGGTTTTTTGTGTATTACACGATGCAGCCGTTGACCGAATTACGCGTGGGTGCGGAAGCCGTCGGACGCGGCGATTTTTCCCGGCGCGTGCAAGTGCGGAGCCGCGACGAGTGCGGCGAATTGGCCAAAGCTTTCAACCGCATGACGCAGGATGTCGAGCATTCCCAATCGCAACTGAAGCAGACCGTGGAGACGCTAAAAACCACGCAGGGGCAATTGATCCAGAGCGAAAAACTTTCTGCCGTGGGCGAATTCATCGCCGGCGTGGCCCACGAATTGAACAACCCGCTCGCCACAGTCATGGGCTTTTCGGAAATCCTCAAAGATGCGCCGGTGGATCCCAAATATCAGCGCCATCTGCAGATGATTTTCAAATCCGCCGAGCGTTGCCAGAAAATCGTGCAGTCGCTGCTGACGTTCGCCCGGCGGCGGCAGCCCGAACGCAAACTCATCTCGATCAATAAAATCATCACGGACGTGTTGGAAATCGTTAGCTACCAACTCCGCACCAATAACATTGAGGCCAAATCTGAATTGGGCACCGACCTGCCCTGCGTCGTCGGGGACGAACACCAGATTCAGCAGGTCATCCTGAACCTGATCAATAATGCGCGACAGGCGATCGAAGCCCATCAGCCTTCTGGCAAACTCACCATCTCAACCCAGTCCTTCGGCCAAACCGTGCGGATTTTAGTGAGCGATAATGGTCCGGGCATCGCCCCGGAAAACGTCAGTAAAATTTTCAATCCTTTCTTCACGACCAAAGGCGTTGGCAAAGGCACGGGTTTGGGTTTGAGCCTGTGCTACGGCTTGATCCAAGAGCACGGCGGCACCATCACCGTGGCCAGCGAATTGGGTGCCGGGGCCACCTTCACCATCGAACTCCCGGTCGCCGAAAATATTTCCGAACACTTTTTGCCCGCCGCTGCCAGCGACACCGTGTTCTTGAAAACCGAACCCAACGAAGGCAAAGGCAAAACGGTTTATGTGATTGACGATGAAGAAATGCTGTTGCAACTGGCCTACGAAGAATTGACCGCCAACGGCTACACCGTGTTCATCTGCAGCAATGGCGAACAGGCACTGCGAGAATTGCGCCTAAAAAAAGTGGACGTCATCCTCTGCGACATCAAGATGCCCGGCCTGAACGGACTCCAGGTTTACGAACAACTAGCCAAGGAACAACCCGAGCTAGCCCGGCGGTTTGCGTTCGTCACCGGCGACCTGATCAGCGATGCGCTGGCGAACTTTTTTGAGCAGGAAAAAGTTTATTATCTAAGCAAGCCATTCTCCTTGGCGGAACTTCGCCAAATCGTGAAAAAAATTTCTATCGAAACCAGCACCCGTTGACTACCGTCTGCCCTCGCATGAAGAAATTATTGCTCGCCACTCTGCTCGGTTGCGCCGTCGTCGGCTCCGCGCAAACCCTGCCCAAAATCGCCCTCAAACCCGTGCTGGCCAAACTCACGGACGAACGCCCGGTGTGGATGAGCGAGGCGCCGGATGGTTCTGGCCGACTGTTCGTGGTCTATCAGTCCGGTAAGATTCTCGTGGCCAAGAAAGGTTCCGATGGCGCGGACGCCAAGGAATTTTTCAATATCGAAGACCGCCAGCCGAACATGGAAAATGAATGCGGCCTTTTGAGTCTCGCGTTCCATCCAGGCTTTGCCACAAACCAGCTGTTCTACGTTTATTACAACCAGAAAAACCCGGCGAACCAAAATTCCAAGCCGCTGAATTTTCCGCTGCGCAGCGTCATCAGCGAATTCCGCGTCTCGGCAGCGGATGCGGACAAGGCGGATATAAAATCCGAACGCATCGTGCTGGAAGTCCAGCAGCCATTCGGTAATCACAAGGGCGGTCAGGTCAGTTTTGGGCCGGACGGCTATCTCTACCTCGGCCTCGGCGACGGTGGCGCGGCGGATGACCCGTTCAATTCCGGCCAGAACGTGGCGACCTTGCTGGCGAAAATTCTCCGCCTGGATGTCAACACCCGCACCGAGGAAGCCTTTGGCAACCGCAAGCAACACTTGGAATATGGGATTCCCCGCGACAATCCTTTTGTCAAAGAACCCAATATGGGTGACCGGGGCGCGCGCAAAGAAATCTACGCCCTCGGCTTGCGTAATCCGTGGCGGTTCAGTTGGGACGCTAAAACCGGAGCGATGTGGTGCGGCGACGTGGGCCAGAATCTTTGGGAAGAAGTGGATTTGATCGTCAAAGGCGGCAACTACGGCTGGAACGTCCGTGAAAGCGCGCATCATTTCAAGCCCGGTCCGGACGGCGCGAAATACATTGAGCCCGTCATGGAATATCCGCATCAACCGAAGCTCCAAGCGCAGGCGTTATTTCCGGATCACGAGATCGGCATCTCCGTCACCGGCGGCTACGTTTATCGCGGCAAACAATTTCCCACGTTGGACGGCATCTACATCTACGCCGATTACGGGAACGGAACTTTTTTCGGTTTTCGCTATGATGAAGCCGCCCAGAAAGTGACCGCCCACGGTCGCCTGCTCAAGCAACCGGATAATATCTGCAGCTTTGCGCAAGACGCCGACGGCGAACTTTATGCGCTGATGCAATCGGGTAAAATCATGCAGATCACGGCGGAATAAGTCTTCGCTTGCCCACCGCCAGCGACCCCGGTTTGGGTTCGGGCATTGTGCACTCAGCTTCAGCTGGCAATGTCTTCTTCATCCGAAAGAATCCCTAAGCGCAATCAGGGGATAATAAATCAAAAACGGCCGGAACCAATCGGTTCCGGCCGTTTGCTTTTAAGTTCGTTCGTTCAGAAGCTGTAGCTCACCCCGACTTGAATAAAGAGGGAGTTCTTCATATTCAATTCCGCCAAGCGCCCCGCAAAATTATGTTCGTAAGTGCCGAGGTCTTGGAATTGCACGCCACCTTCGATCGCCCAGCGTTCGCTGAGCTGATAGGCGGCGGTCAAGCTGACGTAATAGCCGTAAAGCGCGCTAAAATCACTGCCACTGCCCGACTTAGTGGTCGCGCCGCCAGCGCTCGGCAACGTGATGGTTTCGCGCCAGTTCGCCTGACTGTCCAAGAGACCTAACGCAAATCCGCCGGAGAGATGCAGACTCCATTTTTGGGAAAGCGGCATTTCAAGGTAAGGCCCGAGACGAAAACCCCAGAGGTTCGCATCAAAATCTTGTTGCGCCAGAAACGTGGCGCCGGGCACCGTTACGGTGGTGCTGCCCACGGGCGGCGTGTTGATCACAAAACCCGCCCCGCCAAAACTACCTTGATACGGCGCACCGGGCGGCGTGGTGCCATCGGTGTAACTGTAAGTGTCTGTCAGCCGCGAGAGGGTGGCGTTGTAAAGTCCGCCGCTTCTAAAATTGATGGGCATGAAGTTAATGGCGGCTTCAAGGCCGTAGTGGATATGCCGCCAGTCGTCTTTGCCCAACTCCCAGTTGTAGGCGATTTCCGCGCCGACGTAAGGCGTGTCGCCGCCGCTATTCTGATTCGGCACACCGAGCGCAGTATCGCGATGAAAATCAATGGTGTTCGCGCCCGAGGCATTCACTTGGCTGGCATTATCGTAGCCCCAATACCACGACTGATTGCCCGCGTTCCCACTGATGTCAGTCAGGACATAGCCATCATCGTAATTATACTTATCGCCGCGCGGCGTCTGCTGGCTCCCGGCGGCTCCGCTGGCGAGACTGCCACCCGTGCCTTTGAATTTGCCTTTGATGTTCAGCCCAAACCGCAGTGAAACCGTGACGCGGTTGGTGGAGTATTGATACGTCTCCAGATTTTGTTCCGCTGAAACGGCGGTGGCTAAGAGCAACGCGCCCGTGACCGGTGTCCGCCAGCCGATGATATGTTTATTCATGCTGATTAAATGATTTAAGTTTCAGGTTTTCAGTTTTGGAACACGCGATAATAGCGCGCGGCGGATTTGCTATCCGTCTTCGGCGGACCATCGTCATACCATTGCGTGATGTTCGCACTGGCGTGCACGCTCGGCGTAGCGACCTTCCACGTCACCAGATCATCGCTGTAGATGATCGTGTAAACTTTGCCCGGAGTGGTCGTGAACTCGATGAGGAAACGGTCATTGCCCGGAATCCGCGTGTCCATGAAGCTCTTGTCCACAGAGATGTAACCATTCGTGCCCGCCGGACTGATCACCGGTTGCGAGAGCGCCGTGACCGAGAGCGTATTCGTGAACGGCACGCGCAGCGGATCGTAGAATTCCAAAACAAACGTGACCGTATTCGACGGATCGATCGGCAAATTGTAGCGCACGAACGGCACGCCATTGTTGGTCCCTACCGCGTTGAAGAGCGAAATGCCCGGCGTAAGAATGTTCACGTTCAAGCGAATCGCCGGAATAGTGCCAGAGCTGATGTTCGTGACGATAACGGTTTCCTCATACAAGCCAGTCTGCGGATTGAAGATCGGCGTGCCTTGCAGCCAATTGAATAAACCCGCCAACGCCCGCGTCTGCACTTGCGAATCCGGCAACGTGCCGTTGTTGTTCGTCAGATCAATGTCCGGCGTCGTCGAGGTCGCAAATGACATATTGGTGAACCAGCCTGCGGCGGGAGCCGTGACAGTGAGCGTGTAATTCGTCGTCGCGCCCACCACCAAGCGAGGCACTTTCGGCCAGGTGATATTATAGAACGCATTCGAGAATACGCCGCCAATGGAAGCGCTGTTGAATTGCAGCGCCAGCGGCAATGAATCTACGAGAACGACGTTCGAGGCGGTGGACGGTCCAGCGTTCGAGACGACGATGGTGTAGCTGAAGCTATCACCCACGACCACATTCGTCGGTCCGAACATCAGCACGCGCACGTCGGCCTGCGGCGTGACTTTCGTGGAGACGCGCGATTTTAGCGCGGAGCCATTGTTGTTCGTCAGCGTCGGATCAGGCGTGGTGGACGTGCCGATGGCGACGTTTACAAACGCGTTGGAAAGCGCGGTCGCCATCAAGGTCACGGTGAAATTCGTCGCCACGCCGCGCGGCAAACTCAAGAGCGACCAGCTCACCACGTTGCTGTTGATGGTGTAGCCGCTCGACGCACCGGTGAAGGTCGCGCCGCCCGGCAAGATGTCCGACACCACGACATTCGATGCCGTGGACGGCCCGAGGTTCGTGGCCGTGATCGTGTAAGTGATCGTCGCGCCGGCGAACACATTCGTGCCGCCTTCCTTGAATACCGCCAAATCCGCGAGCGCCGACACCACCGTGGTGCGCTGCGCGTTGGTGAGCGAACCGTTGTTGTTCGTCGGGTTCAGATCGGTTGTCGGCGAAGTCGCGTAGGCGACGTTCGTGAACGTGCCGCCTTCGAGCGAATAGGCCGTGAGCGTGAAGTTCGTCCCCTTGCCCGCCGCGAGTGTGGCGAGATTCCAGTTCACCAAGTTATTCGAAACCGCTCCGCCACCAGAGGCACTCACAAACGTGAAGCCAGTCGGCAACGCATCCGTCAGCACGACATTCGTGGCTGCTGCCGGACCACGATTCGTGACCGTCACGGTGTAAACCAAGTTGGAACCTGCAATTCCATTCGTCGCACCAAACTTGGTCACGGACAGATCCGCCACAGGCAACACGGTGATGCTCACCGCCGCCGCCGGACTGTTCGTCTGACCGTTGTTCACGCGGAACGTGAAGGTGTCCGCACCAAAATAATTCGTCGCCGGCGTGTAAGTCACCGCACCAGTGTTCGTATCGAGCAAACTCAGCGTGCCGTTCGTCGGGCTGTTCACGATGCTGAACGTGAGCGGCTGGCTGCGCACATCACTGCCCGTGAGCGTAATGGCTTTCGCTGTATTTTCCGTCGTGGTCACCGATTGCGGATCCGCCGTCGGGATGACGATGATGTTCGTCACCGTGATCGTCACCAGCGCCGAATTGCTTGCGCCTTTGCCATCGGTGATGACGTATTGCACGTAACCAGTGCCGATGAAGTTCGTCGCCGGCGTGAACACCACATTCGTGCCGAGGATGTTCGCCGTGCCATTCGTCGGACTCACACTGACGATACTCAACGGATTGCCGTCGGGATCAGAATCGTTACCCAACACCGGCACCGTGACCGGCAGATTGATGCCTGTAAACACCGCGTCGTTCACCGCGAGCGGCGGACGGTTCGTCACACTGATGGTGATGAGCGAACTGTTCGTGCCGCCAAGGCCGTCGGTGATGACGTAGCCGATGGTCGCCGTGCCGAGGAAGTCCGTCGTAGGCGTGAACAACACGTTCGTCCCGCTGATTGTCGCGGTGCCGTTGGTCGGCGTCAGACTGACCAAACTCAATACGCCACCAGGCGTGAACAACGTGTCGTTGACCAACGGGCTCAAGACATTGTTCGTCGTATTTTCCGCAACACTGTATGCGTCAGGATTCGCCACCGGCGGCACATTCGTGATGACTATGGTGATGACCGAGCTATTCGTGCCACCGATACCATCGGTGATGACGTAGCCAATGGTCGCCGTGCCGAGGAAATTCAGCGTGGGCGTGAAGACCACGTTCGTGCCCACGATGTCGGCGGTGCCGTTCGTCGGCGAGAGACTGACAAGGCTCAAACTACCACCAATTGTTTGCACGCTGTCATTCACCAGCGGACTAAAGGTATTCGTCGTGTTCTGCGCGCTGGTGTAATTGTCCGGATTCGCCAGCGGCGGAATGTTCGTCACGAGAATGGTGATGACGGAACCGTTCGTGCCGCCGACATTATCCGTGATGGTGTAACCCACGAATGCCGTGCCCAAGAAGTTCGCGTCCGGCGTGAAGATCACGTTTGTCCCGTTGATGCTCGCCACGCCATTCGTCGGCGTCACGGTGAGAATCGTCAAGCTACCGCCCGGCGTGCGCACGATGTCATTCACCAACGGGCTGAACGTGTTCGTGGTGTTCTCCGTCATGCTGCCGCTGTCAGGATTAGCGAGCGGCGGGAAATTCGTCACCAGCGTCACCACTGGCGGCGTGAGGTTATTCGTCGGCGCGGGGTCACCCGTCGGGCTGCCCACGGTCGCGGTATTCGTAAGACTGCCGCGCGCGATCGAATCCACGGTGACCGTCAGATTCGTGCTGCCACCGGAAATCAAATTGCCGAGATCCGGCCAAATGACTTGGTTGCTCGCATTCGTCGTCGTAGCGGGAACTGAACTGATGAACACCAAGCCCGCTGGCAAACTGTCGGTGACGGACAAGGTGGCCGCTGTGGACGGGCCGAAGTTCGTCACGCTGATCGTGTAATCGTAGTTCGTGCCGAAAATGATTCCGTCCGGTCCGGACTTGCTGATACGAACATCAGCCAACGGCGTCACCGTGGTGATGACCGGCGGCGTGACATTGTTCGTCGGGGTCGGGTCACCCGTGGGCGAACTGACCGTGGCGGTATTCGTCAGCGAACCACTCGCTGGCGCCGTCACTGTCAGCGTGACATTAGTCACTTGACCACTGGTCAACGTGCCAAAATCCCACGTCACGAGACCGTTTTCATTAGAACCATTGCCGCTCGCACTCACGAACGTCACGCTCGCGGGCAAGGTATCCGTCACCACCACACTGCTCGCGCTGGAGGGACCGAAGTTCGTCACGGAAATCGTTTAAGACAGGTTGCTCGCCGCGAACACCGTGGCGGGCGCAACTTTGCCGATGCCGAGATCTGCTTGCGGAATCACCGTCGTCGTCACCGGAGGCGTGAGGTTGTTCGTGACGTTCGGATCCGTCGTGGGCGAATTCACATTCGCCACATTCGTCAAGGAACCGGAAGTTGGAGCGGTGACGGTGACCGTCACATTACTGACTTGGCCACTCGTCAAGGTGCCGAGCACCCAAGTGACCGTGCCAGAATCATTCACGCCATTGCCGGACGCGACCACAAAACTCACGCTGGCGGGCAACGTATCCGTCACCACCACGCTGCTCGCGCTGGACGGGCCGACGTTCGTGATGCTGATGGTGTAAGTCAGATTGCTCGTCGCCAACACCGTGGCAGGCGCAGTCTTGCCGATCTGCAAATCCGCCAGAGTCGCAACCGTCGTGATGACTGGAGGAGTAACATTATTGGTCGGAACCGGGTCGCTCGTGGGCGAATTCACATTAGCCACGTTGGTCAACGTGCCGCTCGCGGGAGCCGTGACAACCAAAGTGAGATTCGTCACCTGATTGCTCGACAAGGTGCCGAGATTCCACGTCACCAACCCGGCATTGTTGCTGCCATTGCCCGTGGCGCTCACGAAGGTCACGCTGGCTGGCAAGGTGTCCGTGACGACAACGCTACTCGCGCTTGAAGGCCCGAAGTTCGTCACCGAAATCGTGTAAGTCAGGTTGCTGACTGCCGTGACATTCGCAGGGGCAACTTTGCCGATGGCCAGATTCGCGCTCGGCGTCACGGTGGTGATGACGGGCGGGCTGACGTTGTTAGTCGGCGTCGGATCACTGGTCGGACTGCCGCCGCTAGCGACGTTCGTCAAACTTGCGCTGTCGGCCGGAGCCGTCACGGTGACGGTCAAATTCGTCGCCATTCCCGCCGCGAGCGAACCGAGGTTCGCCCAGATGACTTGGCCGCCATTCAAAGCGCCGCCGCTGCTGGCAGTCACAAAGCTGACGCTCGCGGGCAAGCTATCCGTGACGGACAACGTCGCTGCCGCACCGGGACCGAAGTTGGTCACCGTGATCGTGTAATCAAAATTCGTCGCCGCCACAATCGTGGCCGGGCCCGACTTCGTGACCGCGATATCCGCCACCGGTAAAATGGTGACGGTGATGGTGGAACTATTCGTTCCGCCGATGCTATCGGTGATGCTGTAAGTCATCGTCACCGTGCCCAAGAAGTTGCTGCTCGGTGTGAAGACCACGTTCGTGCCGCTGATGGATGCGGTGCCATTCGTAGAATTCACACTCACGAGCGCCAGTGTGCCGCCGGATGTGCGCACGAGGTCATTCGTCAAAACGCTGAACGTATTCGTGCTGTTCTGCAACACAGTGTAACCATCCGGATTCGCCAACGGCGGGATGTTCGTCACAGTCACCGTGATGACGCTGCTGTTGGTGCCGCCGATGCCATCGGTGATGACGTAGCCGATCGTCGCCGTGCCAAGGAAATTCGTCGTCGGAGTGAAGAGGATATTGGTGCCACTGATGTTCGCCGTGCCGTTCGTCGGCGTCACGCTAACGAGGCTCAATACTCCACCCGGCGTGAGCACTGAGTCGTTGACCAGCGGAGCCAGTGTGTTGGTAGAATTTTCAGTGACGCTGTAAGTGTCGGGATTCGCGACGGGCGGAATATTCGTGATCGTCACGGTGATGAGCGCGAAATTGGTGCCACCAAAGCCATCGGTGATGACGTAGCCAATCGTCGCCGTGCCCAAGAAGTTGGTCGTGGGCGTGAACACCACGTTCGTGCCGCTGATATTCGCCGTGCCGTTCGTCGGACTGACGCTGACGAGACTCAACACGTCGCCATCCGCATCCGTATCATTGACCAAAACTGGAATCGTGACGGCCACGTTTTCGGTCGTGCTGCGAGCGTCATTCACCGCCACTGGCAAACGGTTCGTCACCGTGACCGTGATGAGCGCGAAGTTCGTGCCGCCGAAATTATCGGTGACGCCATAGCCAATCGTCGCCGTGCCAAGGAAGTTCGTGCTCGGCGTAAAGTTCACATTGGTGCCACTGATGACGGCGGTGCCGTTCGTGGGCGCAACACTGATGATGGTCAACGCGTCGCCGTCCGCGTCACTGTCATTCACCAGCACCGGAATGCTTACCAAAACATTCTTCGGCGTAGAGCCCGCATCATTCACCGCGACCGGGGGACGATTGGTGACGCTGACGCTGATGAGCGCATTCGTCGAACCGCCATTGCCGTCCGAGATGAAGTAACCGATGGTCGCGAGGCCGAGGAAGTTCGTCGTAGGCGTGAAGACCACGTTCGTGCCCACGATGTTCGCCGTGCCATTCGTCGGGCTGACGCTGGTGATGGTGAGCGGATTGCCGTCGGGATCGGAATCGTTGGCCAGCGCCGGAATCGTCACGCTGACATTCTTCGGTGTGCTCGCGAAATCATTCACCGCAATCGGCGTCTGATTCAACAGGCTGATCGTGATGACGGCGGAATTGGTGCCCCCAAATCCGTCCGTGATCGTGTAACCCACGGTCGCGATGCCGAGGAAATTAGTCGCGGGCGTGAACACCACGTTCGTGCCGCTGATGATCGCCGTGCCATTCGTGGGACTGACGGAAATAATCGTGAGCGCGTCGCCATCGGGATCAGAATCATTCACCAAAACATGAACGGCAACTGACGTGTTCAAAACCGTATTCGTCGAATCATTCACCGCGACAGGCAAGCGATTCGTGACCGTGATGGTGATGAGGGCAAAGTTCGTCGCGCCGAAATTATCAGTGACGCCATAACCCACCGTGGCGGTGCCGAGGAAGTTTGTGCTCGGCGTGAAGTTCACGTTCGTGCCGCTGATAAGAGCGGTGCCATTCGTCGGACTGACGGAGACGATGGTGAGCGGATTATTGTCCGGGTCAGAGTCATTCACCAAAACCGGAATCGTCACGGTGACGTTCTTCGGCGTGGATGCGGTATCGTTCACCAGAACCGGCGGGCGATTCGTCACGCTGACCGTGATGACTGCCGAGTTAGTTCCCCCAAAGCCATCGGTGATGACGTAGCCAATCGTCGCCGTGCCGAGGAAATTCGTCGTGGGTGTGAAGTTCACATTCGTGCCACTGATGAGCGCGGTGCCGTTGGTGGCTGAAACACTCACGATGGTCAGCGTGTCGCCATCGAAATCACTGTCATTACCCAGCGGCGAAATTGTGACCAACTGATTCATCGGCGTGGACGCCGTGTCGTTAACCGCGACCGGCAAACGATTAGTCACGGTCACAGTGATCAACGCTGTATTGCTACCGCCGAAACCATCGGTCGCGGTGTAAGTGAAGATCGCCGTGCCGAGGAAGTTCGTGCTCGGTGTGAAGATGATGTTCGTGCCGCTGATGATGGCGGTGCCATTGGTTTGCGTCACGCTGGCGATGTTCAAGGTATTGCCGTCAGGATCGCTGTCGTTCGCCAAAACCGGAATCGTGACGGCGACATTCTTCGGCGTGCTGGCGGTGTCAGCGATGAGCACCGGCAAACGATTGGTGACCGTCACGGTGATGATGCCCGTGTTCGTGCCACCGATGTTATCCGTGATCAGGTAAACAATCGTGGTGACACCGAGGAAATTCGTCGTGGGTGCGAACAACACATTCGTGCCGGAAATACCAACGCTACCATTCGTCGTGGTGGCGCTGACGAGACTCAAATTCCCGCCGGGCGTTTGCACCACGTCGTTGATGAGCGGGCTGAAAGTATTCGTGCCGCTGTTCGCGCCGATGGACGCAGTGTCAGGATTCGCGAGCGGCGGAATGTTCGTGACGGTGATGGTGATGACGGCGGAATTCGTGCCACCGACGTTGTCCGTGATGACATAACCAATCGTCGCCGTGCCACGGAAGTTCAGCGTCGGCACAAAGATGATATTGTTGCCGCTGATATTTGCCGTGCCATTCGTCGGCGAAACGTTGAGGAGACTCAAGCTACCACCGGGCGTTTGCACCACGTCATTCACCAACGGACTCACGGTGTTGGTGGTATTTTCGGTCATCGAGGATGAATCCGGATTCGCGATGGGCGGAATATTTGTGACGGCGGTGACCACGGGCGGCGTGAGGTTGTTGGTCGGATTCGGATCCAACGTGGGGCTGCCACCAGACGCGAAGTTGGTGACACTGCCGCGCGTAACCGAAGTGACGGTGAGCGTGAGATTCGTGGTCGCACTCGCAGCGAGATTGCCGAGATTCGGCCAGATGACTTGGTTGCTTGCGTTCGTCGTCGTGGACGGAACGGAACTCACGAACACCAAACCGGCGGGCAAACTATCCGTAACGGACAAGCTCGCGGCGGTGGACGGACCAAAGTTGGTCACAGAAATCGTGTAGCTGAAACTGGTGCCGAAGGTGATGCCGGCGGGGCCGGATTTGCCGAGCGCGATATTAGCCAAAGGCGTGACATCGGTAACGACAGGCGGCGTGAGATTATTGGTGGGATTCGGATCGCTCGTCGGCGAATTGACGCTGGCAAAGTTCGTTAACGAACCGCTCGCGGGTGCGGTGACAATGAGCGTGAGGTTCGTCACCTGATTGCTGGACAGCGTACCAAGGTTCCAGGTGACGATGCCAGCGTTGTTACTGCCGCTGCCCGTCGCGCTGACGAAGGTCACGCTCGCGGGCAAGGTGTCGGTGACAAGCACACTGCTCGCGCTCGACGGACCGTAGTTCGTCACGGAGAGCGTGTAAGTCAGATTATTGGTGGCGGCCACGGTAGCGGAAGCGGTTTTACCGATTCCTAAATTTGCGACCGGCGTGACGCTGGTGATGACGGGCGGCGTGACGTTATTGGTCGGCGTGGGATCCGGCGTGGGCGAACCGACGCTAGCGCTATTCGTCAACGAACCACTGGCAGGCGCGGTGACAGTGACGGTGACGCTACTGACTTGGTTGTTCGTCAACGAGCCGAGGCTCCAAGTGACAACGCCTGAATTATTCACGCCGCCGTTGCTGGCGCTCACAAAGCTCACACTCGTAGGCAAACTATCGGTGACCGTCACGCTGCTCGCGGGCGTCGGGCCCAGGTTGGTGACGCTGATGGTGTAAGTCAAATTACTCGCGGCAAAGACGCTGGCCGAACCAGTCTTGCCGACGGCGAGATTCGCGAGCTCGGAAACGGTCACGGTGATAACGGCGTTCGACGTGCCGCCGTGGCCATCGCTCAACGTGTAAGTAATCGTCGTCACGCCCAGATTCGTCGGCGTGAAGGTGAGATTCGTGCTCCCCGGATTGATGACGACAATTCCATTCGTGCTGAAAACATTCGTCAACACCAGCGTGTCGCCGTTCGGGCTGAAATCATTCGTCAGCGGCGAGAGAATCGTCGGCACGAAATACAGCGCGGTATTCGTATCGTTCACGGCAGTCGGCGCGAGGCGATCGAAGAAATAATTGTTGGTGGACACCACTCCGTTGGTGCTGCTGAACGGAATCTGATTATCGTTCGGCGAAGCGGTGTCGCCGGAGCTGTAATAGCCATAAAGATCCGTCTGGCGAATGACATAGTTGCCGGGCGAGATATTCGCAAAGGAATAATTTCCGTTCGTGTCGGTCGTCGTGCTGCCCATGAGCGACTCTCCCAAATCGGCGAGGCCGTTCGTGTTCACGTCTTCAAAAATTTCCACTGTGACATTGCCCAGACCTAGTTCAGACAGGTCGTTAGTGCCATTCCCGTTCAGGTCGTTCCACACTTTGCCGGTGATGGTGGAATACAGCGCGGGAGCCGGTTGGTAATCGAAGAAGTTGATATTGTTCGTCGCGGTGAGCGTCGTCAAAACCAGTGACTGACGATTCAACGTCGGGCCCGAGCTATCAAAACCGGGCAAGTGATTTTCCACGACCACATAATTACCCAGCGTGAGGTTGAGGAATTCATAATAGCCGCCGCTATCAGTCGTCGTGACTTGCAACAAGGCGCCGTCCGCCGGATTGCCATCACCGTTCGGATCGCTGTAAAGATTCATGGAAACGCCCGCCAACGTCGTGTCGTTGGTCGTGACGGTGCCGCTCTGATCTTTGTCGTTGTAAACTTTGCCAGAGATGGAACCCGCCGCCGTCGTGACGCCGATGGTGCTCGAGGCGGTGGGAATGGAATTGCCCAAAATATCCACGGCAAAATCAGCGGTGGCGGTATTGTTCGCCGGACTACCTTGTCCGACGACGCGCATCGTGATGGTGTTCGTGATGATGGCATTCGTCGCCAGCGGAGCGCTCGCGAGATTCGTCCAGATCAAAGTGCCGTAGCCGGAACCATCTGGCGGAATCGTCGCGGAAACGTATTGATACAGTGCACCGCTGAACGTGTCTTGGAACGGCAGTGAGACCACGGCTGCGCTCCCCAGGTTCTGCACCGTGATGCGGAAAACGACGTTGCTGCCGACGGCGACAGGTTGATTCGTCGGGCTGACGAGCACCTTGCTCACGCTGAGACCAGTGGAGTTGACCGCGATGGTCACGCTCGAAGAATTCGTGGCCGTGCCGCCATTTGCGATGGCGGAGTTCGTGGCCGTGCCCGTTTGCGCCGCAGTAAAGGTGACAGTGAGATTCGTGCTGCGCCCCGGCGCGAAAGAGCCGAGATTCGTCCAGCTCAAGGAACCGGCAGCGATGATGTTGGGTGTCACGCTCGCCACGGCGTTGGTCAAGCGGGTCGCGGAGAACGTGTCCGTGAGACTGACATTGGTCAGCGTGGTGCTGCCGACGTTGACGATCTGCAAGTTGTAAGTCACGGGCTGACCCA
Source organism: uncultured Verrucomicrobia subdivision 3 bacterium (assembly GCA_903911825.1). Classification (GTDB taxonomy): domain Bacteria; phylum Verrucomicrobiota; class Verrucomicrobiia; order Limisphaerales; family UBA11358; genus UBA11358. Next base: position 27,955 of record CAIWFB010000283.1, read on the forward strand.
CGAGCACTTGACCGCCCGCCGGCGAGAGAATGGTTTTATTCATGTAGATGCCAGGTGTGCCGGGCAACGGTTGAATCGTCGCCGTCGCGCTCGTGGAATCACTCGGGTCGGTCGCGTCCGTATAAGTCGCGGTCAGGATCGAACCGACGGGCGCAGTCAACGTGCCGTCGCCCACGGTCACGGCGGGATTCGTGGTCGTGTTGAGGCACGCAGTGAAAATACCGGTGTTCGTGCCGGTTTCCGTGAACGAGAGAATTTCCGAATCACCCGAGGAACTGCTCACGGTGGCGAGGATGATCTGCGGCGTAGCGGCATTCGTATTGCGATTCAGGTCATTCACGCGCACGCACACCAGACTGCCGGCGGAGTAATTATTCGTCACGACGCCGTTGGTGGTAATAAATTCCGTCACGCTCGGCGTGCCAAGATCGAGGAAGATGGTCGTAAGGCCCGTGGACGCGACCGCAGTGACGCCTTCGGTGCCTTCGTTCGCCGTGGCGGCGATGGTGTAACTGCCGTAGCTAGCGCTCGTCGTCAGCGCATATTCGTAAGTCTTGGAGCAACTGTCGCTCGCAGCGACATAAGTATCATTCAGCGTGAGCGCCAGATTTTCGTTCGTGTTCGGCGCGGTCACGCCGAGACCGAGGCTGGTGATGTCGTAGCTCCCAAACGGATCGGTGACTTGCGCGCGCGCATACACCGTGGTGCCCGCGACGGGTGTGGTGACGAGATTGCCGTTCGGATACGGTGCGTCGTAAATGCCAAACGTGCTAATCGCGATGACCGTGGAAGCGGGCAACGAAATCTTCGACGGCTTGTTCGTCACGTCATAATCCACGTGGAACGCCACGCCAGCTTCGCCGTTGGAGAGCGTGCAGGTGATCGCTTGATTCGCCGGAATGGTGAAGTTACTGGCCAAGCTGCCGCTCCACACCAAGTTACTGTTCACTGCCGAATACGTCGGCGCCGTGAGCGTGATGATGTTCGTCGCGCCGTAGCTCAACGTGGCGGTGACGGCTGGATTTACCGGCATCGAACCATTGGTGACGGTGATGAAATTGGTGATGGTGATGAAATTATTCGAGGGGATGATGAACGCCGAACAGAACCTCGAACTGCCCGGCCTCAAACGCGAAGACATCAGCGTGCAACTGGAAGAGGGCCAGCTCACCATCAGCGGCGAACGCAAAGTGGAAACCGTGAGCGAAGGCACCGAAATCCACCGGCAGGAGCGCAGCTACGGGAAATTCGCCCGCGTGCTGACCTTGCCCACCGCCGTGGCCGATGGACAGGTGAAGGCCGCCTACAAAGACGGCATCCTCACCGTGACCCTGCCCAAGGCCGAAGTGGCCAAGCCCAAGCAGATTGATGTGAGCGTGAACTAAACCAACGCGCAACCGCGCAGACCGCAGCGAAGGCAGGAATCCAAGCCAGGGTTCCTGCTTTTTTAGTTTTAACGGAGGGTCGCGCGAAGGCCGCGAAGGGGGCGAAGGAATTTTTTACAGCCTAACGAAAAAAGCTGACTTGTCTCGGCGTAGCACCGCGCAGACGGAGCCACGTGGGAACTGTGACGTGGCGAACCGAAACGCTCAAGCGCAAAACGGATGCGCCCAACCACGTTGGCTCCGGCGAATGGTTAGGTGGCACAGCTATCATGGCGTTGGTGGAAGCTCGAAAGATACGACATAAACTTTGTTACTAGACAACACACATTCATAAATGCGTCCACCGCCTGAGAAATTGATCATGTAATGATCCTTGTTTTCGGCTCTCGTCAGCATTTCTGGTCGCCTTAAGTTTTCTTGCTCAATCGACGGCTTAACTACACTTTCAAACCCTGGACTCTCTCGGATAATAAAATTGGTGTGCATGAAGGCATTGATGATTGTGTCTGTAACATTGGTTGAAATTCCAAACCCAACTTCGACCCGACTGAGGCCGTTGACCGTGTCAAAAAGTCTAACCGCGTGGGTCGTTGCAAGTCCCAACCCTTCGACCCAGAATAGCCCAACCGAAGTCCCCGGTAGTGTCTTCGCCGGTCTGGCATTATGGAACCATCCTTCCCGAAATATTTCCACGGTTTGGTAGGTGACATCCCGCCCCGAAACATAGTCGGCACCCGTCACTTCAATCCCTCGGGAAACACCGGGAAGATAATGAAATGTCCGCACTTCGACCACTTGCCCAATACCACACAATTTTGCCAGCTTAACAACGTTCGTCAGGTCATCAGCATCTAACTTGGCATCTGCAATAAATTTCGTATTAATCCGAGCGACATAATTTGTGGGAGTGGCCTTGCTTAGTTGCACGAAGCACGCGAGGATCGCTGCCAAAAACAAAACTGGAAGAGTCGCTCTCATGCCGCCTAACGAAAAAAGCTGAACCACCGCCGACTTGCGACGTGAACCGCGACAGCGGAACTGACCGCGCCAACGGCGGTTGGCTCCGGCGAGAGGCTGTGTGAAAACTCTTTCATTGTGTTGAAACTTCTAAGGTGGCGGGGC
>CAIWFB010000284.1 GCA_903911825.1 uncultured Verrucomicrobia subdivision 3 bacterium
AGGTGTTGAGCGGCACGGCTTTTGGTTTGGTCACGAATTATCAAGTGACGGCCGAAAGCGCCGTGCGGGCCGTTATCCGTGTGGATAATACCAGCGGAACCACGCCGCATGTCATCGTGGAAAGTTCCAGCCCGTTGCCGCCGGATTAAATGAAGTCGCCGCGTTGGTTGGCGGAGGTTGGTGAAATTTTTTGAGAAACTTTTAATTTGTTTATGAAAGTGCGTTCGATTGTTTCAATTTTGCTGGTCCTGCTGGTCCTGGCCGCCGCGTGGTTGTTCTGGCCGCGTAGCAGTCAGCGGGCGGCTGACCATGCAGTCGTCGCCACGGACGCGCTCGCCACCAACTCAGTTGCCGCGGCGGCCAGTGCGCCCAATCATTCCAGCGTGGCGGACGACGTTTCTACTTCCGCTGCGGTCACGAACCGTCTGGCTTTCCGTTTGACGAATGCGTCCAAAGATATTGAAACCTGGATTCGCACCCCGCACGCCATCGTGCTCGAAAACGCGCTCGTGGATACGGATCAGAAATTGAATCTCGCGATTCCCAAGCACCTCAAAGCCGCGGGCGATCCGGGCGCTTACCTCGTGCAATCCAAAGCGGCGGTGCCCGCGCAGTTGCAAGCGTTGCTGAAATCGGTCGGCGCCGAATTCATTTCCTACATTCCCAATAACGCATGCCTCGTGCGGATTTCCCCGAGCACAGCGAGCGCCTTGCGGGCGAATCCGCTGGTGCAGGCGGTATTGCCGTGGGAGCCATATTACAAAGTGCAATCCTCGCTACTCGGGCTGGCAGTGCAGCAAAAAGCGTTGCCGGTGGGTCAGATCTTGACGCTGGGTTTATTCAACCACAACGCCTCAGCGACCGTTGCGCAGATCGAGCAGCTGGGCGGCACCGTGGTCGCCACGGATCGTTCGCCCTTCGGCCCGATCGTGCGGATCAGTCCGCCGAAAGATTGGACAGCGCTTCTACAATTGCCCGGCGTGCAGCGAATGGAGCCGACGCATCGGCGGGTGCTGGCGAATGATTTAACCCGCGCCACCCTCGGCGTGGCGACGAATACGGTGACGACCAATAGTTATTTGAATCTCACCGGCTCGAATGTGTTGGTGGAAGTGAATGACACTGGGATCGACTTGAATCATCCGGCGTTGCTCTCGCGGGTATTTGTGGATGCGCTCGGCAGCGGTTTGGATACCGACGGTCACGGCACGCATGTGGCCGGCATCATCGCGGGCGACGGCGCTCAATCTAGCACGGTCACGAATGCGCGCGGTTCCATCATGCCCGGCACCAACACCCAGTTTCGCGGTCAAGCGCCGTTGGCTAAATTGTATTCCGTCGGCTTCCTCGGCAATGACACCAACTTTTTGGTGTCCGATCAAAATCTACAAGAAGCGCCCGCGCGCACCAACGCCCTCATCTCCAACAACAGTTGGGTGAATGATGGCGTGAATGAATATGATCTCTCGGCCGCCAGCTACGATGCGGCCACGCGTGATTCGCTGACGGATGTGACGGGCCCGCAGCCGGTGTTGTTCGTCTTCGCGGCCGGTAACGATGGCAACGGTGGCTCGGGCGGCTCGGGCGGCAATGCAGATTCAATCCTCTCACCCGGCACGGCCAAAGACGTCATCACCGTGGGCGCTCTGGAACAATTTCGTAACATCACCAACTTGGTGACGCCGCTGTATGGCACCACCAATGACGCCCAAGCTATTTGGCAGACGCGAACGGATTCGGGTTCGCAAGTCGCGGATTATTCGGCGCGCGGCAACGTCGGCATCCAGACCGAAGGCGCGTATGGCCGCTTCAAGCCCGACGTGATTGCGCCCGGCAGCTTCGTGGTTTCGGCGCGTTCGACCACGTGGGATACGAACGCCTATTTCAACGTCACCAATTACCACACCGCCACTTACACCTATCAAGTGGTCACCTCCAATACGCTCAATTATTTTCCGCCCTTGAGCGTGCCGCAGAATGCCATCGGCGTGGTCATCACGGTCAAGGCGAACTCCAAATCGCCCACGCCGTTTCCGAATCTGCCGATTTATATTTCCGCCACGGGAGTGCCGGATGCGACCACTTATGACATCACGGGCAACAATAGCGTAGCGATTCCGCCTGCTTCCGGGGGCGTCATCGCCGGCATTCAAAGCCTGACGAATAGCAGTCTCCTCTTTGGCATCGGTCTTGGGCCCGGCACTAATCTTTCAGTGAGCTATGACGTGACCACGCAAGTCATCACCACCAACGACCTGGGCGACGAGTTGGCAGTGTTGCATGGGCTGGACGATCGGCTCTGCGCGCCGTTCAATGGCAATTTGCTGTATCGCTACGAAACCGGCACGAGCATCGCGGCCCCGGCGGTGTCCGGCGTGCTCGCGCTGATGCAAGATTTCTTTACGAACACGCTACGCCTCACACCCAGCCCGGCGTTATTGAAAGCGATGCTCATCAACGGCGCCCGCGTTTCCGGCAGTTACAAATTTGCCGTCACCAACACCATCAACTATCAGGGCTGGGGCTTGGCCAAACTTTCTAATTCCATTCCGCTCGCGCTCACCAATACCGCCGCGCCAGGCACGAATGGCGTGCCGCTGTTTTTCGTGGACCAAAGTCCGACCAACACGCTGGCTACGGGTGATCGCCGCACTTATCTCGTGACTTTGCCTTCCATCGCCGCCCGCGGACTACCGCTACGGGTGACGTTGGCGTGGACGGATCCGCCGGGAAATCCAGCGGCGGCTGTGAAGCTCGTCAACGACCTCGATCTGGTCATCACGAACCTCTCCAACGGTCAGATTTATTATGGCAATAATTTTTCGGGGTCGGGCACCCCGCCGTTTAGTCAGGGCGGCACCAACACCACCGCGGACGTCATCAACAACGTCGAAAATATTTATCTGTCGCCCACGCTCGGCACGAACTACTCCATCACCGTGGTCGGCCGCAGTGTGAACGTGAATGCCGTGACGCTGGAGCAGACGAACATCGTGCAGGACTTTGCCCTCGTCATCGCGAATGGCGACGGCAATAACACCAACGGCTTCACGGTCACCGCCGCCGCCCCCTCCCTCGTTTCCATCACGGCGCCAGTCACGACTTACATTCAGAATACGAACGGCATTTTGTTCAACCAGATCGCGGGTGGCAATGCCCCGTGGTTGAGCACCAACACGCTGGCGTTTGGCACTAATTCCGGCTACGCCACGAACGCCGTTTTGTCGATCGGCCAGACGAACCAATGGCATTTCTTCATCGTCACCAATACGTTCGCCGTGACGAATGCCAATTTTACCAACGCCGCCTTCATCACGTTCCTCCCGAATACGATGGCGACGCCGCGCTTGGGAACGTATTCCAGTCAGGCGCAAAACTACACGCGCCCCGAGGCGGACATTGAGTTGTTTGTGGCTGATTCGTTGCATGATTTGATCGCCACGAGCCTGACGAACTTGAATTCGCAGACGATTTCCAATTGTCTCTCCGGCCTGAATGGCGATGGCGCTTCGCTAAGTCGCGGCGGCACCGAATTCGTGGCCTACAATAATTCCGTAGCGAACCAGATTTATTACGTCGGCGTGAAGTGCGAGGATCAAATGGCGGGCCGCTTCGCGTTCGTCTCGGTATTCAGCGACAAGCCGTTCAGCCAGTTAAATGATGACGGTAGCCAGACGGTGAATGGCCAGCTCGTGCCGACCACCATTCCGGATGGCAACAACGCGCAGGCCGGCGTTTCCTATTCCATCGGGTTGGCGCTATATCCGATGTCCATCCGCCGCGTCACGGTGACCAATGTGATCACGCACGAGAATTTTGGCGATCTCGTCGGCGGTCTGACGCATGACACCCAATATTCTTTCCTCAACAACCACGATGCTTTTGGCGCAGTCGTGGCGACCAACCTGATCTATGACGATAGTGGCGAAGGGGACACCAACCGCACCATGCGCACTGATTCGCCCGGTTCGCTCCGTAATTTCACTGGTAAGCAAGCCGTGGGTCTGTGGGTGTTGAATGAGATTGATGATGCCCAAACCCAGACGGGCCGCGTGGATAATTTCACCCTGCGCATCTATCCGCATAACGACCTGACGCATCAGCCGTTCACCACCAACAGCGTGCCGCCGTTTTCTTGGTTTTACGATTTCGTGGATGTCCCGGTGGGCAACACCAACTTGCTGGTTGTGGCCACGAATTTGACGACGCCTTACATTCCCGCCATCCAACTTTATTTGGCTTACGATACGCAGCCAAATTTTTCCAATTACCTTGCTCGCGCCGATCTGACCAATGGGCCGCTGCAAAACGGGAACTCGATTTCCTACGGCCCGCCGCTCGCGCCCGGCCGTTACTACGTTGGCTTATACAATCCTGATAGCACGACCCACAATGTTTTACTCGGTGCCTTTTTACGTTTTGACGCCGCCGCCATCACCACGCTGAATTTTAGATCCACCGAGCCGGTGCCGCTGCTCGACGATGCCGTCACTTACGATTCCATTTTCATCACCAACACTGCCCCCGTGCAAGCCTTCAACCTTGGCTTACGCGTGGATCATGAGCGGATTTCCGATCTGGTATTTCACCTCATCAGCCCGGACGGCACCCGCTATCTGATGATGGAAAATCGCGGCAATCAAACCACCAACGGGGCTGGGATCACGATGCTGACGACGAATATCATCAATCAGACCGCCAAAGGCGGCGCCGCTCCCGATACCAACTCCTTCGATGTGGGAATGACTTCGGGAACTTTCCCCATAACCTACAATTTTTACACCGCGCCCGATGAAATGACCGTTTACTACGGCACCAACATCACGCCAGCTAACTTGATTCTGGACACCGGTTTTACGAATAACCCCAGCTTGGGCGCAGGCGCGCAAAACACGGCTCCCGTCACCGTGAATGTGACGTTTCCGCCGCCGACGGCGACCGCTTCTTCCACGGTCCTGACCATCATCATCAATCAATACGGAAACACCTTTACGAATACCGCTTGGGTTTATACGGCCGGCGGTATCCTGACGAATTACAATTACCTCTATTTCACCGAAGACACGAATCTGACCACCACACCCATCAAGTTTGCGCCGACACCTTACTGGCCGCTGGTGACGACCAATTATATCGTGCAAACAAATATCAGTTTCACGACCAACGTGGTGACGCTCGCCAGCAGTAGTTTTGATACCGCCACGGCGACCGAATATCTGACCTCCGCCACCGTGGACGGTTGGACGGTGATCAGCAATCAGGCGAGCGTGGTTTACGACACGAACAATGCCCAGACGGGCAGTCAGTTTTTGGCGATTGCCAATGGTTCGATTACCCAAACCTTGGCTACCATACCAGGGGCAACGAACACGGTTACTTATGCCTATCGCGGGCCGGCCATCGTTGGATTATGGCGCGCGGAAAACAATGCTAATGACGACATCTACGGAAACAATGGGACGCTTTCCAATATTATTTTCACGAACGGTGAGGTCGGCTCCGCTTTCAACTGCAATCCGCCAGTTCGGGGCACACCGCGTATTCGTATTGCCGACCAGCCTATCTTTGAGTTGACCAACTCATTGACGATCGAAGGCTGGGTGCGTCCTCATGGCCCAGGTTATATCATTTTTTATCGCGGCGATAATCGCGGTGGATTAGATCCATACGCTCTTTCCATGCAGGCCAACCATAATATTATTTTTCAAATCACGGATCCCACAAGTGCAGGCGCATCAGTTGGTGCTAGTGTAAATATCCCCTACGATGAATGGACGCATGTCGCTGGCACATTAGACGGCGGCACAGGCGCGATGAAATTTTTCACCAACGGGCTTTTGGCCGCACAAATTACCACTGACTTGAAACCGCTCGGGCCATTGCTTTCAGCGCGTGATTCGGGAATAGGGATTGGTAACACTCATGAAACCGCCAATAATTTCGGCTACAACGGTGATGCGGATGAATTGTCTCTATATGCGCGCGCCTTGTCGGCTTCCGAGATCAAAGCCATTTATCGGGCGGGAGCCAGTGGCAAATTTGATGCGGCGCAAGCGTTTCCTCAGAACCTTGCCAAAGCGCAAATCCGTCTCGCCGGTTTGAGCACCAACACGTTTTTTGGGAACAACTCCAACTGGCAAACCAATACGTTTAGTTTTGTGGCCAGCTCAAATGCGACCGCTATCCAATTTGACGGCTTACAGCCTGGCATGTTGATCGATTCATTTGCGGTCACCAGCTTTGCCGCCATCACTAATTTCACCACCAATATCGTGGTGACGGTGAGCAATCGCTACGTTCTCCCCGAACAATCGCTGGATACGTTGATCGGCACGATTCCGTATGGCGAATGGCAGTTGGAAGTGCTGGATAATCGCGCCGGAGCAACGAATAACGCCAATCTCTTGAGCTGGCAGTTAGGTTTCACCTTTGCGAACACCAACATGATTCCGGCTCCGGTGCTGCCGGCGATCTCTAATATCACCGTCATCGAAACCACGTTGATGACGGTCACGAATACGGCCACCAACGCGTTCAATCTCCCGATGACCTATACACTGGTCGCGTCGCCGGGCATCACGAACGCCTTCATCTCCACCAACGGCATCATCACGTGGACGCCTGCGGAAGACCAGGGGCCGAGCACGAATCTCTTCGTCACGACCGTTTCGGATAACAGCGTGCCCGTCAATTCCTCGCAAAATTCGTTCCTCGTCATTGTGCTGGAATCCAATTTGCCGCCCGTCATCAATTTTCCGACGGCGACGAATACGTTGTTCATCACGGAGACGGAATATTTTGCAACCAACATCTTAGTGACCGACCTCGATGTGCCGACGAATGCGTTGACCTTTGCGTTCTTGAGCGCGGTGAATGTTGCCGGGGCACCTATCAACAGTGGCTTCACGATCTCCACCAATGGCTTGATCAGTTGGACACCGGAAGAAACGAACGGCCCCAGCACCAACATCATCACCTTCACGGTGACGGATACGAATCCGCCGGCGATCAATACGACCTCGTTCACCGTGACGAACAGTTTTATACTCGTTGTGCTGGAATCCAATTTGCCGCCCGTGCTCACGTTGCCGCCGAGCACCAACATTAACGAAATGGTCGTGTGGTCGGCGCAAGCCACCGCGACGGATCCTGACGTGCCGACGAACACTTTGACCTTCGCCTTAGTGAACGGCCCAGCGGGCTTAACGGTTTCCTCGAACGGACTCATCAGTTGGCTGCCGAATGAATTGCAAGGCCCGGGCGACTACACGATTAGCGTCAGCGTCACGGACAACGGCGTGCCGCCTTTAAGCGTGACCAACGCGTTTAATATCCATGTCAATGAAGTGAATCTGCCGCCCGCTTTCCCGTTCACCCCGCCGGACACCAATATCTTTGAGCTGACCACGCTGATCGTGACGAACGCGGCGATTGATACGGATTTCCCGCTCAATCCGCTGACGTATGTGTTGGTGGTGACGCCGACGGTGACGAACGCTTCTATTTCCAGCAACGGCGTGATCACGTGGACGCCGACGGAATTGCAGGGTTCCAATACGTATCAGTTCACCACGTTCGTGACGGACACGAATCAGTTTGCCCTGACGAATCAAAGTTTCCTCATCAGCAATATTTTCTTCGTCACGGTCTTGAAGACCAATTCTGCGCCAGTCTGGACCAACGGTTATCCGGCGGTCGTCATGGATGAATTGACCACCACCAATGTGGCCGCCGGCGCGGTGGACTTGGATGTGCCGACGAATTCGTTCACCTACTCGCTGCCGACCAACACGCCGCCGTGGGTCACGGTGGATACTAATTCCGGCGTGGTGACGCTGGCGCCGCAGGAAGTGGACGGCCCGACGAATATCATTGTCACCGTCATCGTCACTGACGACGGCGTGCCGCCGAAGAGTTCCTCGACAAATTTCACCGTGACGGTGAATGAAGTGAACACCGCTCCGTTCTGGCCCGCGAGCACACCGACGAATTATCTGCTCATCGTCACCAATGTGTTCGTGCTTACCAATGCGGCCACAGACTTGGATGTGCCGACGAATCAATTGACCTATACGTTGCTGTCGGGGCCAGCCAATTCCGTGATTGATACGAACACGGGCGTTATCACCTGGCCCAGCACGGCGGCGGATTTGGGCTCCAATTACACCTTCATCACCGTGGCCACGGATACGAATGTGGATGCGCTGATCAATAAAACGTTGAGTGGCACGAATACGTTTGTGCTGACCGTGATCGCGTCGAACACGGCGCCCTTCTGGGCAACCAACATTGCGGACGTCGTGATGGATGAATTGACCGTCACCAACGTTCTGGTCACTGGATTGGATACGGACACGCCGCCGAATAACCTGACTTACACGCTGCTGAATGCGCCGACGGGCATGAGCATCACCAATATCGGCACGAATAGTTACATCAACTGGACGCCGAGCGAGGCGCAAGGCCCCGGCATTTACAGCAACATTCTGGTGGTCGTCAGCGACAACGTTTTCCCGACGCCGCTGATGGCAACTAATCTGCCTTTCACCATCACGGTGAAGGAAGTTAACGTTGCGCCGCAGTTCGTGCTCACGCCGCCGGATCGCTCGGTGGATGTCGGCTCGCCGTTGATTGTGACCAATCGCGCCACAGATTCAGATTTGCCGACCAACACGCTCACCTATTTGCTGCTGGTCGCGCCGCTGGGAGCCAGTATCAACAGCGGCAATGGCGTGATCACTTGGACGCCATCGCTCGCGCAAACGAGCACCACAAATCGCTTCACCACGGTGGTCACTGACAATGGTCTGCCGCCGTTGAGCGCTACCAATTCCTATCTCGTTTACACCGGCAACTTGTTGCCGACTGATGGCAGTAATTGGGTCTCGCTCTTGCAATACAATGTGAAAGGCAACGGCGCGCCTGACTGGAGCACCAACTCGCCGCAGGTGCAGGCGATTGGCCGTGAACTCACTTATTTGAATCCCGACATCATCACCTTCAATGAGATCCCCGATAACATGAAGGATGAAATGACCAATTGGGCCAATGGTTTCTTGCAAGGTTACACCGTGGTCGTCAGTCCCGGCACCGATGGTTTCATTCACAGCGCCATCGCCAGCCGTTTCCCCATCACGCGCACGAGTAGCTGGCTGGACGGGGCGAGTCTGGTGCCTTTTGGCTACACCAACGGCACTGCAGCTTTCACCCGCGACTTATTTGAAGCGCAGATCAATGTGCCTGGCTTCCCGCAGCCATTGCACGTGTTCAGCACGCATCTGAAATCCAGTGCGAGTGGCTATGCGGACGCGGCACTCAAGCGCGCTGCCGAAGCCGCCGCCATCACTAATTTCTTCGCCACAAACCTGTTCGTGCTCTACCCGAATGATCCTTACACCTTGTCCGGCGACATGAATGAGGGCGATACGAATGCGCTCGCTATTCAACAACTAATCAATTCTTCGTCCGGTTTGCACCTGACGAATCCGACCAATCCATTCAACGGCAGCGGCGATACTTTCTCTTCGACTATCCCGAATGAGCGCATTGACTACATCATGCCTTGCGACTTGCTCTTCTCGAACATCTCGATGAGTCAGGTGTTCCGCTCGGATCTGCTCACCCCGTTGCCGTCCACGTTGAACATTAACGACAGCCAGACGGCCTCCGACCATTTGCCGGTGCAGATGTCATTCAATAATCCGTATCTCGCGGTGATTGATACCAATGACGTGCCGACGAACACGCCGGTCGCTGCTGGCAGCATCCGCTATTTCGCCATCCATGTGCCGGCGAATGCCGATTGGGCCACCAACATTCTGCTCTCCGCCACCGGACCGCTGAACCTGTTCTTCAACCAAACCAATCTGCCTACGGGCAAGAAACCGGGCGACTACACGTTGCTGGCGGGTTCGCTGGGCGGCATCGGCAATCCCATCATGGGCACGAACACCACGCCGCGTTTGATTCCGGGTTCCACCTATTATCTCGGCGTGCAGAACACGAACAACTTCCTCGTGACCTTCGGCCTCAAGGTGAATTTCCACCTCGTGGTGCCTGCTCCGATTCCGTTCACCAGCATCATCGCCACCAACATCGGCGGCACGAACGGCTACTTGCTGACTTGGTTGGCGCCGACGAATTATCAATTCCACCTGCAATGGACCCCGGCGTTGGCTCCCGCTAACTGGCACATTTTTAATGGCGTCATCAGCTATCTCGCGCCGAACTCGGCGACGAATGCCGTATTCCAATACTTCGACAACGGCGCTCGCTATTACGATGGCGGCACGCCTTTGGCCGGCTCGCCCACCGCCACGTTCGGTCCGCAACGGTTCTATCGCTTGCAGTTGCTGAATTCACCGACGAATACGCAGCCCTTCTTCGTGAGGGACACACCGGCAATGCAGTTGGTTAATCCGCTGTTCACGCTCACCGTCACCAACGTGGCGAGCGATTGGGATTTTCCGGCGCAGACTTTGACCTATTTCGTCACCAATAATCTGGCGGGAACGAACCTTTCCAGCGTCAGCGCCAGTGGCGTAATCACATGGACGCCGACGTCGGCGCAATCGGGTCAGACGAACGTTATCACCACCATCGTCACCGACAACGGCGTGCCCACCAAGAGCGTGACCAACAACTTCAGTGTCGTCGTGGATGCGCTTCCGGCGTTCAGCAGCATCACGCTAGGCACGAACGGCGTGAATTTCTTGTGGACCGCCGCGACCAACCAACAATTCCAAATCCGGTGGACGACCAACCTGGCTGCGCCCATTACCTGGACGCTGTTACCGAATAATCTGACTCCCGACACCATTGTCTCCACCAACACCCTGTTTAATTACGTGGACACCAATGCGCTGTTGCTGATGAAGTTCTATCAATTGATTCTGCTGCCGTAGCGGAAATTTTCAACGGATTGCTTCACGCGCGCATTTCGGTTTTAATGCGCGCGTGAAAGCACGCCAATCCAGTCTCAAACGTCACACCAAAGAAACCCGGATTTCTGTCCGCCTCAATCTTGATGGCAAAGGCAAATCCAAGATCCGAACCGGCGTGCCGTTTTTTGATCACATGCTCACGCTCTTTGCGAAGCACGCCACCGTGGATTTGGATTTGCGCTGCGACGGCGATCTGGAAGTGGACGCGCATCACACGGTTGAAGATTGCGGCATCGCGCTCGGCCAAGCTATAGCTGCCGCCCTCGGCGACAAACGCGGCATCCGTCGCTACGGCCACGGTTTTCATCCGAATAATCCGTTCACCGGCGAAGCGTATGTGCCCATGGACGAATGCCTCGCCCGCTGCGTCGTGGATTTTAGCGGACGCCCCTTTCTCGTCTGGCGCGGTCTGAATCAATTCGGCCTCAAGAAAATTTCCGCGCTCGAAAAATCACAGGATATGTCCAGCGCCTTCCGTTTTGGCTTGGCGCGTGAATTTTTCCAAGGCTTCGCCAACGAAGCCCGTTGCAACTTGCATCTAGAGTTGCTTTACGGCGACGAACCGCATCACATCGTCGAGGCGCTGTTCAAAGCCTTTGCTCGCGCCGTAGATGCCGCGCGTCGCCATGACCCGCGTATCGCTGGTCAATTGCCTAGCACCAAGGGCAAGCTCTGAAATAATCCCCGAGCCACCACGATTATGGATTCGCGCGAAGCCTTCA
>CAIWFB010000285.1 GCA_903911825.1 uncultured Verrucomicrobia subdivision 3 bacterium
CACAATGGTTAAGGATGTTTTCATCCGTAAACGCAGTTGTGGATAGAAAGGTTGCATCTGGTTGCTGCGTTTGTGGATTGATACAACAAATGTAAACGAGAATTAGCCGACGCATATCCCCAAACACGGTTAAAGCCCCATCACCGAAACAGGTGATGGTTGCCGCACCCAGCAATTGCGAAAGCGGAAAGCTGAAAAATAACCCTGACCCACGTTGCTTCGACCAGACTTACAGCCAGAAAGAAAACGCAGTCGGGGCCGGATCGGTTGTCAGAATAAAATGAAGCGCCTGAGTAATATGCCGACCAATTTTCCAAAAGATCGACGATGTTTGAACCGACCGTAATCAGCAAAAAAAGGACTTCAGCGTAAGCATCGCGGATTCGTCGTTGGTGCAGACTTCAGAATCCACCCAGGCGCAAGCCGAGCTCTCTTGAACTTTGAGGACGCAGTTGAACTGGTCAATCTACGTCCGCAAGCGAACTGTCGGCCTTAGCGAGCCGGGATAATTTCCGCCGTCCGCAACATCACCGGACCGAGCAAGCCTGATTCCAAAAGCTGTGAATCTTTCCTCCAATGATGCCACGTCGTAAACGTCAGTCGACCCGTCGGACTGGGCTTACCATCGAGCAACCATTGCGGCCACGCCTTGAGCTGCATCCCATTCCACTCCCGATCCTCCGGCAATTGCTCATCGCCGATAAGTCGGTTCGGCCACAGGTTGGTGACTTTCACTACCAATTTGTTTACGCCCGATTTTGCAGCCGCAGAAATATTCACTCGGAACGGCGGTTTCCACAGCACGCCAAGGTTTTGGCCATTGACCGAAACTTCGGCGAAATTTTTCACCGCGCCGAGATCCAGCCAGAGTTCGCGTCCGCTTTTCAAAACGTCCGCCGTGACTGTAATTTCCTTTTCATAAGTGGCGGTGCCGGAAAAATAGCACACGCCATCATTTGTGTGCGTCGTCCACGAAATTAATTTATCCAGCGTGACTGACGGCGGCGCGCCCCAGTTCGGCGGAAAATTCAGAACCCACGCGCCGGAAATCTCCTGCGCAGCCGGCACAGCCGTCGCATTGGCGTGCAACACTTTTCCGCTGGCCAGTTGCAGTTCCGCGCGGCCGTTGCCCCACGCTTTTACAACGGGCTTACCATCGTTCGAAACACTCGTTTCCCAAACCGGCGCCGCGCCGATATTTTTATCGGCCAGCAAGGTGAGCGTGTCATTTTCGTGGGCGGTCACCTGCGCTGGCTTGCGATTGAGCGTGAAGTCCACGCGCAATTCTTTTGCGTGATCTGGCGTCGGGTCGCCGCCCAAAGTGTCGTTGTTCGCGCTGATAGCAAACTGGCCGCTGCGCACCAGTTCCGCAATTTTTGCCGTCACGTCCCGCCCGCCCGTGCCATCAATAGCATTGTAAGTGGCGTGCTTGATTTCCAGTTTCGGCGCGGTAATCAATTTATTTTTTTGGTTGTTACTGAAGGCAATCACATGATCCGCTTTGTTCGCAGCATGACGAAAAATGACGAACACGGAACCGGCCGGTTCAAAATTCAACTGCACTTTGGTGCGACCAGCCGCCGCGCTCCAAACGGGCGCGGGCTCAATCACGCCAGTGTCGGGATGCCACAGCTCGGGAATTTTTCCAGCTACGCGAAACGTGCATTCGACCGAATCAAACTGCCGCCGCTGGTTGGAAATAAAATAAATCTCCGCGTCGCCAGCGATGCGATGGTTGTAGGCCAACCGCGTGAATGCCGTCGCGCCTTGGGATTCAAAATCCGGTTTCAATTTTTGCGCGGCAAAAACCTCGGCCAGCGATTTGCCCCAAACAACGCGGCCTTTGCCTACTGAATTTTCCAGAACGTTCGTGCCATCACATTTGCCCCAAAGTTCGGCGGCAAGTTTTTTCACTTGCTCGTCGCAATTCGGAAACTCCGCCAAGCTCGGCGAGTGTTTCGGACGCGGACCAACAACCGTCGCGCCGGCGCGCACCAGTTCGCTAATGCGCTGCAACAGTTGCGGCGTCATATTGACATCGTCGGGCGGCAGAATTAGCGCGGCATAATTTGCGCCGCTGGTCAACGTGATGCGGCCATTGTT
The DNA here is from genome assembly GCA_903911825.1 of uncultured Verrucomicrobia subdivision 3 bacterium. Taxonomy (GTDB): domain Bacteria; phylum Verrucomicrobiota; class Verrucomicrobiia; order Limisphaerales; family UBA11358; genus UBA11358. Next base: position 2,104 of record CAIWFB010000285.1, read on the forward strand.
CACCGTCGCGCCGTGCAGCAGCACGTCGGCGTTGATGGCATCGTAGTCGTAGCCTTTGGGCACCGCGGGATTGCCGACGCGCATTTCCACCGGCGCACTTTCACCCGTGAAGTAAGCGGCGTCTGCCACGGCGCGGCCTTGCTGCAATAAAAATTCGCAGTGTGAAATATAATCAATCCATGATTTACCCTGCTGCCACCACGTCTCCGTGCGTTCGAAATGGAAACCCCATTGGCCCATCGTCATGCCCGGCCAGCGATTGGTCCACGGCTGCATCGCGTAACGATGAAACACGTAGCGGTTCAGGCCTTGGCAATACATCAAGTCGCCGAGCGTCTTGAGCGAATACGGATCATTCTGCCAACGTCCGGCTTCGGGCGCGGCGGTAAACGATTCCGCAGCGACAATCGTTTTACCATAAATATGCGCGATGGATGCGGCCATCTTTACGGACGGATGACCTTCGCTGCCGGTCCAAAATTCGCCCATCACGACATCGGCCGGCGCGCCGGATTGCAGCGATTCAAACGGCCCGGTGTAAGGTTCCACCGCATTCAACAAACCGTTTTGACGACACAAGTCGGCGAAGTGGCCGAAATAATTGTCCGCAAATAAATCCGCGACGGTGCGACGCATGTCCCACAGAAAGCGTTCGGTGACCGCGGGACTGTCGACGACTTGATGTGTGAAGGCAGGCAGAAATTTCAGCGGATCATAGCCGCGCCGTTTTTGGAATTCCGCACGGAAATTGGGTGTCCAGTCCTGGTTGCCAACTTCGTAACTATCAATCAGTGAGGTGTCGAGCGCCTTACCCGCGAGCGGGCCAATGTCATTGAGAATTATTTTCATGAAGCCGTCCCAATGCGCGTCGAGCGCGGCTTGGCTCATCTTGTCGCATTCCAAACCGGTGCCCTCTTTCGGCGCGGGATGATTTTCCACACCGATCGGCGTGTAACCAAGGCGCAGAATAATCCAATTGCCCGGCGGCACCTCCCAATGCAATTTACCGTCCGCCGCAAGTTTGTCCGTCAAATCCAAAATATCATCACGCGAAATCGCCTCGCTCGAGCTGGCGGTGGCGGGTGGCGGCTGCACGAATGTGCGGTCTACCGAAGATTTCCCGAACGAATGATTTCTGGCCAATTGGCTGACTTTGGTGGGGAAAATCAGCGTGTCGCCTTCGTCCACTGTCGCGGTGGCGGATTTTCCACCGAGCGTAAATTCGACGTGCAATTGTTTGACCTGACCCAGTGCCGGATCGCCGCCCAGTTCATCACTGCTCGCAACGAAGGATTTTTTGCCGCTCTTGATCAACGCGACGAGTCTGGCTTTCACGTCTGCCGAACCGCCGCCGTCTGCACCGTAAGTCGCGCGCAGGATTTCCAATTTCCCAGCCGAGGGCACCGCGTTGGCAGCCGTTTCCGCTTCGACCTCGGTGGTCTTATATGCCAGCACGGCGATGTCGCGATAAAAACCGAGCGTGACCGGCGGGTGCGGTAGCACAGCATCAAAAACAAGCGAACCTTGCGTGCGCACTTCGCTCGAAGTGAGCCGTTGCATCGCGTTGGTGACGGTATTCCAGGGGCCCCCGCTGCTCGACCAACCCGCGCAATTTTCCACGCAGAGTTTTAGGCCAAGTCGGTCGGCTTCTTGCACGGCGAATTTAAAATCTTCGCGCCATTCGGGACTCATGAACTTCACCGGACCAGCCGGGATTTCGCAGTCCACGATCACAATCGTCGCGCCACCGAGGCCGATCTGTTTCATCGCTTCGAGGTCAGCGGTGATACCGGCTTTGGTGATGTTGCCATTCATCCAATGCCACCACGTTTGCGGTTTAGCGGCATCCGGTGGAGTGAGAAAACCTGTATCCAGCGGTTCGGCAGCGGCGGCGAGCGCGAGGCAAAGGGCGGCTGAACCAATCAAAAGGCGGGGCAATTTCATCATACTTGTTTGGATATATTTCAAAATAATTTTTAGTTTTGGGCCGACCTGATTCATCAACCGGACATCCGATTCGCTGAAAAACATCCGCGCCCGTGCGGGTTAGACCAACCCAATGCGGCACCGACACACATCGTCAAAACACGATTGCTGAAGTCGTGGTAAATTTCAATGGTGCTTGCCTTAGATTAAACACTGGCCGGCCTTCTCGTCTATAACCCGAAACGGTGAGCGGCTCATCACCGAAATGGGGGTTGCCGTCGTAACGTCTTAGCCAAACCGAACTTAAGTTCAGGTTCGCTTTAGATGGACAATCACCGGATTGCCTACTTGAACGGTTCCAGTGTCTCCAACAACAGCCAAGTTACCCGCACCCACCACTTCTTGGTCAAGCGTCTCTCCCCGTTGCTCATTTAACCCCATTTTACTACAGCCTTGGCTTGACCTTTAGCGCTGAAAAGGCAGACTGTGCGACTATTTTAGAATCTATGCTCCACATTAGAAATATCGCAATCATTGCGCACGTTGACCACGGAAAAACTACGCTCGTCGATTGTTTGCTAAAACAATCCGGCACCTTCCGCGAAAACCAGCACGAAACCAAGGAGGAACGCCTGATGGATTCGATGGATCTCGAAAAGGAAAAAGGCATCACCATCCGCGCCAAAAACGCGGCGTTCAAATACAAAGATTACGCCATCAATATTGTGGACACGCCCGGACACGCGGATTTCGGCGGCGAAGTCGAACGGATCATGAATATGATCGACGGCGGGCTGCTCGTGGTGGATTCCTCGGAAGGCCCGCAGGCGCAGACTCGTTTCGTGCTCCGCAAGGCGCTCGAAGCCGGTGCCAAGCCCATCGTCGTCATCAACAAGATTGACCGCGAGAACGCCAACCCGAAGAAAGTTTTGGACCTCGTGTTTGAATTGTTCATGTCACTCAACGCGACGGACGAGCAGCTCGATTTCCCGTTCATCTATGCGTCCGCCAAGGCTGGTTACGCGAAGGTGGAACTCGATCACGCCAGCGGCACGATGGAGCCGTTGTTCGATGCGATCGTGAAGCATATCCCGCCGCCGCGCGCGAAAGCCGGTGAAGGCTTTCAGTTGCTCGTCGCCAATTTGGATTACAACGATTACGTCGGTCGTATTGCGTTCGGTAAAATCGTCGAAGGCAAAGTCAAAATTGGTGATCCCGCCATCTGCCGTCACGGCAACGGCAAGATTTCCCGAGGCAAGATCACGATGATCTACCACTTCGAAGGCATGAAGCGGATTGAAATTCAGGAAGCCCATGCTGGCGATATCGTCGGGCTCGCCGGTTTTGAAGAAGTCTTCATCGGTGAAACGATCTGTGATTCTGAATTGCGCGCCACCCTGCCCTACATTCCGATTGATCCGCCGACGATTCAGATGGAATTCGCCGTGAACGACGGCCCGCTCGCCGGTCAGGACGGCAAGCTCGTCACCGCGCGCCATATCTGGGATCGCCTCGTCAAAGAAATCCGCACGAACGTCGCCCTCCGTATTGCGCAGACCAGCGATCCGAAAGTATTCGCCGTCAGCGGCCGTGGCGAAATGCAGATCGCCATTCTCGTCGAACAGATGCGCCGCGAAGGTTACGAAGTCCTCGTTTCTCGCCCGGAAGTGCTCTGGAAAAAAGACGCCGGCGGCAATCCGTTGGAACCGATCGAAAAATTATTCGTGGAAATCCCGAGCGAAAACCTCGGCACCATCATGGAAAATCTTTCCAACCGCAAAGCGCAGATCACCAACATGAATCACGTTGGCAATCAAGTTTCCGTGGAAGCCCTCGTGCCGATGCGCGGTTTGATCGGCTTTGAGACTGACCTCGTGAACTCGACCAAGGGCATGGGCGTGATGAGCCATCTCTTCCACGAATACGGCCCGGACTGCGGTGAAATTGCCGCCCGCAAAAATGGTTCCCTCGTCTCCATGGACAACGGCGAAGCCACCGCTTACGCGCTCAACATGGTGCAAGAACGCGGTCGCTTGATGGTCGCCGCTGGTGACGCGATCTATGTCGGCATGATCGTCGGCGAAAATGCTCGTGAAAACGATATCCCGGTGAATCCGGTGAAAGAAAAACGCCTCACGAACATGCGTTCGCAAGGTGACGGCAAAGGTATTGCCCTCTCTCCGCCGATGAAGCTCTCCCTCGAACGCGCGCTCGAATACATCGACGTGGACGAATTCGTGGAAGCGACGCCGAAGAATCTGCGCCTGCGGAAAAAAGTGCTCGACGAAGGTCTGCGCCGCCGCACCGAGAAATCGCGGAGCATCAAGTTCGTGCAGGAATAAGTTCCCAGCGAACCACGAAAGTTTTCACCAACCGCTGCTCGGCTTCCGAGCAGCGGTTATTTTTTCTTCCGCCACCCGGCGATGAACATCCCGTTGCCATTCAAAGCCTGCGGCCAGATAAAATGCGTCGGCGCCGCCGTGCTGGTCGCGCCGTAAGCTTGCGATGGCGCCAGCTCACTCTGATGGCCTAAAATTTCCGGAAACACCAGTGGTTCAAATTCCGCCCCAAACTTCGCGTTAAAATCCGCCACCACTTCCGTGGATTCCGCGCGCGTCAACGTGCAGACGGAAAAAATCAATTTGCCCCCCGGCTTCACACTCGGCGCAACATTCGCCAGCAGCCGTTTCTGAATCACCGACAACTCGCGCACATCGTTTGGCACCATCGTCCAACGCGCCTGCGGATTGCGTTGCCAGGTGCCGATGCCGCTGCACGGCGCATCCACGAGCACGCCGTCGAACTTGGTTTTCGTCGGCAGCTTCGCCCCGCCATCCCACGAAGCGGAACGGTAATTGAAAACCTTCGCGCGCCCTGCCCTGCGCTTGAGTTTGGTCAGCCGCCATTCGGCGCGGTCGCTCGCCCAGAGCATTCCTTTGTTCTCCATCAAGTCAGACAAGTGTAACGTTTTTCCGCCCTCACCCGCGCACGTGTCCCACCACGTTTCACCGGGATTCGGAGCGCACAGCAAACCAACGACCTGCGACGCGATGTCTTGGATCTCAAATTCGCCCGCATGAAATTCCGGCGTCTTGAACAAATCTTCTTCGCCGCGATACAACAACGCATCCGGCAACAACGGACTCACATCCGCCGCAAATAATGTCCGCGCCAACGCCGCGCCCGTGCCACGTTTGGCGCGCAGCCACAATTTTGGTTCGCGCTGCAAGGAAAGCAGCCATTCATCCGTGACCTCCATCTCCTCCGCCGTCCACGCGGGCACAGCATTGGCGCGCAGTTCCGCCAACGGGACACTGGCAGAGTTCGCTTGAAAGCGTTCGTTCAAGCGGATGTCAAAGCGCATCTTGTTTTCCACGCCGCGCTCCTCGCGCAGCCAGACGTGCCAGCGGTAATAGAGAAAAACAGTCTTGGCGATCTCCGTCGCGTCGAAGGGCGCCATATCCTTAATTTGCTTGAGCACCTCGCGCAACGCCGCGTCCGCCGGTTTATCTTTGCCGGTTTTGCGGATCACTTCCGCCGCGATGGCTTGAACATCATGAATCATTCCTCACAGCATACGCGATTGGATGGTGACAATACAACGCACACGTGCAGACACCCATTACTCGACATGCTTCCTAGACCGGACTAGTGGAGCCCTTGAGGCAAACCCGCCAATCCTGCCTCGGAACATCGTTTTCCTAGCTAGGACCGAGGCAACCCTGCCTAGGACGAGAATAATCCTAGCTAGGAACAGAACAATCCTAGTTAGGACTGACGCTCTCCTAGGTAGGAACTGGCCAATCCTGGGTAGAGCTAGCGTGTTCCTAGGTAGGACTGAGACAATCCTAGCTAGGATGAGCGTATTCCTACGTGGGACTGACGTGTTCCTAGCTAGGAATGAAACATTCCTAGGTAGGAGAATGAATTTCCTAACTAGGAAAACGGTTTTCCGACCTCGGAAAATCATTTCCCGAGGCAGGAGTTTTCAGGGAAAAGACTGAAAATGAGCGCGTTAGGCAAAAACCGGCCGGGAATCAGGAGTTTTAGCTGTTTCCCCAACAAGGCAGTGGTTTAAGGCAAAGATTGGGCGGGGCACTTCCGCCGCGATGGCTTGAACATCATGAATCAAATTGCGACCAGTTCACGTAAATGATCCAGAACAGCACAGCCTAGATTTCAGCGCTAACAAATAAAAATGCCGAACCTCGTTAAAAAGTTCGGCATCTGAAAGGATTTTTGTGAATTACGCCTTCGCGACCAACTGCCGCAACACATACGGCAAAATGCCGCCGTGTTGGTAGTAGTCGATTTCGATGGGCGTATCGATGCGGCAGCGGACGTTCACGTTTTCCACGGTGCCATCTTTGCGCGTGATCTTGAGCGTGAGGTCTTGCTGCGGCTTGATGTTCGCGTCGAGGCCGACGATGTCATACGTCTCGGTGCCGTCGAGCTTCAAAGTCTGCGCGGTAGTGCCTTCCTTGAATTGCAGAGGCAGCACGCCCATGCCGACGAGGTTGC
>CAIWFB010000286.1 GCA_903911825.1 uncultured Verrucomicrobia subdivision 3 bacterium
CGCACGCGACCGATTATCCGACGGTGAGCAAGACGCAGCACGGCGACATCAAGGTCGGGCACGGCCCGGCGCTCACGCACGGCGGGTGCAATCATCCGGAAGTCGTCAAGCGCTTGGAAGAGGTCGCGAAAAAGAAAAAAATCCCACTCCAGCACGAAGCGATGTCCGCCAGCAGCGGCACGGACACGGACGTGATCTTCTGGACGCGCGGCGGCATCGCGAGCGCACTAATCAGTTTGCCGAATCGCTACATGCACTCGCCTGTGGAAGTCGTGAGCTTGAAAGATTTGGAAATGATTCCGCAACTCATGGCGGCCTTTGTGCAATCGCTCAAAAAGGGCGAGCAGTTCAAAGTGAAGATTTGAACCCTGAGCTGCGGAGCAGCGGTGAGGCAGTAGCCCACGGTGCAACCGTGGGTCAGCTTACCAAAGAAGTTCCAAGCCCCGGAAGGGGCGACAGAAAAGGCAACGCTGCTTTCGCCCCTTCCGGGGCTGATTCAGCTTCTAAAAAGTTCACCCACGGTTGCACCGTGGGCTACTTTCGTTCGCTGCTCCGCAGCTAAAAACGGCGATCAACGAGCGCCGCTCACATTACGGAATCTGAATCCGATAGAAGCTCGCGGGCTGATTCTGATTGGTTTCGGTGAAACGAATCTGGCCATTCGTGCCGATGACATTCGTTTGCAGCGGCACCCAAACGATGGGCGGCGTGAGATTCGTGGCGCGCTGCACGACGATGGTGTTGCTGACGGCCCCGCCATTTGCAGCGAGCACGAAGCCACTGGCGGAATTCGACAAGACCAGCGCAGGCACGGGCACAACATTCAGAAAGGCGACCGCGCTGGTGACGGCTCCGCCAAGATTCGTCACGATGACCGAATAATTACCGGTGTGATTCGTGGCGGCGGGCGTGAAGCTCAAGGCATTGGTAAATGCGCCAGAAATGACGCCACCGTTCGCGACGGTGCTGCCGTTCTTCAACCATTGATACGCCAGCGGTGCGGTGCCGTTGGCGGTGACCGTGAGGCCAGCGTTCTTGCCAGCGAACACATTCGTGGCGACCGGAGCTGTGATGATGGTCGGAGCCGTAACGCCGGAACTTACGGGCGCGAGGCTGCCGAGAACTTGCAGGTCGAGGCCAGAGACATTGTTCACATACCACGTGCCCGTGCCTGTGCCGCCCCACAACACGATGCGGAACGTCACGGTGGTTCCCGACGGCACATTTTGCAGAGCGCCAATGCCGGACAGATCAATCGCACTTTGGAGATTACCCGACGAACTGGTGTTCGCGCCCCAAGTGATCGCGGAACCGATGTCGGTGAAAGCACCGTTGCCAACCTGATATTGCCAGAGGCCGTTGGTGGAACCGGACCCGCTGTGACGGATGTTGTAAGCCGGAATATTGGTGCACGACAGGGTGTAGCCATTGCTGGCCATGAGGCTGAAGGTGGCAAAACTATTGCCCGTGATGGCCGCCGCCGCATTCGCGAACACAAAACCCGTGCCGCCCCACGCGCTGGTGGCGGCGGTGCTAGCCGTGCCCACCCCACTGCCACGCGTCAGACCGACAACGGCCACGTTGGGCGCATTCGAGGTCGCGGCAAACGGTGACAGGCCGTAACCGCTCAAGCCCGTCACTTCCCAACCCGCCAGCACGCCAGCGTAAGAGGAAGGATTAGCCACCGCCAAAATCGCGGGTGCGCTCGTCACGCTGCCAAAAGAGTTCGTCACGACCACGTCATAAGTGCCCGCATCGCCCGCCGTAATACTGGCGATTGAATAGTTCGTGGCATTCGCGCCGCTGAGATTCGTGCCCCCTTTACGCCATTGATAACTGAGCGTGGGCACGCCGCTGGCGAGGACGAAGAAATTCGCCGGTTGCCCCAAGGTTACCGTCTGGCTCGCGGGCGATTGCGTGATGACCGGCACGGTAACGACGGTGAGCGTCGCCACGGCGCTAGTGACACTCCCCGCGACGTTACTGAGGACGACGAAGTAATTTCCGGCATTCGTCGCAGCGACACTGGCGAGGAAATAATTTGTCGCCGTCGCGCCGCTAAGAGCGTTGGAATTGAAATACCATTGGAGCCGTCAACGGCGCAGTGCCAATGGCGGTGACGGAGAAATTGGCGGCCGCGCCACCGTTGACGCTCTGACTTTGCGGCTGCGTTTGGATGATGGGCGCCGCGACATCTCCGCAGCAGACCGAGCCGCTCACGGAGACGGAATCCACCCACCAACCGGCTTTGCCAACGCTGCTATCGGTGCCGCAACGCCAGCGGAACTGGACGTTTTGACCCGCCGCCGCAGCGGGCAGATTCACGACAACCGCCGAGAACGTGGCGTTAGTGCCAGTCCACGCCTGCCGAGCGCCGAGCGCATTCCCGGAATTCAAGGTCGCGGTATAGCCACCGCTCACAAAGGATCCGCCCGCCGTCAAAATATCCGCGAAGGCTCCGGCACCGATTTTGATCTCCAACACGCCGCCGTCATAGCCGAGTTCCAATTCGTAACGGTGCTTGAAGGTCAGTTGTGAGGGGCCGCCGGGCAACGTCACGACGGCGGACACGAGATCATTGGAGCCAGTGGTGGCGGCATCCGGCGAATACGCGGCATTGGGCAGCGTGTCGCGGTTCAAAGTGCTGTTGGTCCAAACCGTTTGCCCGCCCCCGGCGGAAGTCGTCCAACCAACGGGCAAGGTTGGCGCGGTGACGCCGTCAAAATTTTCCGACCACAACGTCGCCTGCACGCCGAGCGGCAAGGTGAAGGTGACATTGCCCAAACTATTCGTGCCGTCCGTCAACGCCAGCGTCGCCGTGACTGTGCCACCGCAAATGCCACTGGCCGTGAAGGTGAACGGCTGGGTCACCACGGTGCCATTGGTGTTCACCGCGCCATAAGTTTGCGCCGCGCTGGGGCTGGTGACCCCGCCGGTCGCGAGCAAAGTGGCCACCAGATTGGTCGTGTTGACCACGCCAATATTTTGCAATGAGAAATTCAGCGTGACCGTTTCCGACGGGTCCACGACGCCGTTCGGCGAGGCGCAGCTTTCGCTGGTGAGTGAATAACCGGCGCCTTGGAGGGCCGGGCCAGTGACGGCAGTCGCGTTGTAAATGACGAGAGCGTAATCCTGATCCACGGTGGGAGCTTCGTTCGGCACGCCGTCGGAATTGAGGTTAGCCGCCGTGACGGTGACAGTGAACGGCCCGGTCACCCCGGCCGGAATGAAGACGCATTCCAAATTATTCTTGGCGTCCGCCGTGCCACCGGTGGTGGAATTGGCGCCGGTGAAAACATTCCCTTTGTAGGTATTGCCGCCCACGGTCACCACCAGATCCAGATTATTATTGTAAGCATTGCCGGTGGTGCTACCGGGCGCATCCGTCCACGCCAACGTGACGCGAAACGGTTTGGCGCTATCCGCAATGACGCCGGTATTCGTGCGCACCTGGCCGGAGGCGGTGAATTTATCCACCGTCAACTGATCGCGCAAAATGCGCGAAACGCCATCGAACGCCGTGCCGAGATTCACACTGCCCATGCCCTGCGCTTGGGAGGGTAAGGTATCGTTGGCATAGGTGCCGGTCATGTAACGGGTAGAATTGACGAGGTAAGCCTTCGTCATCGCCGGACTCGGCGGGGTCAGCGTTTGGTTGATGAAATATTGCCGCAGCAACGCACACGCCCCCGCGATGCCCGGAGTGGAATGACTCGTGCCGGAACTGGCGGTGTAAAATTGCTGACCGGCCGACGGAAAATAAAACGAATTCACGCCGCCGCTGACGCCGGAACCATCGAAGCACCCGATAGCCGTGCCGGTGGCACTCGGATTCGCCGCCTGCGCCACGCCGCCGCTGATGTGGGTGCCGGGCGCGCAAAGGTCGGGTTTAAAACGGCCATCCGCACACGGGCCGCGACTGGAAAAATCAATCACATCATTCGCACTATTCGCCCCGGAATCCGGCACACCGCTGCTGTCGGCGCCGCCAAAAGCCTGCACGTTTTCCGCCGCCCCGACGCAGATGATATTTTTGCCCGTGCCCGGCGAACCGACGCTTTGCGGAACGATGGTGCCGGAAGCGTTGGCTCCGGCATTGCCGGCGGCGAAGACGAACACCATGCCTTGATTGCCCGCCGTGGCCACCGCAGAACCAGTCGGCTGGGCATCGCGCACCAGCGCATCATAATTTTGTGCATCGGCATCGTAAGCGCCCGCCGTATCCGCGCCCCAACTGTTATTACTCACCCGCGCGCCATCGCGATACGCCCGCGCCGCGAGATCGTTATAATTGGGGTTCGTCCAATTCGTGACGTCAAAGATGACGGAGGAACCAAGTTTCACGAACGGGCAGATGCCCAAACCGTAGTGATAACCGTTGGCGTCGGCGAACGGCGTGCCGGACAAATTATCGTAACCGCCGATGATGTGGGCGTTGAGATTGCCGTGACCATCACAGCCTTGCAGCGTGCTGCCAGGGTTGGGCGTGCCTTCCACGCGATTGTAAACCACGCGGCTGGCGAGCGCATTCGTGCCGCCGAGCCGCAAACCAAAATGATTCGGCGATTGCGTGCCGTTATCAATGCCGCTGTCCGACACATCGACCACAAAACCAGACGCATCAAATTGCGCCTGCGTGAAGCCTTTGCTCGCAAGCCACGCGAGGTAGCCCGGGCCGCTCGGCACATTGCCGGTCAAGTTGCCCGCCATGATCTGTGCCTGCCGTTCGCAAAATTTCTTGCGCGGAAAATACGGCTGAATGGAAACAACATCCGGGTTCGTGGCAAGTTCCGACAGTTTTTCCGGCGGCAATTCCACGAATAAATTATGGTAGCCGAGCGTGCGCGACTCGCGTTCTATCGGAGCGAGTTTCAAGGCGTCCACTTGCGCCAGCGTATTGCTGTTGGCTGCGGCGTCATCCACCAACTGAATGGCAAAAGCGGTCGTGCCGGGCCAGCGGATCTGGCCGAGGGCATTGGTGATGCGCGCGGCGGGATTGATTTTCCAAGCGTCAGCGTAGGCGCCTTCCCATTGCACAAAAGCATTCGCACTCGCCCACGCCTGCGCGGCTGCCAGCGTCTTGGCATCGCCATAAACGAGGTAGGCGTTCTGGGGAATGTAGGAAATAATTTTCACACCGGTCGCTTCGAGTCCCGCGCGCCATTCGGGTTTGACGGGTCCGGCGAATTGGATCAGATGCAATTGCTGACCACGAAAACTGCCGCGCGCCTGGCGCAACGATTTGGCGACCGGCGTGCGCGTATCGAGCGGCGCGGCGTGGAGTTCGATGAAATTACTTTCCTCGGCAGATTCGACGCGATTGGATTCGCTGGTCACCGCCGCAGCAGTTGCCTGAATGATTTTGAAGCTGCCGTAATCAGCGACCAGTTGGCCACCTTGCTGGAGCAAGCGAGCAGCAGCAGTCGCATCGCTCACACGGACTTTTTGGGTTTGGGCAGAAACGGACGCAGTAATGCACAGCGCCGCCAATAGATACAGTTTGGCTGTCAATTTGAGTTTCATAAACATTCTCCTTCTGAACTAAAAACTAAAAGTGGCGGAGAGAGTGAGATTTGAACTCACGGTAGTGTTACCTACGCACGCTTTCCAGGCGTGTGCCTTAAACCACTCAGCCATCTCTCCACCGAGCGAACAATGTGGCGGAGCGCGGGGCACTTTTCAATGCCAAACTCCAACGGCAACATTCGGCGCTAGCTGGTTTTTTGGAGGATACGGCGAAGCAGTTCGGCCAAACCGTCAATCATCACGGGTTTGGCCATGATTTCGACGATGCCGGCAGCCTGAAATTCAGCGCGCTGAAGTTCGGGAATCAATCCGCTGGCGAGGATGATGGGTAGTTCCGGTCTTAGAGCGTGCAGCTCGCGGGCCAGTTCGAGGCCGCTCATTTCTGGCATCGTCAAATCGGTCATGACCAAATCGAACGCCGCCGGATTTTGCTGGAACAGGCTGACCGCCGCGCGCGGATGATTGCTGACGGTCACCTGATAATTCAGCCGCGCCAGCATCCGTCGCAAAGACGACGTGATCGCCGGCTCGTCATCCACCAATAAAATTCTTTCACCGTGGCCAGCGGTAAGACTGGGACTGACGGTTTGGTCCGAGCTGACATCGGCCGCTTGCGCCGGGAAATAGAGAGTGAACGTGGTGCCTTGGCCGATTTCACTCGCGACGGTGATGTGGCCGTCCTGCGAGCGCACGATGCCATCCACCACCGCCAAGCCCAAGCCGGTGCCTTGACCAACGGGTTTGGTGGTGAAGAACGGCTCAAAAATGTGCTCCAGGATTTTAGCATCCATGCCATGGCCTGTGTCAGCCATGGTCAACCGCGCGTGATTGATTGGACGCATTTCCGGGTGAACCCGGATAAAGGCTGCATCCGGTTGAAACGCATCCAGGCGAATACTGAGGGTTCCGGGCTGGCCCTCCATGGCGTGCTGCGCATTGGCGGCAAGATTCAGGATGACCTGATACAACTGGGTGGCGTCAGCGAGCACGGCCGGCGGATTAGTCACTAGATCCATTTGAATCTTGATTTGGGCGGGCAACGTGGCGCGCAAAAATTTCATGGCTTCGACCAGAACTGAGTCTAGCCGGATGATCTGGCGGCTGGGTTCGCGCTGACGACTGAAGGTCAGGATTTGCAGGACAATGTCTTTGGCCCGGTTGGCAGCGCCGAGAATTTCCGCAACATCCTCTTGGGCGGCGGCGTTGCCGGCGGCGTCCAGCTGGAGCAGATTGCCATAGCCGATGATGGCGGCGAGGATATTGTTGAAGTCGTGGGCGATACCGCCGGCCAGACGGCCAATCGCCTCCATTTTTTGACCCTGGCGCAAACGGTTTTCGAGCAACCGGCGTTCGGTGATGTCCTCGCGGATGGAAATATAGGCGCGCGGTTTGCCGTCCAAACCCAGCAGGGGCACGATGGTGGCGTTCACCCAGTAGAGCGACCCCTGCTTGGCGCGGTTACAAATCTCACCGCGCCAGACTTGGCCGCGAGCCAGAGTTGCCCACAGCTCGGCAAAAAATTCTGGAGGATGGGTGCCGGAGTTCAGCAGGCGGTGATTCTGCCCCAATAATTCTTCCGCTGCATAACCGCTAACCTGACAAAAGCGTTCGTTGGAATAAGTGATCGCGCCCTGGACATTCGTGGTGGAAACCAGCGCGTGCTGGTCGAGCGCAAATTTCTGGCTGGCCAGCTCCTGATTCAGCTCCTGCAACGCCAGCGCCTGCTGTTTCAGCTGCAATTCCACGCCATGTTTGTAAACCGCCATGGCCAGGGTGGTGCGCAGTTCGCGTTCGGTAAACGGCTTGAGAATGAAGCCAAAAGGATCCGTGAGTTTCGCCCGCTCGAACGTCTGTTCTTCGCCGAACGCCGTCAGAAAAATCACGGGTAACGAAAGTGTTTCCTGAATGGCGCGCGAGGCGGCTACCCCGTCCATGGCTCCGCTCAACTGGATGTCCATCAAGACCAGATCGGGTTTCAATTCGCGGGCCAGTTGCACGGCTTGTTCGCCGCTCACGGCATGGCCGACCGGTTCGTAACCGAGTTTGATCAGTTGCTGCCGGAGGTCAGCGGCGATGATGGCCTCGTCCTCCACCACGAGGATGCGCAGCCGGCTGGGGGTGGCAGTATTCATCGAGCCACCTCGCTCGTTTCCGGCAGCGGAAAATTCGGCGGCGCACTGACCGCGAAGACCACCGTGAAAATCGCTTGCGGACCAGGGCCAATTTCCAATTTGCCGCCGAGTTGCTGCGCCAGACCGAACACCAGTTGCAGGCCGAGCGACTGCGCCCGCCGCGCTTCAAAATCGGCCGGCAAGCCCACGCCATCATCGCTGACACACAGCCGGACGCGGGAACTGCCGGCAACCGGCTGCAATTCCACTTTGATCTCGCCGGATTGACCATTCGGAAAACCGTGTTTGAGACAGTTGGAAATCAGTTCATTCACCAGCAAGCCACACGGAATCGCCTGATCCAGACCGACAGAAATATTCGCGAGGTCAAGCCGGAGCCGGACGAGTCCGGGGTGTTCGCTCAACGTGCGCAGCAACTGGCTGCTGAGCTGCTGGAGATAAAAACCCAAGTCCGCCGCCGCAAAAACCCCGGAGCGGTAAAGCGATTCGTGCAGCAGCGCCATGGAATGAATCCGCCCCTGCATATCCTTGAGCACAGCGATGGCAGCAGGCTGCAGTTGGCGCCCCGCTTCGAGGCGCAACAAGCTGGTGATGACCTGGAGATTATTTTTCACGCGGTGATGCACCTCCTTCAACAGCGCTTCCTTTTCCACGAGCGAGTTTTGCAAATTGGCTTCCGCGAGCTTGCGCTCAGCCAGTTCCTGCCGCAAGTGATCGTTGCTCCAGACCAGATTTTCGCGCGCCTCTGAAAGCCCCTGACGAGCGCCCTCCAAGCCAACCGCAGCGCGGCCGATCTCCGCCTGCAGCCGGTTGAAATTCTTGGCCATGTCCCCCACTTCATCGTGCGAATAAATTTTCAGCGGGACGAAATCAAAATGCGTTTTGGCCGCCGCCAGATCACCCGCCGCCAGCGCGTGCATGGACTTGGTGAATTGCGACATCGTGCCGACGACCAACTGATCCGCCGCCTGTGAAACTTCCACCACCGAGTGAGCGATCATTCCCGGCAAAATCAGACCGACGGCAAACGTCAGCAGCGCCACGAACACAAAAATATCCGACAGAATGGCCAGCAGCGCTGGGTTGTGCGGCGGCACATGCTGAAAGGCGATAAGGTAGCCCACGGCGTCGAAGGTCAACACCAGCAGCATCGCTCCGGTCAGCTTCAAATGCAAAGACCGCGCTATCATTGGCAATCCCTGTTTGCGCCGGTCCGCCGCCTTACGCCACGCGTAAAGCGCCGCGCCGGAATACGCAAACATGATGCCCGTGATGACGGTGGGCAAACCAAACTGCTGGAAACCTAGCAGCGTGGTCAGCCCCCAAACTCCGGCCGCGCACAAACCCAAGCCGATGGTGCCGCGCGGCGCGCGATAGGGACGCGGCAGATCCGGTTCGTTGCGCCGCTGCAGCCAGACCGCGACATTCGGTAGAGCAATACCAATGAGGTAAGTCAGATTCGCCGCCGCGATCAGCCAGATGGGATCGCCGATGAGCAGAAAGGCGATCGCCATGCCCGCCGTCAACAGGGTGGCCGTCCACGGGGCATCCGTGCGCGAACGCAGGCCGAGGAATTCCGGCAGCAGACCGTCTTCCGAAAGCTGCGCCAAGGTGCGCGAGGAACCCGCCAGCGCCGCAATCGTGCCGTGGAACATGTTAAAAATCATGAACCACACCGCCGCCGCCTGAGCCGCGCCACCAAGCAACGGCGCAAACGTGGGCCCCAGCACCTTGGCCAAATCCTGCCCCAGCGCTTCCGGCCCCAGCACGCCCAGCCAGATGATGGGCAGCACGATAAAATAGAGGGAGGCCAGCGCCGCGCTGACAAACATCGCGCGCGGGACATTTTTGTGCGGATCAATCGTTTCGCCGACATGGCAGGCCGCCTGTTCAAACGCGGGCGCCGCGAAGCCGATGAGATATAACCCAGCCATCACGCTCGTGATTTCACCAAACACTCCCGGGAACGGCACAGTTAGGTGAAACGTGAAAGCCTGCTGCCAAGCCACTTGGCCGCTGAACATCGGAATCGCCGCCGAAAGAAACGCGAGCACCGCTGATGTCGTGGCAATCGGCATGGCCAAGCGCATGACCCATTTCACGCCGCACAGATTGACGAACGTGAAAAAAAGCACGATCAGTGACGCCAGCAACGGCACCGGAAACCACGGCAGCCATTGGTTGATGGCGGCGGAGGCCAGCAACGCCGTCAACCCGCACGTCGGCACCCAACCCCACCAGTAACAAACCCCGGTCAGGTTCGCGAGCACGGGGCTGTAAGGTCGGAACGCCTCGGCACACGTCGCCGCAATGCCGCCGACCCGGTTGGGATACACAAAATCAATTCCGTCCAGCCCGGTGTCGCCGCCCAGCTCAACAGCAGTCCCACGCCCAGCAACACCACGGCCGCGCTGCCCTGCCCCGGAATCGCGCCCTGACCGATAAATAGTGCACCGATGAGAAATAAACTTTGATTGATGCCGCCCATGGCAACCGAGGTGGTGCCAAACCAGCCGACCGTGCGCGGGTGCGGCCGCGGCGCGGTCGCCGAAAGAGAACAATTCTGGTTGGTATTATTCATGCGGACTGCCACCGCGCCGACACCAGCAACCATAAAAAAGCCGGTCCGGTTCAGCAAGTGGTTCCCGTGGATAATTTCAATACGTTAATTCCCGTCTCCATCGGCAGAACGGTTGAATCATTAAGTTTTAATTTAATTCTGCCAGCGAGACCGTTCGCACGTTTAATCAGCGGGATCATTTTTGCTCAGAAATAGTCTTCCCGCAGCGCGTTCATGGTCAGGGATCAGTTACAAAGTTTGCACCCGCAGAAAACTGTGTTAAATACCTTGGTCGAAATAAGGAATCAGCAATGAATTTGTTCACCCCCAAGACTATTTTTCTAGCAGCCTGCCTCGTGGCTTGGCTCAACGCCACGACTCCGTTAGTCGCCCAAGTGTTATTCGATAATACCAAGGCCGAGACCGCCGGAAATGCCGACTGGATCATTGATACATCGCAGCCCGTGCCTTCGCCCGTCATCAGCGGCATCACGGCGGGCACGGCGGAAAGTTATTGGACCGGCGCGCTCAGTTCCTGGGGCGTGGCCTTGGCCAAGCTCGGTAACGCGGGGACAATTTCTCTGCCAGGCAACGGGCTGGAAACCTTGCCGACCAGCGGACGCATCACTTACGGCGACGCCAGCAACAGTCAGGATTTGTCGCACTACAAAGTCTATGTGGTGTGCGAACCGAACACGCTCTTCACCGCCACGGAAAAAACCGCGATCCTCAACTTCGTAAAAAATGGCGGCGGCTTATTCATGGTGGCTGACCACACCGGCTCCGACCGCAATAACGACGGTTCCGATTCACTGATCGTCTGGAATGATTTACTCAACAACAACACGGTGCAGAACAATCCTTTCGGTTTCACCTTCAATGCGGACAGCGGCTCGCCGACGGCGACCGTGGATAATTCTGCGGCCAACCCGATGACTCACGGAATCGGCGGCACGGTGACCACCTTGAAATATGACGTGGGCTGCACCATGAATCTGACGGATAACACCGTGGCGCACGCGGCCGTCTGGCAGACGAATCCCACCAAAGTGATGGCGCTCTACGGCACGTTCGGCAGCGGCCGCTTCTGCGCTATCGGCGACAGCTCGGTGGTGGAAGATGCGACCAGCTCGCAGGGGACGACGTATGCGGGATGGACCACGCCCGCCGATAATGGCTACTGCGTCATCAACGGCATGGTGTGGTTGCTCAATGCCGGAGCGACGACGAATCAACCACCGAACGTGACGACGTCCGCCGCCAGCAATCTGACCACGAACAGCGCCACGTTGAATGGTAGCCTGAATCCGAACGGGGCCACGACCACCGCCAAATTTGAATACGGCCTGACGACCAGCTACGGCAGCACGGTAGCACTGGCGGGAACGTTCACCGGCAGCAACAGTGTCGCTGCCAGCACCAATTTGACCGGACTGGTCGCGGGCACGGTTTACCATTTCCGGCTGACGGCGACGAACGTGAATGGGCTGACGCTCGGGAGCGATCAAAATTTTACGACCGTGAGCAACAGCCCGGGCACCAACCTGCCGCCCAGCGTCAGCACGTTGGCGGCGAGCTACGTGACCACGAACACCGCCACCCTGAACGGCACGCTGAATCCGAACGGCCAGACGACCACCGCGCAATTTGAATATGGATTGACGACGAGCTACGGCAACACCGTGGCCCTAGCCGGAACGTTCACGGGCAGCGGCAGCGTGGCGGTAAGCACCAACCTCACCGGACTGACGTCCGGCACGACGTATCATTTCCGGCTGAATGGAACCAACGCGGGCGGGCTCACGTTGGGCACTGACCAGAGTTTCGTCACGGTCAGCACAAATAGCGGTGGCGGCGGAACGAACTTCACAGGTATTCTGGCGGGCTGGGATTTCAATGGGCAGACCAATTTCGGAATTTCTCCGCTCACCGCCGCCAGCAACGCACCCAATTTGACCATCGTTAATGGCTTGACCCGAGGCACCGGGGTAATCGTCACTGGCTCCGCCACCACCCGCGCCTGGGGCGGCAGCGGGTTTTCAGACACCACTTCCGCTGGCGCGATTACCTCTGGTCGGTTTGCCTCGTTCACAGTCACGGCAAATCCGGGTTACACCGTAACATTCACCAGTATCAGCAAATTCGATTATCGTCGTTCCGGCACCGGCCCCACGAATGGAGTGCTTCAATTTCAAATCGGGACGGGGACGTTCATAGATATCACCACGCTGCCTTATGGGTCTGGCACCACGGCTAATTCGGGCGCTTCGTTGAGTGCGATTGATCTTTCTGGGATTGCTGCTCTGCAAAATATCGGAGCGGGCACCAATGTCACGTTCCGCATCGTCAATTACGGCGGAGCGGCTGGCGGCACATGGTATGTGTATGATTTGGCTAACAGCACCGCTCTCGATTTGGCTCTGCAGGGAACACTGACCACTACCGTTGCCGCCAATACCGTGCCCGTTTTCACCGCCCCAAACGCGGGCACCAACTTCACCCTCAACGCCGGCGCGACACTCACCGTCAGTTGCACCGCGACAGATGCCGAGGCGCCCGCGCAAACGCTCACTTACACGCTGTTGACGGGGCCGACGAATGCCACGGTGACGGCGACCAACGGAAATTTTCTATGGCGTCCGCTGGTCGCGCAAGCGAACACGACCAATCAAATCAAAATCATGGTCACCGACAATGGCTCGCCCAGTTTGAGCGCCACGAACTTTTTCAGTGTCGTGGTGAATCCACTTTCTTCACCAGCAGTCACGACGGCGACAATCACGGGCGGACAATTCCGCTGCGTTGTCACTGGTCAGGCTGGGCCGGATTACGCCGTGCAATTCGCCACCAATCTCACCAGCGCCGTTTGGACGCCGCTGTTCACCACCAACGCGCCCGCGCTGCCGTTCACGTTCACCGATCCGAACGCGCTGGCCGCGCAACGCTTTTATCGCATCGTCGTCGGGCCATAAGTTCCGTCAGCGGTCGGTTGGAAAACATTTCGGCGACTTGCCGCCCCTGCTCTTTTCCGGCAAGCTGGTCGTCCGATGAAAAAGAAATCTGCCTCTAAAAAAGCCATCAACCTGCGTCCGTTCTCCAGCGGCCTCCTGGACGGACCGCATCGCGCCGCTGCCCGCTCCATGTTGTATCCCGTCGGCTTCACCGAGGAAGATTTCAAGAAGCCCCTCATCGGCATCGCGTCCACCTGGAGCAACGTCACGCCGTGCAACATGCACATTGACAAGCTCGCGCTCGAAGCCGAGAAAGGCGCGAATGCCGGCGGCGGCAAAGCGATCGTCTTCAACACCATCACCGTGTCCGACGGCATCTCGAACGGCAACGAAGCCATGAAGTATTCGCTCGTCTCGCGCGAGGTCATCGCCGACTCGATCGAAACCGTCGTGGGCTGCGGCGGCATGGATGGCTACGTGGCCATCGGGGGTTGCGACAAAAATATGCCCGGCGCGATGATCTGCATCGCCCGCATGAACCGCCCGGCGGTGTTCGTCTATGGCGGAACGATTCTCCCCGGCTGCCTCACTGCGGCCACTGCGCCTGCCAACTCACCGAACGTTGGCAAGGACCTCGACGTCGTCTCCGTGTTCGAAGCCATCGGTCAACACGCCGCCGGTAAGATCAGCGACGACGAATTGCACGCTGTCGAATCTTGCGCGATTCCCGGACCGGGCTCCTGCGGCGGCATGTATACCGCCAACACCATGGCCAGCGCGATCGAAGCGCTCGGCATGAGTCTGCCCAATAGCTCCGCGCAAAACGCCATCTCGCCCGCGAAGATGGACGACTGCCGCCGCGCCGGTGCGGCCGTCGTGGAGATGTTGCGCCAAGGTCTCAAGCCTCTCGACATCCTCACGAAGAAAGCGTTCGAGAACGCCATCACCGTCGTCATCGCGCTCGGCGGTTCGACGAATGCCGTGTTGCATTTGCTCGCCATCGCGCACGCCGCGAAAGTGAAGCTCACCATCGACGACTTCACGCGCATCGGCAAACGCGTGCCCGTGCTCGCCGACCTCAAGCCCAGCGGCAAGTTCAGTATGAGCGCGCTCGTCGCCATCGGCGGCATCCGCCCGCTCATGAAAATGTTGCTCGATAAAAAACTGTTGCACGGCGATTGCCTCACCGTCACCGGCCAGACCATGGCCGAAACCCTCGCCGGCGTGAAACCGTATCCGAACGGCCAGCAGATCATCCGTCCGCTCGACAATCCCATCAAGAAAGACAGCCACCTCGTCATCTTTTACGGCAACCTCGCTCCCACCGGCGCGGTCGGCAAAATCACCGGCAAGGAAGGCACGAGCTTCACGGGCAAAGCCATCGTGTTCGAAGGCGAAGAGAAGGCGCTCAAAGCCATCCTTAACGGCACGGTCAAGAAAGGCCACGTCATCGTCATCCGCAGCGAAGGACCGAAAGGCGGACCGGGCATGCGCGAAATGCTCGCGCCCACCAGCGCCATCATGGGCAAAGGCCTCGGCAAAGACGTTGCGCTCATCACCGACGGACGCTTCAGCGGCGGCAGCCACGGCTTTGTCGTCGGCCACGTCACGCCGGAATCCTACGTGGGCGGCCCGATCGCCCTCGTGAAGAACGGCGACCTGATCATCTTCGACGCCGTGAAACGCACCCTCACCCTCGATGTGCCCGCGAAGGAACTGGTCAAGCGCAAGAAAGCGTGGAAGAAACCCGCTCCGCGTTATCCGCGCGGTGTGCTCGCCAAATTCGCCGCCCACGTCACCAGCGCCAGCGAAGGCGCGGTGACGGATAAGGATTTGGAGTTGTGATTCTGTGCCTTGCAAACGGATGAACCTTTGCTAGGTTAAAAACATGAGCGACAAACAACTCGTCGTTGAATTGCTGAACCGGCTTCCCGAAGATGCGAAGCTGGCAGACATCAGCCGCGAGATTGAATTCCTTGCCGCCATTCGCGAAGGCGAGGAACAAGCCGACCGGGGCGAGGTCGTGCCGCACGAACAGGTCAAAGGGGAGTTTGCGTCGTGGATTTCAAAATAGTCTGGACCCTTCGTTCTCGCGAAGATCTGCGGGACATCGCCTCATTCATCGCCAGAGATAATCCACCGGCGGCACGCAAACTGGGCGAATTGATTTTTGCCCGCGTGGACACATTAGAAAAATTTCCCGAACTGGGCCGCATTGTGCCGGAGCGCGGCCAGCCCCACATTCGGGAAATCGTGGTGAGACCCTACCGCATCGTTTACCGGTTGCGTAAGCCGGAAAAACTCGTGGAAATTCTGCGTGTCTGGCATGGTGCGCGAGGTGAGCCGGAAATTTAATAGCGTGCAGAAAATCTTGAGCAAATCAAACGCCGCCCACGTCACGAGTGCAAGCGAAGGCGCGGTGACGGATAAAGATTGGAAGTTGTAATTAACGTATGCCCATTACTGCGTCAGAAATCCAAGATGTCGTTCTGAGAGAGGACGATTTCGGTCACGAGATGCGTGTTGGTGGGATTTTGAAAAATATTCACGTCCCTCAATCTGCTTTCATTAAAGCGCGCTTATCACGTCTTGATCACGGTGGGACTTATACTGATCCAGTAACCAGCAAAACACGGCAGTTCGACTATCGCTGTAGAATCTCTAAAGGCATCGAGGGACTTCACAATATTTTGCTCGCAGTCGAATGTAAAAATTTGAATCCAGAATTACCCCTTGTAGTTTGCGGGCGAAATAGAAATGACAAAGAAGCCTATCATCTAGTCATCGCAAGAGATGAGAACAAGCATGTGAGCATAGCAAAAGTGGACGGCATGAGTTCTTTGTATGAACCACGTGGCTTTGTGGGGAAAAGCCTTCTTCGTTTGAAAATGAAAGACAAAAGGCTTTGTAGTGATGGTGATTCAGAAATTTATGACAAGTGGTCGCAAGCGCTGGCTTCTTCTCGTGATCTTGCGCATGAATTTGCTAACGCCAACGCAACAGCAGAAAGGCAAGGTTACGCTTTCTTAATGCCGATGGTTATTGTTCCAGATAATTCTCTTTGGACTGTCAGTTACAACGACGACGGAACGATTCAAGATGCGCCAAAACAAGTAGACCTGTGTGATTTCTACGTTGACCACAAGTTGTCAGCCAGTTTTCCATTTGTGCTTACGCATATTCAATTCGCAACTCTTAAAGGCCTTTCAACAATGTTGACGCAATATGCAGACGGCGACTTCTATAAATGGGATAAAATTTTCAGTATTGCTGCTTCGAGATTTAATCCTGTTTAGAATCCCAACGGGATTCCATCCATCAGCCCAGGGTTGCGCGGCCCGCGCTACCCTGGGTCAACGCCCCAAACATTTCCTCAACCCTGAAGGGGTTGCATCGCCTCTGCCATCCATTGCCACAACTCCTTCAGAGTTGTTTCCCATTTTGCCGGTTCACCCAGCGTAGTCGCTCCGCGCCAACGCTGGGCTGAATGACGCAATCCCTTTGGGATAGGAGCGCGGGTCTGCGACCCGCAGCAACGTCAGCAATCCAGACGTCGCAGAAATTCTTGGCGGCACTCTCGCATCCACGTTGCTGCGACTCACAGAGTCACGCCACCTGTCAATTCGTCGTGCGGTAGAAACGATATTTGAAACGGAAGGCGTTGCTGTCGGTGAAGGTGAAGGCACCGTTGCTGTTGCCAACCGTCACGCCAACGTTGGTCCAGGTGATGAAGTTGGTGGTGGCTTGAATGGTGTAGGTGTTCGTCGGCAGACCAAGTCCGGTGAACGACCAGTTGCCGTTCGTGAGTCCCCGGCTGGGAGTCAATTGCGGCAGGGCGCGGACGAGGACAACGTCGTTACCGCTGCCGCCATTGTAGAAGATGCGCGCGGGCTGGCCGTTCAGGTTGAGGTAGGAACCTTGCGGCAATCCGGTAAAGGTGCCGAGAATGGGATCGTTACCGTCATTTTCGATGATGGTGAAGGTGTCACCCACGGCTCCGGCGTAAGTGCCGTTGATGGTGAGCGGCGTGCTGGCGAGGTTCACCTTGCCGACGACATTGAGCCGAGTGTAACCGGAATCAGCCGTCGAACCGTTGATGGTGCATTGGAGCGGGCTGGATTGGATGAGGCTGACGGTTCCGGCCGGCAAAGAAATGTCCACCCCGGCGTTGGTGGGGATAAGTCCTCCCGCAAAGGCGGTGAGAAAAGTCATATTAGTGGCGGTGTTGTTGGTGATGGGCGCGGTGATGAAGATATTGCCGGAGGGATTGTAGAATTCGAAATTGGCAGTGCTGACGCGGGCCAATTCGTCGTTGGAAAGGCCGAGGGTGAGCGTGGTGTCCGCGCCGCCCAGGTCAATTTTGGTGGAGGGTGAACCAGCTTTGAAACGAACATGGCTGCCGCCATTCGTGGTGACGATGTTCACGGAGTTATCCCACGCCAGGCTGTTGACATTGAATTCAATTGAGCCGCCCGCCGCGGGGGTGGTGATGAAGGCGGAATTGGCGAGGTAAAGTCCATAACTCGCGCCCGGTCCAGCACCGGCATTGATCGTCACATCGCGTCCGGCGGACAGCATGTGCGCGCTGTCACTACCCATTTCGATCCCCATATTGTAACCGCTCCCGACCGCGCCGTTCCCGTTGCCGATAACGGTGAGCAGTCCGTTGTCGCCGGAGCTGATCTCGGCGCCGAAGAGAATGGACACCCCGATGCCGTAATAACTACCGACATAACCAGCCGTGCCGGTGACATACACCGAGCCGTTGGCGGAAGTGATGGCGGAGCCGGCACCATAGACGGTCACGCCGCGATTGACGATGCCGGTGCTCGCGCCGCCCTTGCCCGCGACAAACACAAAATTATTCCCGCCCATGATCTTCGCGCCATTGATGACTTGAATGCCCAACTGATATCCGCCCGCGTCATTGCCGCCAGTGCCGTTGACGGTCACGATGCCAGTGCCGGTGGATTTGATCGTCGCGCCGTCGAGATTCACGCCGACGAAATTTCCCGGCGTGGCCGTGGATTGCTGATTGGCTTCCACGGTTAGATCGCCATTCTGCACTTCTAGACTGGAGCCGGTAGCGAATGAAATGTTTTTGCAGCAATACAGGTCGATGGTGCCGGTGCCGCTGGTGATGAGGTTGGCGTTCGCCGCCACGTTGATGACGGTGGCATTGGTCGAACCGTTTTGCAGGTCCACATACAGATTCTTGTTCGCAGCAAACGTGATGTCGCCATTCAGATTTACGGCGTCATTGCTGGAGGCGTAGAGGCTGAGGCTGGGAAAAGAGCTGCCGGAAAAAGCGCTCACGTTAATGGTGTCGCTACCATTACCGCAGTTCACGGTGATGTCCGAGACGCCGCTCAAGGAAAGGTTGCCGCTGTCATTGGAAAGGAGCGCACCGCCATTGATCGCAAAAGTTCGTCCGGCCACCGCGAATTTGATGCTACCCGCGACCGGATTGGTGATGCTGAGCGTGTCGCTGTTGCCCGCGTCATCCGTGACAGTGATGATTCCCGATGTGGTGGAGATCGAATAATCCGGGGCCGCACCGACGGTGATGGTGACTGACCATGACACTCCGACGGCAAAATCTCCATTCACATAGGCATCATAGGTGCCCGCCGACAAGGGATACGGCGACACGCCGGCACCGTTAAAATTCGCTGAACCGGTGCCGGAGAGAGATTCGTTGTTGAAGTTCACAGAGCCGGTAAAACCGTTACCGCTTGTGTCCGTGACTGTTTTAGAGACCTGGGTGATGCGAAGCCCCGCTGGCACCACCACCCGGAAATAATCCCGTCCGTCCACGTTAATCGGGGATGTGACCGTGCCAGAAAAGGTATTCGCGCCGGACGTGAGCGTGTAGCTGGTGCCGGGTGCCGAATTGGAAAAATCCGTGCCCTCGCTCGCATTGGTGGCAAAAACAAAATCAACCGGCAACGCCAGCCACAAACCCGTCAACGCTAGAACCAGTGAACGGCAAAAGTGAATTCTGTTTTTCATGAATAAATCTCCTTTTCTTTGGCTTGTCTTCGAAAAGCAACCTGTAACCGCCACAGCCTATTAAAACCGAGGCCAAAATAAAACTTATTCAACCACACATTTCAGACCTAGATGCAACCTGACGGTTAAACGGGTTGGTGCCGATTTGTTTCATGTTCCTCCGCCCAAGGTTGCTCCAAGCCAGACTGACATCTTGTAGCGCGGTCGGTGACCGCCGGTTCTTGCGAACGCCCACCGTTCGGCGCTTACAGAGCGCCGCCAAATCTTCAACCGCGAACCACGCGAAATACGCGAACCACTATTCCGTAACCCATTTCGCGTATTTGGCGTATTTCGCGGTTAATGCCATCCCCAATTCTCCCCGCTGCTACCCCGTTGGGGTTGTGATTTCTTTTTCACGCCCACCCAGCGTAGTCGCTCCTCGCCCGTCCGGCTCGGACCGCCAACGCCGGTCTGAATGACGTAGCCCAGTTGGTGCAAGGTCGTTTTTTGGCTGATTTTGATAAAAACCCGGCTTTTCCTGCATTTCCCGCGATTTTTGTGTTTTAGGAAATCGTTTAGGTATCTAGGGAAGTCATTTAAGTGTTTAGGGAAACGATTTCCCAAGACACTTATCTCGTTTCCCAAGACACTATGGTCGTTCCCCATGACACTGGAATCATTTCCCTATCAAGGGAAGTCGCTAAACTGTCATGGGAAATGATTTCCCGAGATACATTTTTGGTTTCCCTTGATAGGAAAGTCGTTTCCCAAGACATCTAAATCGTCTTCCTATCGTGAGAGGTGACTTTACTGACTTGGGAAGTTGTTTGTTGGTTTAGGGAAGAGGTTGTCCAAGACACCTAATCCGGGTAGCGCCTACAAGATTCCATCCCTCAGTCCAAGGTTGCGCGGCACGCGCTACCCTGGATCAACACCCCAAACATTTCCTCAACCCTGAAGGCGGTTGCGCCGCCGTCGCCATTCAGAGAATCAACCGCGAACCACGCGAAATACGCGAACCACTATTCCGTAACCCATTTCGCGTATTTGGCGTATTTCGCGGTTGATCTAATTTCGATTTTCCACCCGTCGCTTGACCGCTCGTGCAGTTGGGGCACACTCCTCGCATGCCGACAAATGTTTTGGGTGGAGAATTACAAGCCTGCTGTTTCGCGCCCGTGACGGGATTTTATCGCGATGGTTATTGCCGCACGGGGCCGGAAGATCGCGGGCTGCATACGGTCTGTTGTCAGGTCACCCAGCCGTTTCTCGAATATCTGGCGCTGCAAGGGAACGACCTCATCACTCCGCGACCCGAATATGGCTTCCCTGGCCTGACGCCCGGCGACCGCTGGTGTGTTTGTGTGCGGAGCTGGGCGCAGGCTTTTGAGGCGGGTATGGCATCACCGGTGTTGCTGGAGGCCAGCCATATTTCGGTGCTGGAATTCGTGGATCTAGAATCACTGAAAGCTAACGCGGTCAAAGACTGAATGCGGGGTGCCCAACACGGAGAACCCTATGAATCAAACGCCACCCAAAAAGGTCATCGTCGTCATTGGAGCGGGATCAATCGGCCAGGCGATTGCGCGGCGGGTGAGCGCTGGCAAACACATCGTGCTCGCGGATCTGCGTCAAGAAAACGCCAAGGCGGCGGCAAAAATTTTGAGCGATGCGGGGTTCGCCGTGAGCCTTACGACGGTGGATGTGGCCTCGCGGGTTTCGGTTCAAGCGCTGGTGGAGCAAGCGAACGCCATGGGGGACATTTCTGGAGTCATTCACGCCGCCGGGGTTTCACCATCGCAAGCGTCGGCGGAAACGATCTTGAAAGTGGATCTCTACGGAACAGCGCTGGTGCTGGAAGAATTTGGCAAGGTCATCGCCCACGGCGGTGCGGGCGTCGTGATCGCGTCCATGTCCGGGCATCGCCTGCCGGCGCTCTCGGCCGAGCAGGATGCGGCGCTCGCCACGACGCCGGTGGAAGAGTTGCTCCATCTCCCTATGCTTCAGCCCGATCAGGTGAAGGACTCGCTCCACGCGTATCAGCTTTCGAAACGCGGAAACTCGTTGCGCGTGATGGCCGAAGCCGTCCGCTGGGGTAAACGCGGTGCGCGGATCAATACCATCAGCCCCGGCATCATCATCACCCCGCTGGCAAATGATGAATTGAAAGGCCCGCGCGGCGCGGGCTACCGCCGCATGATGGATTTATGCCCGGCCGGACGCGCGGGCACGCCTGACGAAGTGGGAAACGTCGGCGCACTGCTCATGGGTGCAGACGGCGCGTTTATCACCGGTAGCGATTTCCTGATGGATGGCGGCGTGACGGCGGCGTATTGGTTCGGCGAACTGGCGCCAAAATAAAACTTGCTGAATTTCAGAGGGGTTCCATAGCTCCGCCCAGAGTTGGTTCGCACCGGACTAGGGCAACGTGGCCGTGAGCGTGCCGTAGCCGAGTTGATCGAAGCCGCCACTGTTGGGGCCATAGTTGCCGCCGCCGCCTTCGGGTCGCCCGTTCGCGGCCACCCGCGTGGTGAACGGCGCGGATAAACCTTGGCGCTTCACATAGTGGTTGTAAACCAAATCCCAGACGGGTCGCAGTTCGCCGCGCGCGGTGGCGCTGTTGGTGGTCTGTTTCACTTTGTCGTTCTGGTAAGGCGCGAAGGGAATTTCTTCGCCGAGATTATATTTCGCCACGTATTCGCAGCCTTTCAAAAAACGGTGGTCATCAAAGCCGTAAAGATCATCGCCTTGTTTCCAAGCCATCTCGCAAATGGCACCCAGCATGCCGATGCCCATGACGGTGTGCCCCTGATCGCGTCCGCTTTCCTGCCACTGGCCCAAACCGCTGGGATGGATGAAATAAATCGCGTGGCGAATAGCGCCATTGCCGGGGCCGGATTTGAGGTAACGGATTGCCTCGTCATAGAGATCGCGCCGGTCGCACAACACGCCGATGGACATCACGGAAGCGAGGCTGCACAGATCCCAGTTGGCCCAGTAATGATCAATGCGTGTGTTGTTGTGGCGTTGGAGAAAGTTCTGATTGATCGGCAGAAAAACCTCCAGCATCAGTTTTTGAAAACGCACAAAGTCGTCCGGCTTCCACCCGGAATAGGTGCGCATGATCTCGGCGACATTCGCGAACTCGTAGCCATAGATGCCCGCCGCCAAAGCCACGTCCGTGGAGCCGCTCAGTTTTTTCAACGTCGCCGACCACGCGTTGAGAATAGCGATAGCTTTCTCCGCGTAACGATCATCGCCGGAGATGCGCCAGCGCAACGCGCAGGCGTAAGCAGCGGCAACGTCGTTGAACAGGAGCGCATAATTCTCCGCGTTGGTGTGCATCGCGTCCCGGCCACGGACGATCACCTCGGCTGGCCGGGGTTGGTAATTGAGCGTGGCGTGCGGATTCGCAATGAGCTTTTGCCAGCCGGATTTCCAAGGCTCGCGGTCCAGGTGCGAACGCATCCGCGCGAAATCGGCCTCGTTGTGCAACAAACCCGGATGGATAAATTTACTGGCATTAGTCAGAGCCGAGGCAGACTTGACCGGCACGAGCGTGACCACGGCGGGAGCATTCGAGGCCGTGGACGTTTCAGGCGTCGCCGCCAGCACCCCAGCAACTCGCAAAACGAAAAACAAAACCAGCCAGCGGTGGATGAAATGTTGGCGCATAAATCAGAATCAATGAGTGGCAGCGGCGGTGAGTCCGCGCGGAGCTCACACCCCCGCAAGGAACGAGCCGCCACACCTCGTCGACGACACCCGCCGTCTCATTGGATTACTCCTTCGGCGGGATTTCAACTGGGCTATTCGTGGGGTGAGATAATAATTCGGTTTCAACGGGCGCAACGGCGGGGCTGACACCATTGGTGTTCCAGAGCAACGTGGGCCAAAGCCAAGGGGCGAGGGTGCCGGGCAACCAATCCAGCTGGTTGAGTTCTGGTCCAGCGGCAGCCGAAGTAGTTGGTCCGGCGATGCTGGCAAGGACCGCGCGTTGCCAGATGCCAGCGGGCAAAGATTCCGCCATGGCGATAGCTTGGGGCGCATCGCTTTTGGCGAGTTCGCGAACACAGGTTTCTAACGCCTTGGTCTTAGCGGCGGAGTCGGGCTGGGCTTTCACCCAAGCCACCGCGGCAGCCGGTTGTTGCGCCACCCAAACGGTCAGGATGGCGTTGAGAATTTCATTATCCGAATCGTGGTTGGGCAATTGTGACCGCTGAGCCAACGCGGCCAAGGGATCATGCGCGGCCCAACGCTGGAAGAGCAGCTGGTAAACTCGGGTATCGGGCGCAGGCGGCAACTCATTCAACCGAGTGAACGTGTTGGTTAGATTATCCGAGGCCACGGCCGGAATCATTTTTTCCAAGGCGCGTTGCCGAGCCTCGGTATCGGTCCATTGGCAAGTCCAGTCGAAGGCGGCAGGCAGATTCGTCTTGGTCCAATAGTCCAGCAACGCTTCTTGAAAATGGCGGCGTTGTCGGTCATCCACCATGAGGGCGGACGCTTGGAGCGTTTCGGGGAAATTCGCCAGCGGAATCCGCGCGGCCAGAGCGTCAAGGCTGTGGAGCCGATTTTCCGCCTGTTCCGCGCCACCAATATTCAAGAGCACTTGCCGAATCTGTGCTTGATCAAATCCGCCGGGAGTCAGGGCAAAAGTTCCCGATGCTTCCGCCGCCGCCTTGGTCAATGCCTGACTAGCAAGCTGACGTTGGCGCAACGCGTTCCGAGCCGTCAGGCCAGCGGCCAATAAGCCCAGCACCGCCAGCACGGCCAAAACTCTGGTGAGTCGGCGCGCGGCTTGGCTTTGGGTTTGGCCGACTTGAACTTGAGTTTGGGCGACGCGCGCTTGGCTCTGCGCTTCCAAGAATTTATTTTCAACCGCGCGTAGGTCTTTGCGAGTTTCCTCAACCTGACTTTGCGCAGCGCGTTCCTGATTTTGAAGCTCCAGAATTTTCTCCTGCGCCTCGCGGGCTTGCTGTTGCGCCGACACAATCTGGTCTTGCGCCGCGCGAACGTGCTCGCGGGCTTCCACCAGTTGACTTTCAGTAGCGCGGACTTGGTTCTGAAATTCCTGAACCTGACTTTGCGCCGCTAACAATTTATTCTCGGTTGCCTGCGCCTGCTGGCGAGTCTCGGCGAACTGACTTTGAAGATTCTGTGCTTCGTTTTGAGCTTTCAGAATTTGGTTTTGCGCGTCCTGCAGCTGGCCGGAAACTTCGGGTGCCAGATTTTGAATTTGCAAAATTTTATCCTGCGCTTCGCGAGCCTGCTGGCGAGTCGCCTCCAGTTGGTTTTGAATTTCGCGGGACTGACTCTGCGCCTCTAAAACTTTGCTTTCCGCAGCCAGCGCGCGGTGGCGAGCTTCCTCCAACTGGGTCTGCGTGTCGCGAACTTTGGTTTGAAATTCCTGAAGTTGTTGTGCGGCTTCGCGCGCCTCATTCTGCGCTGCCTGAGCTTGGGTTTGCGCGGTCTGAATCTGATCCTGAACGTCGCGCGGCAGATTCTGTGAGGCCAGAGCTTCGTGCTGCGCGTCGCGAGTTTGTTGCTGCGCCGCCGACAACTGCCGCTGCACTTCCGCGACTTGATGGAGCGCTTCCTGAGCTTGGTGTTGGGCGGCGGCAAGGTCAAAGAAGTGGCGTTTTTGTTCTCGCCACCAAAGCCCGTTGAAGCCAACGCCGATGAGCAAGGCGATCAATTGGATTTTGGCCATCTCTAAATCGGCTTCGGCGCTGCGC
The DNA here is from genome assembly GCA_903911825.1 of uncultured Verrucomicrobia subdivision 3 bacterium. Taxonomy (GTDB): domain Bacteria; phylum Verrucomicrobiota; class Verrucomicrobiia; order Limisphaerales; family UBA11358; genus UBA11358. The sequence continues at coordinate 24,902 of CAIWFB010000286.1, forward strand.
TGATCGTGAGCGAGAATTTCCCTTTTCTCCACGCCATACCGAGCGTCCACAAACAAGTATTTCGCCGCAAGCCGAGTCGTGTCCAACGTGCCATCGGGCAGCACCGGATGACGTAGCGCGGGCACCAGACATTCGTCGTCTGGTGAGACGCCGGACCGAGTGCCCTCGCTGGCATTGGGTTCCCCGGCAATGACGAGGGGCAAAATATGTTGGCCGCGCCCAAGTTGCTTGAAATAACGGACGGCTTCATTCACCTGAAGATTTTTGGCCGAACGAGGCGAACAGATCACCACCAAGCAGATGGATCGCTCCAAGGCCTGACGACTCGCCGCGCTGAGGGTGGCGTCCTCGCTCAGTCCCGATTCATCCTGAAAAATGGGGTCAATGCGTTCAGGAATGATTTCACCCCGACCATTGATCTGGCCGATGAATTCCGCCGGAATGGAAAACGTTTTCAGGGCGGCGGGCAACCAATCGCCCCAGCACAGGTGGCTGGCAGTCGGTGTGTCTGAGCGTTGCTCGCAATTGTCCTGCGGGCTGTAACTGAGGAACGCCCAATATTTATTTTCGTTATCGGTCATAATGACGCGCGGGATTTTACAGTAGAACGCCTAAGAACCTTGAATAAAAAATGAACGGATTATTGGCTCATTGGTTTTACCGCCCAGCCCAGCGTTATAGCGATGGGGGTTTGACGATCAACAAGAACCATTTGAACTGGGGGGCGATTATTTGTGGTGCCAGTCGGAGACGGTGTTCGGTATAGTTAGCGGCATGAAACTATTCCTCGCCATCACCACGGCGCTGGCACTGTTGCTGCCGGCCTCTGCGCAAACCCCGTCCGCCGCCGAACAGTTGGGCTGGACGCTCACGGTGCATTCCTACACGTTCCAGAAATTTTCCATCTACGAAGCGATTGATAAGACCGCCGCCATCAGGATCAAACACATGAGCATTTCCGGCACGGTGAACCTGCCGGGCACGAACGGCCAGATCGTGCGCAGCGCCACGGTGGCGTTGCCCGAAAAAGAAGTCGCCGCCATCCGGGCACACCTGAAGGAAAAAGGTGTGGATACCACCTTCATGAATATGGGCGTGGTGAAACCGGGCATCAACGAAGCGGAGAGCCGGAAGATTTTTGAAGGGGCCAAACGGCTCGGCATCAGCGTGCTAGTGGCAGAACCGGAAACGCACGGCAAAGTGGAAGAACTCGGCCCGGTGATGGACGTGGTGGAACGACTCGCCAAGGAATACAACATCAAGGTCGCTATCCATAATCATCCCGGACCGCAGAATTTTTATTGGAACCCCGACACCGTCGCTGCCGCCGTGAAAGACCGCAGCCCGTTGCTCGGCGCGTGCGCGGATGTGGGGCATTGGGTGCGTTCCGGTCTGGATCCAGTGGTGTGCCTCAAGAAGTTGGAAGGCCGAGTGATCGCGCTGCACTTCAAAGATCTCAACGAAGCGACGCTCAAAGCACATGACCTGCCGTGGGGCACGGGCGTGAGCAACGCCAAGGGTATGCTCGCCGAATTGAAACGCCAAAAGTTCCACGGCGCCATTTGCGTGGAATACGAATACAACTGGGAAAATTCTTCACCCGAAATTGCCAAGTCCGCTGATTGGTTCAACCGCACTTGCGAAGAGTTGCTGAAGAACTAAGGGGCAGCCGAGCCATTCCAATAACGGAGGAATTATTTTTTCGGTTTTTCACCGAGATTGTGCGGCGTCTTGTCTTTCGCCTCAATCAATCGGCGTTGGTCTTTCAGGGCTTCGGGCAGCCATTCAATCACAGATTTGGACAGGTCGGTCGTGGCCGCGAGACGCTGGCTGGCACTTTTGAAATCGCCGATCCGGCGCGAAAGTTCGATCGGTAGATAGAGGGCGAGTTGATGCTGCTTTTGCTTTTCTGCGGAATCACTCCGCTGTTTCGCCGCCTGGTCGAACCACTGCATCGCGCGCTTTGCCACGAATTGATATTGGGCGTCGCTCTCATGTTCGACTTCCCAACTGGCTTGCAAAAATATCCAACCGATGTCGTAGGGGTCGGCCTGCATTTCTTCCTTGATAACACCCAACGCAAAATAAACCGGCTGGCCTTTCACCGCCTTTTTGAAACGGTCCTCTTTGACGATTTTGCGCAAGGCCTTTTTTTCTTCTTCGCTAAAGTGGTCACGAAACAGCGGGAACTGGCAGGTGGGGCATTGGGACAGGGACCACGGATCCGCGATCGGTCCGATTTTTCTGAGATCCAGCCGCGCGCCAAACGATGTTCCCGAGGAATCCTCGTAGGTTTGGAACCTGGTGCCGTCGAGCGGACAAGTCGCTTCGATTGATCTAAAAGTGTGGGCTGCCAGACGCAGCGAGAAGAGGCATAGTAAAAATATAACTGGTCGTTTCATATTTAAACATTTGGCTGGTTGCATGGTGTTTCCGACGTCCTTTAAAACAACTCATCCCACTGGCGCTTATCCTGGAGCATGATTTCGCGCAGGAGGCGGACGGGCGGGCAGCCGTGGCGCAAAACTTCATCGTGAAATTTCTGCAGCGAGTATTTTGCGCCTTCCTGTTGCTGGTAGTCGCGCCGGAGTTTTAGCAATTGCTGTTTGCCCAAAACGTAATAGAGATAGCCGGGATCGAACGTGCCGCGCATGGCTTCCTGATGTGCGGTCTTTTGTTCGTAGTAGCAATTGTCCTGAAAGAATTTCGTGGCGTCGTCCACGCTCATGCCTTCGCAATGCGTCTTGATGGACACGCACAAGCGGCACAGGCGCAGCAAGGCTTCGTCGGACTGCGCGAGGCGATATTTGGCGGCGCGAAGTTTTTCGGCGGGCGTGGGATCAGCAGCGGTGCTGGCACCGAAACCTTCGTCGAGCAACATCTGTTCGGTGTAGTGCGCCCAGCCTTCCACAAAAGCGTAGCTGCTGAAAATCTTTTCCAACTTGGTTGCGGCGGACGCCTGCTGGCAGATGAATTGAACATAATGGCCGGGATACGCCTCGTGGATGGAGACGACATCCGTGGTGTAATAGTTGAACGCGGTGAGCCATTCTTCTTTCTGCTGCGGCGTCCAATCGGCTTCCGTGGGCGTGACGTAGTAGTAGGCCTCGGTGGCTTTTTGCTCAAACGGCCCGGGTGAATCCATGGAGGCAAAGCTGGTGGCACGGGCATATTGCGGCGTCTCCTCGACCTTCACGCGCACTTCGGACGGCAGCGTGACGATGTGATGATCCACGAGAAATTGCCGGATGGCTTCGAGATTTTTACGCGTGTCGGGAATCAAACCCGCCGCCGTCGGATGATCTTTTTGGATCGCCTTGAAGACTTGGATGGGTTTCTGACTCGAATCAATCTCGTGCGCGGCGGCGGCAAACGCTTCCTGCTCGCGATGCAACAATTGCAGACCAAACTCCAAAACTTTTTCCGGCGACAGCGGAATCAATTCTCCGTCGCGGAGCATGCGTTGAAACTTCTCGCGGCCGAGCGCGTAGTGGTTGTGCGCTATCGGCAGCTTCTCGTTTTTCAACCAATCGGCGTAACTCCGCAAACTGGCAATGGCGGCAGTGTTTACCGCGTTGAACTCGCGCATCAAGGTTTCTTTCTTCACGTCCTTAAGCGCTTCGATAAGTTCCTTGCCGAGAAAATCCGCGGAGCCGTTGGCGACTTCAATGGCGGTCTCGACGTAGGGTTTGGCGAGCGTGGCTTCGAGGTTCGCATGCGCGGCGGCGATGATACGCGGAGCCTGTTTTTCGATGGCGATGATGGAACGCACGCGCTCTTCGAGCGGCGCGAAATCGCGCTTGATATAGATGTTCACGTCAATTGCGCCCGCGTAGGTCATCGGATTGCGCGTGTAGCTCTCCGTATCTTCGAACGAAAATAATTCGTTGGCGATGCCGGTGCGCAGGACGTGATAATCTTGCAATGACTGCGGGCTGAGTGATTGCGTGGGGAACGCAGCGAGTTCATGATCAAAGCGTTTGAGCCGCGCGAGTTCCTGTTGAATGGACGCCTGACTCAAGTCGGTGATTTTGCCGTCGTATTCGTGAAGGCCGAGCCCGGTGCCGGTCGCCGGTCGCCATGCGAGAAAACCGGCGAGAAAATCGTCGGCGATTTTGGCGAACCGGGCGTCGGCGGTGGTTGAAGAATGCTTTGAGCTGGAAAGTCCCGAACAGCCAGCGAGCAAAACCACGAGTGGTAAAAAGAGAAAATATTTCATTATGGAATACCCGGTTCCTTGGCCGAGCTTGTGAGGGATGACATCGAATCGAGACAGGGACGTCAAGACCCAAAGCCACTCGGACGGACTAAGCTCATTTCCACGGTTGGGCGATTATTGGGAGACCGCAGGAAACATTTTTGAAGAGTTTGCAGCAAAGACACCCGTTTTTATTTTTGAGGCGCAGAGTTCACAGACGGAGCCCATCTTGAATTAAAAGATGCAGCTCCGTTGAGGCAAACTCAAATCACTGCAATTCCGCCGCGCTCAGGGCTGAAAAGCGCTCATGAGCCAGCGGAACTCGGCACCTTCACCTTCAATGCCGCCGTTAGGAGTCTGACCGTTCTCTGTGCCATACCAGACATTGACGGTATCGAAGTAGGCGGCACTCTTCTGAAATTGCACATGCATATCGCCAAAGAGGGCATCAATCCCGACCCCTTGTTTGACACCGGTGCGGTGGGTGACCATATCGAGGCGATAGACCAGGTCGGTGGTGATGGCGTAGCGGGCAGCGAGTTCGGTGGACTTGATGGCTGTGGCGGGCGGATTGAAAGCGGGTTTACCTTTGGGAGTAACCGAGGACAATGAGCGGGTGCCCGATTGAGGAAAATAAGTATAACCAACCCGCACGCGACCTGAGCCATCAACCACCCCGTTGGGATCCACATAATAGGCCGGCCACTTCTTGCCGCCGTTGGAATAATTATCGTAAGTCCGTTCGGACGCAAAATAGCCAGTCGTGCCGATGCCCTTGGCGGTAGTGCCGCTTAAACAATAAAACACCTTAGCGTCGGATATAGCTTTGGTTTCAAACAGGCAACCCAGATTGGTAGCATAATTGGAGGTCAACCCACCTTTGTAAGCATCGTAAGTCGCATCACTCCCGGCAGACAGCGTGTCACTCCAAGAACAGACTGGCACAGCGTCTCGAAAATCGGGCGAATAGATGGCCAACCCGATGCCGATCTGACGCCGATGAGTCACGCAGGTGGTGCGACGAGCGCGCTCTTTGGCGCTGGCGAGGGCGGGTAACAACATCGCCGCCAGAATCGCAATGATGGCGATGACGACGAGTAATTCAATGAGGGTAAAACCGGTAACGCCTGCGCGGCTAGAATTCTTCTTAAGGGGGTTCACGCAACCATGCTGGCCGATGACCAAAATGGGTCAAGCGGCAATGCTTTTAGTTTGTGCAAAGTCATTTGCTAAAAGCGCACCGAATAAAAAGCATTCACTGTTCAAAAACTGGCAACCCGTGTCTCGTTGTTAGCCAGCGATTAAAGAAGTTTTTCTGGGGCGGGGCAGTGACGATTTATTTTTCCTCAATTTTCCAAGTATTTTGGCGACTAGTCTCTGCCGCTGATGGTCGGCACAAACGTTGCTTGTGTCGCATTACCATGAAAAACAACTCATTCGACCTGGCAATGGATAAAATCGTAGGGCAGGCCCACGCCGAACAAGCGCGCGAACTCAAAGTTCAACAGCGCCAAAAAGAAATGGCCAAAATCCGCAATATCGGATTATCGCTCGCGGGAGCGGCGGTCTTGGCCGTGGTGCTCTACAACGGTGCCGCCTTACAAAGCTTGATGGAAGATAAGCTGGCCAGCAAAAAGCCGGTAGCCGTGAATGGCGCGACTTCGGATCAGTTGGACAAGATCCAACAGACGGCTGAAAAACGCGACGCCATCGTGAGCGAAATTACCAAGTGATTTTCTAGGCGCCCCGGCCAACACCATTAACCTGCCTGCGCTGACCTGACGGCTCCTGAATATTTTGAGACTAAACCAAGGTTTAAAATATGAAAATGGCCATGACGACAGATTTGAGTTTTGGAGAAGCGGAAACGCAACGCCAGCGGGACGTTTTAACCCAGCGGGATCGAACATTCCGCACCAAATCATACCGTCAATTAGGCCGTCAGTTGGTTACCGAATTACGACGCTCCCTGCTTTGTCTGGCGGGTGTCGGCTTGGTGGTGCTCCTCTTCGCGAATCGGACAAAAATAGTTTCAATCTCCCAGCAGAAAATGGCTGGGGCAACGACTCACGTGCAGGACAAAGCAGGGAAAAGTCCGCTACGCCAACAAGCTCTGGATTACGAGCGTGAAGTGGACGCAATCGCCGCTCGTTGACTCATGTGCTAGCCGTCAAGCCGCTACGCCACCGGCGATGTATTGTTCCAACTGCTCAATTTCAGCGTTCTGCGTGGAGATGATCCAATTGACCAAATCGCCGATGGAAATAATCCCAACGACGCTTTCGCCCGCAATCACAGGTAAGTGACGCAAGCGCCGCTCCGTCATCAGGCGCATACATTCTTCCACCGTATCTTCCAGCGTAACGGTCAGGACATCAGCAGTGAGAATTTCGCGGACGCGGGTTTCTTTCGATGTTTTGCCGTGGAGGGCTACTTTGCGCGTATAATCGCGTTCAG
>CAIWFB010000287.1 GCA_903911825.1 uncultured Verrucomicrobia subdivision 3 bacterium
CAGGATCCGGATGATTTGCTCGGTCGTATGATGTGTCTTCTTCATGATGGTTTTCCTTTCGTTACCCGAAAACCATCCCATCCTCAATGGCCTAGTTCAGAGGGGCCCAATCACTGGGTTGTGTTTCTCGAAGAACTCCTTTTCCGACGTGCCCGCCGCGATGGTGCCCTGCGCCATTGCGGCGGCACGGCTTCTGGACCAGAAGGCGGAGGCAGTTCACTTGAAGCAAAAAACTGATTCTTCGATTGGTACGCAATCTTGCTGTGTGTTATTTAGTTCTCCGTTTAATTTTGAAAATTAGTGCTGCCTTAATTTTATAGTTTTATTTCCCCGTAGGCCTTCACCAAATAAAATCGTATTCCTGATGTTTTTAGAGCTTAACATGTATTTGTAAAATACAGGGCTATTCCTCTAGCCGACAGTTGGTCTCATGGTTATGGTGCAATTGCTCAAGGAAATATTAAATCGCATATGGTAATTTTAATACCTACTGAATCCGTTCTCCGGCGGCGAGGTTTTACTCTCATCGAGTTGCTCGTGGTCATCGCCATCATCGCGATTTTGGCAGCCATGCTGCTTCCGGCGCTCGCCAAGGCGAAACAGAGAGCCCAGCAAATCCAGTGTCTGAATAACCTCAAACAGGCGGGATTGGCGTCCAATCTTTATCTTGGCGACAGCAAGGATGTTTTTCCGCCTAGAAGCTCTACAATGTATTACTGGCTGGGGCGCGCGGGTTCAGGCGGCTACGCGGCTCTGGACGCGACCATGCGTCCGCTCAATCAGTATTTGGGGAAATTTGCGCCGACCAACGAAGTGCTAGTGGCGCGGTGCCCGAATGATTTAGCTGCGACCAGCGGTGGCCTGAATTCATATTACAATTTCGGCTCTTCCTATGCGGGCAATCTGTCCGCGGCGCCAACGGCTACGGGTATCACCAAAACGCTCACGGTCATTCCCGTGGAAACTTCCGTGGATACTTTTGGCAACACGGTTTATGCCAGCATTAAGTCAACGGTGGTTCGGTCGCCGACCAGAATGATCGCCTTGGCTGAAAACGGAGTGTTTTTCCCCACGTGGAATGGCTATGACCCCGGCAGTTCGAGCGATGCTAATGCCGCGCAAAACATCGTGGAATACCGTCACACCAAGAAGTTTGATGACCGGTGGAACGTTGCCTTTGTGGACGGTCACGCCAAGTTCACCAAATTTTCCGTCGGCATCGCTGGCGCCCCTACGACCGTCAGCACCGGTGATTACACTGTGGACTACACCCAGTAGCATCCGCGCCCCAACCAAAATTTCCGTTCAGTCAGTCAATCTGAATCTCCAGCTCACCAAATTCAATCATGAAAAAAAAATTCAATCTTACCACCAGTATTGTGCTCGTTTTCACCCTGTTAGCGGCCACTGTGGTGCAGGCGGCGACTTACACCAAAGCCAATAATACCAACTCGCTGGATCAGCCGGTCAGTTGGGGCGGCACGGCTCCGGGAAGCGGCGATGTGGCGCAGTGGTTGGGAACCTATTCCGCTTCCTTCACCAACGCCGCGAGCGGAGCGGTTCCTGGGCCGACGAACGCGTTGTTGGCGACTTTCCCCGGCACTCCGCTGTCCTGGCAGGGCCTCGCGGTGGGGGCGCTTGCTGGCACGGCACTGAACACCAATACTTTTTCTTCCAACCTAGCGGCCACGAACATCACGGCCGCGACCGAAGCTCTTTATCCGATCAATCCGGTGATTGGAACAAGTAATTATGTGACGATCACCACCAAGGCGAACCATGCCTTTGCACCCGGCCAATCGGTCACGATCAGCGGGATCACGCCGGCGGGATATAACGGCACGTTCGTCGTGGTGGGGGTGCCCTCGGCCACGAGTTTCACTTACAGCAACTCCGTCGCTAACCTGACCGCCGGAACAGCTTTTGGCACGGTGCAAAGTTCAGTTTATATGGGTGGTTTAGGAGCGGCTACCGCCAGCAGTTTGTTGACAATCGGCACCAGCGGCATTGATCTTTCGGCAGCTAATGTCAGTGCCATTTTGAATGCCGTTCAATTTGCGTTCAGCGGCAACCAGACTTGGAATGTGGCGGCGGGGAGAATTCTTCATTTCGGTGCCAGTGGCACCGGCGCGGCGAATGCCAAAGCAGTCACTTCCGGCAGCGATGGCACCATCACTATCAGCGGCGGCGGCGTGGTTGATTTGAATCAGGGCGGGGCATCTGGGTTCGCCGATGTCGCCGGTTGGACCGGTTTTTCCGGCAAGTGGATTATCAACAACGGCGCTACGCTGCGCGGTTTGCGTAACGGCGGCACCGCGTTTGGCGCTAACACCGCCGCCGATGCGATCACCTTGAATGGTGGCACGTTGGCGGTCGGCGGTATCAGCGGTGACGTGGGTAATTGGACCTGGAACACGCCCATCACGCTCGCGCCCGCCACGACCAGTTTTATTGACGAACACAACGTGGCTGGAACTGCACGGTTTCTAAAATTAAATCAAGTCATCACGGGTTCAGGTAACCTGACTTTCAAAGACACCGCCGGTGCCGGTAGCACGTTTACCACCGTTGATTTGGGCTACATCCTGACCGGGGCGAATGATTTCTCCGGCACACTGACCATCGGCGGGCCGGTGGAAAACGGCATGGTTGCTCGGTTATCGCAAGTGCGGATCGGCGGCAGCCAAACCTCCGGCACGGATGTGGGCACTGGCACCGGCGTAGCGGGAACGTTAGGCACGGGGAATGTGGTCAATAACGGGGTGCTTACTTTTCTTTCTTCTAACCCCTCGATGGTGGTTGCCAACGTGATTTCCGGCACTGGCACGTTGCGCATCGGCAGTCTGAACTATGCGAGTTATCTAGGAGCGACTATCCAAAACGTCACGCTCTCGGCTACCAATACTTACACCGGGCCGACGCTGATTAACAGCGGCACGCTGACGCTCGCTGCCTCCGGCTCGGTCGCTAACAGCGCTTCGATTACGCTTTTTACCAATGCCACATTCGATGTGACGATGCTCGCCAGCGGGTTTTCCGCTGCGCCCGGTCAGGTGTTGAATGATTTGGGCGGCACGGTGAACGGTAATCTGAATTTTTCGGTGGGCAGCACCAACCTGCTTGTTCCTGCCGGTAGCAATACGGTGGGCTCGTTGACCATCAACGGCAATCTGACCTTATCCGGCGGCACGAATATTTTCCTGTTCGATATCAACAATGCAGCCAATGATCAGATTTCGATCAATGGCAACCTGTCGGCCAGTGGCGTGACGAAACTGCAATTTGTCCCGCCGGGCGGTGGCTTGAACGCGGGCACTTACACCTTGATCACGGCGGCGAATCCGGTGACTGCCGCGCCAGTTAACTTCAGCATTGCCGGGCTGGTCGCCGGGCCGCGTCCGCAATCGTTCAGTATTGCGATTAGCGGTAATACGGTTCAGTTGATTGTTGTCGGCAGTCCCGGAAATTTGAATTGGGTAGGCGATGGCACCGCCAATTTATGGAACACCGGCACCACCTCGAATTGGTTTAATAACCTGACTTCGTCCAAGGACGTTTTCTACGCCAACGACGGAGTGACTTTTGATGACAGCGGATCGAATACTCCCGCAATCAATCTCGTTGGCAGTCTCACTCCCAATTCCGTGACGGTCAATGCCTCCCAACCCTACACCTTTGGCGGCGCGGGCCAGCTCGCGGGTGCCACGAGCTTGACGGTGAGCGGTTCCGGATTGCTGACGCTAAATAACTCGAACAGCTTCACGGGCGGAGTGGTGCTCAACAGCGGCACGTTGTTGATCACCAATGAAACCGCGCTCGGAAATCCCACGAATCCGACTCCCGCCAGCCTTACTTTCAATGGCGGCACCTTGCTGGCCACCAATTCCATGACCCTGGGAGTTAACACGAATCGCGGCATCACTCTCACCGCTAGCGGCGGCACCTTGGCGGTGACCAATGCTGCAACCTTGATCATTTCCAACACGATCGCTCAAAGCGCCACCGCCAGCTTGACCAAGAGCGGCAATGGCACGTTGTTGCTGGCCGGTTCCAACACCTACAATGGCGGCACAACCGTGCAGAACGGAAAAATTATTTACGGCAATGGTCAGGCGTTAGGGCGGGGCGCCAACACCTCCGGAACCTCGGGTTTCTTTGTGCCGCCCTTCGAATTGAACAACGGCATTGTCGAACTGAATGGCCAATTCAGTTACCAGCCAAACTTTGTGGGAGGTTCGGCCGCCAGCGGCACGCCGGTGATTCTTTACAGCGGCACTTTGAATTTTAACGGAGTGGCTGGCGGCACCATGACCTTGCAAGATTCCGGCGCCACCCCGACCGGTTGGGGTTCAACTGCCGCCACCGTTTTGAGTTACAACGAGGCGAACAATCCGGGCACAGCTAACATTAATGCGCGGTTTGCCATCGTGGGCACATCGGCTTCCTCCACGCGCACCTTCACGGTTGGCGACAGCACGGCGACCGCAACCGAGGTTAACATCGCTGCCCCCATGGGGGTATTGAGTCTCGAAAGCACAAATCAAGACGGGCGTAATGTGACCATCATAAAAAATGGCGCGGGCACGTTGCAAATTTCTGCCGCCAATACGTTCCCCGTTATGCAAGTAGATGCCGGCACGCTGCGCGTGAATCATTCGCAAGCTTTGGGCGCCGATCGTTCCGGATCCATCGCAGTCAGCGGCGGCACGGGCTCGCCCAACTTGGTCATCGTGACGGCAGGGATTTTGGATTTGAATGGCTTTAGTCCGGCGATCGGCGGCTTGAGTGATAACGCGGCGACCACTGGTTTGATTATTAATAATGGAACCGCGCCTGCCACCCTGACGCTGGGGGCGTCGTTGAGCAACACGGTATTCAACGCTAGTTATAGCAGCGTCATTGCGGATGGAACCCAATCTGTCTCGCTCAACAAAATTGGCACGAACATCCAGACCCTCGCTGGAATCAATACTTACTCGGGCATCACGACGGTGAGCAATGGCACCTTGCTGGTCAGTTCTCCCGGTCAGATTGGCCTGGGAGCCACCACTAATCTCGTCACCGTTGCGGGCGGTAAACTTGGTGGATCGGGCACCATCAACGCGCCGGTTTTGGTGCAAGCCGGTGGCACGCTGGCCCCGGGTGCTAGCTCGGCGGCGACGGAAACCTTGGCTATCAATGGCAATCTCACCCTCGCTGGAACGAACTTGATGAGTGTGAACAAAGATACCGCCACCAATGATTTGGTGTTGCTGACCACTGGCACGGTGAGCTACGGCGGCACCTTGGTTGTCTCGACAAATCTGATGGCTAGCACCACGCTCGCACTCGGTGACAGTTTCCAATTATTCAGTGCACCCGCGCACACCGGCAATTTCGCCGCTGTGGCCGGTTCGCCTGGCCCTGGCTTCGGCTGGAGTTTTGATCCGGCAAGTGGCGTCGTTACGGTCGTCAATGGCCTCGCTTCAAATCCGACGAACATCACCGTCAGCGTGACCGGCAACACGATGTCGCTTTCCTGGCCGACCGATCATCTTGGTTGGTTGCTGCAATCGCAGACCAATGCGTTGAGCACCGGTCTCGGCACCAACTGGGTGGATGTCGTTGGCAGCGATGCGATCACTTCGACGAACATCACGATCAATCCGGCAAACCCGACGCTGTTCTATCGGCTGCGTCATCCGTGATGCAACTGCTCGTTCGTATTTGACCACACGCTGCGCGGCGGCCGTTATCACGACCGCCGCGCGATTTGAAGAAATCCAAAGCCGCAGAGGAACTGGTTTGAATTTCCAGTTCCTCCCTTTTTGAAATTCGTCGAATCAAAATGAGTAAAACAGCAGTGAGACGCCTAGAATACAATGCCCATGAAATTATCTATTTGGAAATATCTCTCTTCCATCATGATCTTCGCGGCGTTGGCATCGTCACGCGCGGATGAAGTCGCGCTGCCGCCATTGCCTTCGAGCGCGAGACTGGTATTTCACGAAAATTGGTCCGCCGGTCGCGTTGATTCATCACAATGGTATATGCTCCGCAAGAAATGGGGGCAGGGGAATCATGGCGTGACGCCGGATAACGTCGCGATCAAGCGCGATACGGTGAATGACACTGAACAAAATGTCTTGGTTTGCCAAGCGGACGGCGATCAATACCGAGGCGCGATCACGGGTGCCAAAGGTGAGAAAACACGCGTTGGCGGCGTAATCGCTACCAAGCAATTTTTCGCATCGGGCCGCTACGAAGTGGTAATGAAAGTGGGCAGGCCAGATGGCGAGGGTGCGCCCGCACAACCGAACGGCGCGGTTCCCGCGATCTGGCTTTACGCCTATCGCTGGGCGGAAACATCCGCCGAAAAACCGACGGCATTCAACGCCGATGCGCCGCTTTTTAATCCGAACCTCAAAGTATCCGGTTCCCCAGCCACCGAATACTGGTCAGAAATTGATTTTCCTGAGCTGGGCAAAAACGGGGATTTCACGCACGGAGGATATAACGTTTTTTGCCAAAACCGTTATGAATGGAAAACCTTCGCCATGCCGCCGGTAGCCGACGGTAAATATCACACCTACGACATGGAATGGCGCACCGGACTTAAGCCGCTGACCAATGTCACCGATGCCCAGGTAATCGAATACAACGGTTTCTGGTGGGTGCAGGACAAAGCGATTCCGATTAATTCTTATTTAGGCAATCCGCTGAAGCGCCTGGGCGCGAATCATTATGCGGCCTGCACCGGCCTGACGGTGCAGAACTTGGTGGATGGCAAAAAGGTCGGCGGGAACACGCGCAACGTGCCGTGCATGGCCGCGCAATTAACCATGGGCGTGTGGCTGCCAGGGTGGGGTGGCCTAGCACCGTGGCAAACGGCGCAGGTATTTTTTGGGCCGGTGAAAATATGGGAGTATGACGATCTCGGCGATGTGCGTGGTATTTTGACGGAGGATGTGCCGCCGAATTTTTCAGAAAGGGAGCCTTGAGCCCTGCGCGAGGTAACTCATGCCAGCGGCAAAATTGTTCAGACTAGGCGCTACAACTTCATCATGCTTGACCACACACCGCGCGGAGATCGCCACCCCGACTGCCGCGCTACAAATTTATGAAACGCAGTCGATGTTTAAGCATTTTTTTCGCCGGACTTGGTTTGCTTGCCACCATCGGTCTGACACCGGCCCCAGCAAAAACGCTTCGCCTTTTTGTTTTGACCGGTCAGTCCAACAGTCTCGGCACGCCATCGACGACCGAGACGAACATGGTGCTCCCGCGAATTGGGGCACATCTGGCCGACACGAATGTTCCGTTTTTCTGGGATAACACCGCTGACAACACGCCCGCCGGTGATGCCGCGCTCGGCGATTCCGGCGGGCAGTGGACCAACATCTGCCCGCAACTCGGTGGCTACTACGCCTTCAGCGTGGACCATTGGGGGCCGGAAGTGGGGTTTGCGCGAATGTTGTGGGACGCTGGTTATCGCGATTTTGCCGTGGTGAAATCCAGTCGCGGCGGCGGGGGAAATTCGTTTTGGTGCAAGACCAATGCCGACCATTACATGTATAGCAAAGTAGTGAATACCGTGAGCAATGCAGTCCAGACCTTGCCGACGGGTTACACTAATTTTGAAATGGTTGGTCTGCTCTATCTGCAAGGTGAAAGTGACAGCGCTGCCGAAGCCGCTATTGCAGATGTGCGTTTCAACATGCTGCTGACCAATCTCCAAACGGAGTTGCCGAATGCCGTCGGTATGAAGGCGGTGTTCGGAGAAATTGCTAGCGACACTTCCGGCAATCGGCTGACCGTTTCGCAAAAGCAATCCGCGCTAGCGGCGAGCCGCGCCGATATTGGCTACGCGTCGTCGGCTGGTTTGGCCTATCAAAACGTGGATGGACTAAATCTGCATTACAACGCCGACAGTCTCGTCATCATGGGCGAACGCATGGCGCAGGAAGCATTGCTCGCCGGCACGTTGCCGGAATCCGTTTTGCCCGCGCAGACTAATCTCTACGCTTGGTATCGCGGCGATCATGGAGTCATTCCTTCTGCCAGCGCCACGGTGACTCGTTGGGACGACTTGACCACTGGCGGAACTAGCCGTGACCTCACGCAGATCGTCGGCTTGCCACAAATTGTCGGCGGCACTTTTGCCAGTGTGGCGCAGAGAAATTTTGTGCGCTTCGATGGTGTCAGCCAATCGGTCTGGAGTTCGTCCGCGAATTTTGGTTTTGCCACGAATGCTCGCTCGCTCTTTTTCGCTCTGCGAGTCAATGCCTCTGGCGATGGTTTTCTGTTCGACGGTTCCACTTCAACCGGCCTGACGCGCGCCCAAGTGCGCACCAATTTTTGGCAGGCCGGGCTGCAACCCTCGCCCATCGGCAACGCACCGAATGCTGATGTTGCAACGGCCGCGCGCGCTCTCTCCGTGTGGCAGTTTCACGAATTTGATTATGTCCCCACCAACGGCGCGACGCTCGTTCGCCACTGGCTCAACGGCACGAACGTGGCTGTTTTCACTAACGCAAACCTGAATGGACTGGGCGGCTTGATTCTGGCCGCGAATGCTCAAGCCCAACGTTTCCTGGGGGTGGATATCGCGGAAGTGCTGGTTTATACGAACGACCTTTCCGCTAACAGCCGCACGGCGGTGTTGAATTACCTGCAATCAAATTGGAGTCCGGCCGCGCTCGCGCCCGATTCCGCCGCTGTCTATGCGTGGTTCGCCGGGGATTCAAGCCTGACGCTTGGCGCGGATAATTACAGCGTGACCAGTTGGAACAATCTCGGCACGGCGGCGACGAATAGCACTTCAACCCAAGCCAGTCGCAATCTTGCCAATCTTACCGGCGCGCCGCAGAAAATTTATCTGGGCACACCGGGTGGCGCGGCGTTGGGCGCGGTTGCTTTCAGCGGCAGTGACGGAATTTGGGCGACCAAGGCTACTTTTGGCATCATCACCAACAACCGCACGGTGATCACCTACGCAAGAATCCGCAACGCCGTGCCGCAGGGTTTTCTGTTTGACGGCACCTCTACCACGCCCGGTTATACGCGGGCCTTGGTTTGGTCCAACAATTGGCAGATCAGCGCGAGCAGCGGGGCGGGTAGTGTCACCGCGCCGGTCTTGACGAATGTCTGGCAGGTCCACTCGTTTGTCGTGACCACGAACGTCAGCAATTCCACCTACAAACATTTTACGAACGGCGTGCTCGCTGGCAGTTCCACCGTCGGGCTGCCCAGTTATTTGAACGGTTTGATGATTGGCGCCAATGTCGCGCAGGCCAGTGGCATTCAAGCGGACATAGCGGAGTTTCTAGTTTTCAATTCAGCACTCGACGACGCCACGCGCACGAACGTGGAGAATTATCTCACCGCCAAATGGTCGGGTGTGGTGGCAGATCCAAATCCGCCCACGCCACTGGGACCGTATGACTACACTCCGGTATTCGTGAGCGGCACAGGTTATCTGGAATATCGGATTCCCGCGATGGTCACCACTACCAACGGCACGGTGGTCGCTGCTGCGGATGGCCGTCAGAGCAACGCGGATGTGCCTGGCTTCATTGATTGCGTGGCGCGGCGCAGCTTTGACAACGGCCGCACTTGGGGACCGCTACAGGTCATTGCCGACTATGGTAGCAACCAGAATTCAAACAATGTGGACACCTATCCCGCTTACGGCATCACCAACCTTTACCAGCGTCGCAGTGCCAGCGATCCAGCGCTGTTGTTGGATCGAACCAATGGCCGGATTTGGGTGCATTATGACAACGGCACCACGAACGGTGCCGGGCGCGCCATCAAACTGGAGATGCGTTACAGCGACGACGACGGCGCGACATGGTCGCCGCGCCTGGACATCGAGGCGCTCAACCTCGACCTGCGTCCCGCGAAGGCCTCCGCGCCGGAACTTCTCTGCGGCCCCGGCAACGGCATTCAACTTTCTTCCGGCACGAATGCGGGACGCTTGATCTTCCCGGTTTACGTCTATGGCAACCCGTATTATTCCACCATCATTTACAGCGACGATCACGGGGCGACGTGGCAGCGCGGTGGCATCGCTGGCACGGGCGGCGGCGAGATTCAAGTTGTGGAGACACCCAACGGCGGACTGCTCGCCTCGATGCGCGACAATAATTTTTCGGGCAGCGGCGTTCGCACCTTTAGCCGCAGCCCGGACGGCGGCCTCACTTGGGGCGCGTTATTTAATTCATTCAGCAACCCGGCGAATATTCCTGATCCGGCGTGCCAAGGCAGCATTCTACGCCTCACTACAACGAACGACAGCACCGTCAGCCGCATTGTTTTTGCCAACTGCTTCAGCTCATCGTCGCGCGTAGCGATGACGCTGCGCTTGAGCTACGACGAAGGCGTGACGTGGCCGGTGAGCAACTTGGTTTACTCCGGCGTCTCCGGCTATTCGGCGCTGACGAGACTGGCCAATGGCGAAATTGGTTTGCTCAACGAGGTAAATAATTTCGCGCGCATTGATTTTGTGCATCGTAGCGTCAGCGCCATCACTGGGGGCGCAGATACTAATTTGTTGGGCGCCTCTAGATTGCTAAAACTAAACGTTTCGCCAGTCAGTAACGGGAATGTTGTATCCCTTAACTTTTCGATGCTCGCGAATAATTCCTACACGATTCAAAGCTCCACCAATCCTCTGGTGGGTTGGCAGCGGTTTCTGGACGTGATCGCCCCGGCGACCAACGCCGTCATGCTGCTGCCCGTGGAACCGACCAATCAGACGCAGTTTTTCCGGCTCATCACGCCAAAATTGCCGTGAGGTAATTTTTGCTTTCGCGGCACTTGGGTCCAATGCCCTTCCGGTTCCCCGGTTGATGATGAATTATGACGGTGAATTTTGGTTTGAATGGCATCTTCCCGAAGTGATAATGCCAGCATCATGATTTTTCCGCTGGCCGCAGGCGGGCCCAAAGTGCCGCAAAGAGTTTCGCTCGTCACCCAGACGGTCGGGATTTTGAAGGATAACATCATAGCCGGTTTTTGGTCCGGAGAACTGCCGGGCGAAAACGAATTGTGCGAGCAACTACACGTCAGCCGGGTCACGTTGCGCAAAGCCTTGCAGGAACTTCAGCGGGAAGGGTGGGTGCGCTCCAGTCAGGGCCAGCGGCGAAAAATCTCGTCGCGTCCCCGCCGGGTCCCCGCTGTCAGCAATCGCGTCATCTTACTCACCGCCTCGCCCTTGCATTTGCTGCATCCATTCACCATCTACTGGATGGATTGTTTGCGCGGCGATCTGAATGAAGCCGGGTTTCATCTGGAAATTCACGCGGGCCAGACGGCGTTTGGTTCCAATCCCGAACGCGCCTTATCGCAAATGCAGAAACAGCTGCACCCGGCAGGTTGGGTGTTATATCGCTCTAATGAGCGGATGCAACAGTGGTTTTCCAAGCAACATTTGCCGTGTGTCATCGCCGGTTCTCGCCATGCCAGTGTCAGTCTGCCGTCCGTGGATGTGGATTATCATGCGACCTGCCGCCATGCGGTGGGTTTATTTCTCGCCCACAAGCATAAACATTTGGCCTTCTTGAACCCCGACTCGGGAGCGGCGGGCGATCTCAAGAGTGAACATGGTTTTCTGGAAGCGGCGAAAACCAAGCTGGGCGGAGAGGTTCAAGCAATCGTCATTCGCCATGATGGCACTGTGCCGGGGATCTGCAATAAACTGGATCTCGTATTAAAACGTCCCCACCCACCCACCGCATTGCTGGTTTCACGGCCGCCTTATGTGCTGACGGCTATGAGCCATTTGTTGCGTCGAAAAGTGGAGCTGCCTCGCGAGATCGCGCTCATTTCTCGCGATGACGATTCCTTGCTGGAAAGCATGGTGCCCACGGTTGCGCGCTATGCTTCGAGCCCGACCGCATTTGCTCGAAAAGTTTCCCGGCTGGTGTTGCAAATGGTGCGCGGCGCGGCTTTGTCACAGGATAATATTCTCGTCATGCCCACGTTCGTTGCGGGCGAAACGCTCGGTTGAAAACGAATTTACCAATCTGGTTGGCCCGATGTTTTTAGCCGCACCTGCATGGATTAAATACAAGTGCTTTTCAATTCCAGCGAGGCTCAAAAAAATGAATACTGCCTGTGTTAATAGATTCTGAAATCAAGGTTTTGAGCCAACCAATCCGGTGCCAACAAATCAAAGAGCCGATATTTAAAAATCGTGATGTTTTCCAGAGTCAAAAGCCACTTGAGACGTTCGTCTGAGCGTTTGCGGACGGTCTGCTCGGCTGGATTAATTATGGTCACTCTCACTGCCTGTTCTGTTTTGCCGCCGAAGCATTCGCTGCGCTGGTCGCAACTGCCGCCGCTGCCCGATGCGTTGGGGGTGGCTGGGCCATTTGCCGGCGTCAGTGGCGACACGTTACTTGTCGGCGGCGGAGCTAATTTCCCCGGTAAGATGCCGTGGGAAGGCGGTAAAAAAGTTTGGCACGATGACGTTTATGCTTTGACCGGCACGAACGGTATTTGGAAGCGGGTGGGTAAATTGCCCCGTCCCTTGGCTTACGGTGTTTCGGTGACGACTGCCGCCGGTGTGATCTGTCTGGGGGGCAGTGATGCTGGCCGCCATTATGCCGAGGTGTTCCAGTTGAGCTTCCGTGATGGTGCGTTGTCTGTGCAGTCACTGCCCAGCTTACCGCTGGCCATCGCCAATGCCGCCGGCGCTCTGGTGGGAGAAACGCTTTACCTTGCCGGCGGATCAGAAACCCCCGGTGAACTTTCCGCGCTCCAGCAATGCTTCGCCTTGAATCTGGCTGAAAAAAATCCCCAGTGGCAAACCGTTCCGACTTGTCCCGGCAAAGCGCGCATCTTGCCCGTCGCTGCTTCGGTGGGTAACTATTTTTACCTTTTTGGCGGCGCTGCGTTGGAAGCAACGAACGCCAAAGCCGCACGTTCGTATTTACATGATGCCTGGCGCTATGAACCCAAGCAGGGCTGGCAGCGGTTGGCCGACTTGCCCAAGCCGTGTGTCGCCGGTCCCACTCCAGCGCCGGAAGTGGCCGACGACTTTTTGTTATTAGGCGGAGATGACGGTTCGCACGTTGGTTTTCAGCCATTGGATAAACACCCCGGCTTTGCGCGTGAAATACTCGCCTATAACCTGAAGACCGGTCGCTGGCGCACCAACGGTTTGGTGCCTGCTCCCCGCGCCACGCTGCCGACGGTTTATTGGCAACAACATTACGTTTTTCCGAGTGGCGAGGTGCGTCCGGGTATGCGTTCACCGGAAGTGTGGATTCTCAACGCGAATGATTGTCCTTGATGGCCTATGCCTGTCGCCCGTAAACCAAACGCGAATGCCTGGCTCATCGTCGCGCTGCTCTTTCCCGTGGCGCTGCTGAACTACCTTGATCGGCAGATGCTCGCGACGATGGGCATTTCCATCAAGGGCGACTTCGATGAACTCCAAGGCCCGGGTGGTGCGGAAAATTTTGGCCGGCTCATGTCGGTCTTCATGTGGGTTTATGCGTTTTGCAGTCCCGTCAGCGGCTTCATCGCCGATCGCATCAATCGCAAGTGGCTGATTGTTTTTAGTCTCGCGGTGTGGTCCGCCGTCACGCTCGCGATGGGACAAGTTCACGATTACTCAACGCTCTACAGGCTGCGCGCAGCGATGGGCGTGAGCGAGGCGTTTTATATTCCGGCCGGACTCTCGCTCATCGCGGACTATCATCGCGGCGCGACGCGCTCGATGGCGGTCGGCATTCACATGAGCGGCATCTATCTCGGCCAGGCGCTCGGCGGCGTCGGCGGCTGGGTGGCGCAGGACATTTCGTGGCGTGCGGCGTTTGGAAGCTGCGGCGTCATTGGAGTTGGCTACGCGATCGTGCTTTCGTTTTTTCTGCGGGAACGAAACGACCGCAACGAGAGTGAGGAGTGGCGAGTGACAAGTGACATGTCAGACTCGCCGTCCGTCACTGGTCCCTGGTCACTCGTCACGCAAAAAGTTCACTGGCTCGGCTTCGGCATTTTGTTGCTGTGCTTCTGTCTCCCAAGCCTGCCGGGTTGGGCGGTCAAAAACTGGCTGCCGACATTGCTGCAAGATCGTTTCCTGCTCGACCAAAAGAGTTCCGGCCTCTGGGCCACCTTGACCACGGCGAGCGCCGGATTTTTTGGCGTGCTGATCGGTGGAAAAATTTCCGACCTCCTCTCGCAACGCAGCGTGCGTGGTCGCACTTGGACGAGTGCCGCCGGATTGCTGCTGACCATCCCGGCGCTCCTCGGCATCGGCTTTGCGCCCACGCTACCGCTCGTCGTGATTTGCGCCGCCATTTACGGCTTGGGCTTCGGAATGTTCGACACGAACAACATGCCCATTCTCTGCCAGCTTGCGCCGCCGCGCTTCCGCGCTACCGGCTACGGGCTGATGAATTTTACCGGCATCGCGGCGGGCGCGTATCTCACGCCGCTGCTTGGCAAACTCAAGGACCATGGCACTCCCCTTTCTGTGGGATTTGCGATGTGTGCCATCCCTGTCATCATCGCCGCCATCTTCATGCTCACGCTGCGTCCCAAACAACGCGACTGCGGCGTAGAAACAGGAAAATAATTTATTACATGAAATCATTCCCCAAACTCTCCGGCCTCGTCGCCGCCGCGCACACGCCATTCAACAAAGACGCCTCGCTCAATCTGGCCGGCGTCGAAAAACAGGCTGCGCACTTCAGCAAAAACAAAATCAAAATCGCTTTCATCGGCGGCAGCACGGGCGAAAGCCATTCGCTCAATGTGGATGAACGCCGCCAACTGGCGCAACGCTGGCTGGAAGTCACACGCGGCACGGAATTGCAAGTCATCGTCCACGTCGGATCGAATTGCCTCACGGATGCAGCCGCGCTCGCTGCCCACGCACAGAAAGTCGGCGCGCTCGCCATCTCCGCGCTGGCACCGTCGTATTTCAAACCCAAATCCGTCGCCGACTTGATCAACTGCTGCGCCGCCATCGCCACGGCGGCACCCAAGACGCCATTTTATTTTTATGACATTCCGGTGCTGACTGGCGTGAGTCTGTCGATGCCGGAGTTTCTGGCACAAGCCCGGAAAAAAATCCCCAGCCTAGCCGGTATCAAGTGGACGAACGCGGATTTGTATTCATATCAACTCTGTCAGCATGTGCCGGGCAACTTTGATCTGCCGTGGGGCAACGATGAATATTTGCTCGCCGCCCTCGCGATCGGCGCAACGAGCGCCGTCGGCAGCACCTACTGTTTCGCCGCGCCGATTTATCATCGGCTGATGAATGCATTCGCTGCCGGTGACCTTGCGACCGCCCGCAAAGAACAATTCCGCTCCTGCCAGCTCGTGCAAACACTGGCCAGCTATGGCTACATGGGCGCGGCCAAGGCCACGCTGAAAATGCTCGGCGTGGATGTCGGCCCGGCGCGATTGCCCAACACCAATCTCACTGCGGATCAAGTGAAGGAGCTTCGCGCCAAACTTGAGTCCCTTGGCTTTTTTGAATGGATCAAATTATGAAATGGCTCTTTGTTTTTTTTTCGCTTAGCATCGGCGTGTTCGCGGCGCAACCGCCCGAATTTAGCGACGTATTTGTCGCCGGTAAGGACGGCTATCCCGCCATTCGCATCCCGTCCATCGTGGTTACGAAGCAAGGCACCGTGCTGGCGTTTGCCGAGGGCCGAGCAGTTCTGCAAGCGGATCAGGCAAACAATAAAATCATTCTCAAACGCAGCCACGACGGCGGCAAAACTTGGGGCGCGCTGCTAACCATTGCTGACGATGGCACGAACTGCCTGAATAATCCGTGCGCCGTAGCCGATCGAAAAACCGGGCGCGTCATATTGATGTTCCAATCTTATCCGGCCAATCACCGGGAGCGCGATGGCTCGATTAAAACCGGGCTAGACGGCCCTGACATCGTGCGCAATTACGTCATTCAAAGTGATGACGATGGCGCGACGTGGTCGAAAATGGAAGATGTGACGCGGTCCACCAAACACGCGGAGCGAGTTACCATCATGGCGAGCGGGCCGGGCATTGGCATCCAGCTCAAGCACGGTGCGCACGCCGGGAGAATTTTGATTCCGTTCAACGAAGGGCCGTTTCAGCATTGGAATGTGCTCGCAGTTTACACCGACGACGGCGGCAAGAACTGGAAGCTTGGCGAACCGGCACCCGGCTGCTGCGTCACCAACGCGGCGGAAAAAAAAATCAGTCTCGTGAACGAAGTTCAGATGGTTGAGTTATCGGACGGTTCGGTGATGCTCAACAGTCGGAAGTGGGGTGGCAAACCGTTTCGCAAAATCGCCGTCAGCAAAGACGGTGGGGTAAATTGGTCGCCAATCCAGGAGGAACCCGCGTTGCGTGACCCCGGCTGCATGGCGTCCATTTTTCACCCGGAAAGTCAGGATGAAAAAAGCCTGCTGCTTTACTCAGGTCCCGACAGCACCAAGCGCGAAAACGGCACGGTGCATTTAAGTCGCGATGACGGGAGGACGTGGTCGGTAAAAAAAGTTTTGTTCCCCGGCAGTTTTGCTTACAGCGTTCTCGCCCAATTGCCCGACGGCGAGATAGGCTGCCTGTTTGAGACCGACGACACCGACCGGATTGTATTTGCACGTTTCCCGCTCACATGGCTAACGGGCGCAGCAACAACAAGCCGCGTTGAGACCCACAAAAATTCGCCTTGAAAGTGGAAATCCAAAAAGCCGCGCAGGTGGTTTGGAATTACCACCGGCTCGGCCACACGCTGGAACCCGCCGATTTGATCTTCGTGCTGGGCAGCCATGATTTGCGCGTGGCGGAACACGCGGCGGATCTGTTTCATCGCGGGCTCGCCCCACGGGTGGTGCTGTCGGGCGGACTCGGCCGACTCACGGCCGCAACGTGGACTCGCTCTGAAGCAGAGATATTTGCCGAGGTGCTGCGCGCACGCGGCGTGCCTGATTCTGCCTTGCTGTTGGAACAGTGCTCGACCAACACTGGCGAAAACATTCGCTTCACCCGCAAGCTGCTCGTTACGCGCGGCATCAAGGTGCAGTCCATCATCGCCGTGCAGAAGCCTTACATGGAGCGACGCGCGTTCGCCACCATTCGTAAACAGTGGCCGGAAGTTGAGGTGCGCGTTTCGGCTCCGCTCCTGAACTTTGAGGACTACGGCAGTGCGGATATTCCGATCGACGAAGTCATTCACATCATGGTCGGTGACTTGCAGCGCATCATGGAATATCCCCGGCTCGGTTTTATGATTCCGCAGGCGGTGCCGGAGGATGTCCGACGCGCCTACGAATCGCTCGTCGCGGCGGGCTTTACTCAGCATCTGATCGCTCCGCCAAAATGAAATCCTTTTGTGCATTGCTCGGCACTGCAGTCGTCGCCTTCGCCGTTGGAGCGTTCGGTGCGCAAGGCGAACTGACGCTCGCGCCGTTGTTCGGCGACAACATGGTTTTGCAGCGAGACCAACCGCTGCCGGTTTGGGGCAAGGCTGCTGCCGGTGAAAAAATCTCCGTTCGCTTCGCCAGCCATACAAAAACCGCGACAGCGGATTCCTCCGGAAACTGGAAAGTGGTTTTGAGTTCATTGCCCGCCAACGCTGAACCGCGCACGCTGACCATCTCTGCCGAGAGCATTCGTCATTCTTCATTCGTTATTCGAGATTTCACCAACGTTCTCGTCGGCGAAGTCTGGCTCGCCGCCGGGCAGTCGAATATGGAATTCCCGCTTTCGCGCGAGGCGCACGCCGCGCAGGAAATTCCGGTCGCCACGAATTCCCAGATCCGTTTGCTGAACCTCGGGTTCGCCGGCCAGTATTTTTTCAGTAAGCCGTTTGGTTCAAATGAAGTCGCGCGCATGTCGCCGGAAAAACTTTTCCACGGCGATTGGAAAAGCTGTTCGCCTGGGAACGCGAAAGATTTTTCCGCCATCGCCTATTATTTCAGCCGCGAAATTCAGCGCGACCAAAACGTGCCAGTCGGCGTGATCAATTGCGCCGTCGGCGGGAGTCCGACCGAAGCTTGGATTCGACGCGGCGCTTTGGATTCCGATCCAGAACTCATCGCGATGACGCGCGGCAACTGGCTCACAAATACCGCACTCGATGATTGGTGCCGTCAGCGCGGGCACGAAAATCTGGACGCGCCGCTTGCTGCCGGACTCGCAGTGCCGGGCGATGATCTCGGACCTAATCATCACTTCAAGCCGGCGTTTCTCTGGGATGCCGGCCCGGCCCGATTTGCGCCGTTCGCGCTGCGTGGTGTGCTCTGGTATCAGGGCGAAAGCAATTCACTCGAAGAACGCCGGGTGCGCCAGCATGAAAAACTTTTTCCGCTGCTCGTGCACGACTGGCGCGCGGCGTGGGGCGAAAACTCTCCGTTTCTCTTCTGCCAGCTTTCCAGCATCCAGACGAACAGCTACAAATCCGCCTTCTGGCCGGCGTTTCGCGACCAGCAGCGTAGGTTCGTCGAAACAATTCCGAACACCGGCATGGCCGTGACGAGCGACTACGGCTTGCCGAACGATGTGCATCCGCGAGAGAAACGGGAAGTAGGACGCCGCCTGGCGCTGGTTGCGCGGGCGAAAGTTTACGCCGGGAAAATTGAATTCAGCGGACCGCAGCCGGTGCAAGCTGTGGTGCGCGGTGCCCAAGCGGAAATTGTTTTCTCACACGCCGCCGGCCACAAAGCCAGCGACGCCAAACCCGCAAATGGTTTTGAGCTCGCCGGCGTGGACGGAATTTTTCATTCGGCAGCCGCTACGATTCTTGGCGAAAAGATTTTATTACACGCACACGAAGTGAACACACCATGCCGCGTGCGCTACGGCTGGCAGCCGTTCAGCGCGGGAAATCTGGTTAACGGCGACGGACTTCCGGCATCCACCTTTGAAATTTCTGTCCACGCAAAATGAACATCCCCCATCTCTCCACACCCGAAAGCCGCGCGCGGCTGGCCGCGTTTTATCGCGACACGCTGCTCAAGGACGTCATTCCGTTCTGGCTGAAGCACGGCCTCGACCGCGAGCATGGCGGCATGTTGACCGCCCTCGACCGCGATGGCTCGCTGCTCGACACCGACAAGTCGGTATGGTTTCAAGGCCGTGCAGGCTGGATGTTCGCGACGCTTTACAACACGGTGGAGCGCCGGACTGAATGGCTGGAGGCATCGCGGTCCTGTGTCGAATTTTCCCGCAAACATTGCTTCGCGCCGGATGGCAAAATGTATTTCTCCGTAACGCGCGAGGGTCAGCCGCTGCGGATGCGGCGGTATGTTTACAGCGAAAGTTTTGCCGCCGTGGCCAACGCTGCGTTTGCGAAAGCAACGGGCGATGCACGTGCCGCCGAGGACGCGGTAAAAATTTTTGCGACGTATCTGCGCTACTCGTTCGAACCGGGCGTGATGAATCCGAAATTTGAGCCAACGCGGCCAGCCAAAGGAATCGCGCCGCTGATGATTGCCATCGTCACGGCGCAGGAATTGCGCGCGAATCTGGGTGACGTAAATGTTTCCGGCCGCACCTGCACAGAATGGATTGATGCCTGCATCGCGGAAATCGAGCGTGATTTTTGCAAGCCGGACCTAGCGGCGCTCATGGAAATGGTCACGCCCGACGGAGGCGTGATTGACCACATAGACGGGCGCACCTTGAATCCCGGCCACGCCATTGAGTGTGCCTGGTTCGTGATGCACGAAGGTGAACTTCGCGGTGATAAGAAGTTAATCCAGCTCGGCGCGAAAATTCTCGACTGGATGTGGGCGCGCGGCTGGGACGAGGAGTGCGGAGGGATTTTTTATTTCCGCGACGTCTTCGGTAAACCGGTGCAGGAATATTGGCACGATATGAAATTCTGGTGGCCGCATAACGAAGCCATCATCGCCACCTTGCTCGCGTGGAAATTGACCGGCGACGAAAAATACGCCCGTTGGCATCAGCTCGTTCACGACTGGAGTTTCAAATATTTTCCTGACCCAGAGTTTGGCGAATGGTATGGCTATCTGCACCGCGACGGCAGTGTTTCGCAGCGCGCCAAGGGCAATCTTTACAAAGGACCGTTTCACCTGCCGCGAATGCTGTGGTATGGTAGCCAAACCATCGCCGCGCATACGGCAGCCCTTTAACTGCTCATTCTGATTTGAAGACGCCTTGAATCGTGCTCGGTGCCGTGCTGCCAGTGTTTGGCATCATGGTGGCGGTTTTTTTTCTGCGCCGCTTTCGCTGGTTGAGTGCGGCAGCGGACCGTGTGAAGTGTTAGTTTAGGCTAACGAAGAAAATTTGACTTTGGCCACCTCCAGTAAAAGCTCCAGTAGAATAATTTTCCGACAATGTTTTTGGGCTGGTTTGAACATAGTAGCGCAATAGTGCTTGAAGACATAAAACCCCTGTGGCAGTGTAATTTCATTGAGGAACGAGCGTAGAGGCTTGGCCTGCTGAGGGTTTGTGACGCGAGCGAAAAATGATGGTTTATCAACGATTCCGATCCTCGCCTCCATGTAAAAATCCCCCTCCCATTGTTTTGATTTTCATCCGCACCGACGTGGCCAAAGCTGAGTATCAATTCCGTCCAGCGAGACAGGTGAACCGCCTCAGCTAGACTCGCCCACCACCTGACAGCTAAAAGAAAGGCTTCCCCGAGAGCCGCGCTCCCTGCCCAGGGAGCGCGGCCGGTTCATTAATCTTCATCCGGCAGCAGGACCGTGATCGCCGGCGCGGGATCATCAATGTCCCGCGGTCCGCACTGCGCCACCAACTGCACTAGTTTGGCAGGACCATCAGTATTGCAAACATACAAGGCCACGGGGAGCCGATCTTGCCCCGGCTCCCCGTGTTGGATAGCGCAGCGCAACATCCAGACGATGTCCCACAGCCGTCCCGCTTCATCCTGGTGCGAGCCGCACTGGCCTCCGGGGGGCACGGCGACATACGTATCATAAGCGGCGCGGGTGAGGAACACGGGATAGGTGATACCCGCTTCCTGGGCGGTTAAAGAGACGTCCACCTGGACGCCATCCGCCAGCGCCTGTTTCCGGGAGTAACTGAAGATTACGGGACCAAAGGGATTGTCCGAGTTCATAGGGTAATGGGGTTAAGGGTTAACGCCCGGCGCGTTGCCGCCAGACGCGATAGATTTGGGCGGCCCCGACGACGGCTAAAAAGCCGACGAGGTAAGGCCACAACAGATAGAGGAGCCCGAGCGCGAGCAGCCCAGCGATTCCGTAAGCGAGCGAGTTGGAGTTAGACATCGAGTTAAAAAAACGCCGGCCGCTCATGGCGCGACCGGCGAGCGGTGGGGAGGGCCATGACCTCCGGGAAGTTAAAAAGGCCGGACATCGCTGTCCGGCCGTGACGGGTGTGTTAAAACCCGGGTTCAGGGAACGGCGCTTCACTGAGCAGTTCCTCGGGCGTGAGCTGATGTTGCACACAGGTGCGGAGGATGAGGTTAAGCGCCGGATTATCGAGGAGGCCCTGCAACGCATAGAGACAGTCCTCCTCGGTAAGGGAACTGGCCGCCCCGGCCTCACTCAACGCGCGCCACGCCCGCTCCGTCCGAAGCCAATCCGGTTGTTCCAGCCGCAGTGGTTCGTGATATCCCAGAGCCAGCCCGATCTCGCGGATGCGACTCACCGGCGCCACCACGCGGACGTTCTGCCGCCATTCAGCGGGGAACTCCACATCACTCGGCGCCCCCATCTGGAAGCGGGCGAGCGCATCGTGCAGCGCGACGGGCAGTTGCTCCGCCAACTCCGGATCCAAGGGCCAGAACCGGCTCAAGTCCGGCGCGAAGCAATGGCCATTGAGGTAGAACCGCGCATGCAGATCATACCG
>CAIWFB010000288.1 GCA_903911825.1 uncultured Verrucomicrobia subdivision 3 bacterium
AGAGGCCAGCAAATGTTATTGCGAGGCGCAGAAGAAAGCCGGATGCGCAGTGGCTGAGGTTTGGGTGGGGTTGACACCCATCGAGGTCTTAAGATCTTTGTTCACCAAAAAAAACCTGAGCGACGCACAATGCGAGGCGGAGTTTATTAAGTTCTTGGAGTATGCAAAAACGGACATTGAAACGGACAGTGCTTTGGACCTTCACTCGGACGGCGAGGACCGTATGAAAGCATCTCTTGTGCGTGCTTGGAATCCTTTGGATTTGATGGGCGAGGAAGCACCCAACTTTCCTTTCACGACTCAAATTGAAATTCTGCTTAATAATCCAAAAGTCGCTAGCAAGGCTCGTCTTCTCGGCACCAACGCTCTGGTTGTTCGATGGCTCGCATGCATGCGGCAAAGGCAGCTATCCGCAAATATGAAACGGTAAAAAAGTTATTTTGGCAGGCTGAAATGCCGCCAAAATTATACCTGTCAAAAAAATTCTGTGATTTTTAATCCGCCCTCGGGCGGATTTTTTTTGTTCTCAAGTCCTCCTCATTCAACCTTTGCGTTTGTAAAACCCACCTTTGCGTTTGTAAAACCACTACCCCCAAAAACACGGTTTTCGATGAGTTAAAACATAAACACGCGGAACAACCATCCGCAGTTTTTTATGAGAACTCTAGTTATTGAAGAACCGACCGCGACCGTGGCTCCAGCAATGGACCGCTGGTCGCCGATCCCGCCGAACGGCCAACGCTGCCAGTTCACCGGGATGAAACACGCCAAGCTCTACGATCTGCTCGGGGCGGGCGGGCTGGCCAGCAAACACGTTCGCGTCGTGAACCTCCGCACGACCGGTGCGAATCGCGGCCAAACGCTTTTCCATGTTGGCGACATGCTGACATTCCTCGACAGCTTGTCGCGGAAACAAGTCGGCCCGGTGCAACCCAACGTGGAGGCCGGCGAATGAAAAAGCTCCCTACCCTGCCGCCGGATTACCGCGAGCGCCTGCTGAACACCCGCGAGGTTGCCGCCGGTTTGCTGATGAAGCCCTCCACCGTGGCGCGCTGGGCGCGGCAAGGCAAGCTCCCCGCATTTCGGCTGGGCGGACGGCTCCGTTATCGCTGGGCTGAAATTGAAGTTTCAATCGCGGCTTCTTGCCGCGTGGCAACCACCAACCAACCAAACAACACGAAAGGACAGTTATGATCAAACACGCCATCGAATTATTCATCACCTACGTCTTCCTGCCGTATTCGGTGATTCTCTACTTCATCTTCACCGGCTCGCTGCTCTGGCAGTTCATCAAGGATTGGCTGAAACAGCGCCGCGAAAAAAAGGACGCGGAAAAAAACAAGGCGGGCGTATGAGCGTGGTCATTGCGATTGATCCCGGCGTGTCCGGCGGCGTGGCGGTGTCCGCGTTCGGCAAAACTTTTTGCCATCCGATGCCGGACACCGAAGGCGACCGGCTCGCACTGATCCGCGACCTCGCCCGCTCGGCCGAAGTCGAAGACGTCGAGTGCGTGTGTGTGCTGGAAAAAGTCGGCGGGTTCGTGGGCAAGGGTCAACCCGGCTCGTCCATGTTCAAGTTCGGCGCGCACTACGGATTTCTCACGGGCGTCGTCCAGGCGCTTGGTCTCCGGCTCGTGTTGGTGCGCCCGCAGACGTGGCAAAAAGTTTTTGGCCTCGGCACGGCGGCGAGCTGCGCCAACTCCCGCGAATGGAAAAACCGGCTCAAGGCCGAAGCGCAACGGCGCTTTCCGCATCTGGCGGTGACGCTCGCCACCGCTGACGCGCTGCTGATTCTCGACTGGCATCTGTGCCACTCCCAAACAATTTCGACCGGGGATGTGTGTCCTCGGCCGATGTCCGAAAACAACAACTAAGAAAAAATAATATGGTTAATACCACAATGACAGCGAATGCAGACGCTTTGGTTCTGCAATGCAACGACAGCGGCAACTTCGAGAAGCATCCCACGGGCATCTGGCAGGCCGTGTGCATCGACGTGATCGACTTGGGGTTGCAATGGAC
>CAIWFB010000289.1 GCA_903911825.1 uncultured Verrucomicrobia subdivision 3 bacterium
CTGACGAATCCGAACCGGGCACGTTCAAGGATCGTCAGATCATGCACAAAGATCCGCATCAGCTGATCGAAGGCATGATCATCTCCTGCTTCGCGAATGACGTGAAGCTGGCCTACATTTATATCCGTGGCGAAATGCCGGAAGGTGCGAAAATTCTCAATCAAGCGCTCAAAGAAGCCCGCGCAAAAAATTTCCTCGGTAAGAATATCCTTGGCACCGGTTACGACTTGGAAATGCACGTTCATCGTGGCGCCGGTGCTTATATCTGCGGCGAAGAGACTGGCCTTATCGAATCGCTCGAAGGCAAACGTCCGTATCCTCGCATCAAGCCACCGTATTTTCCGGCGATTCTCGGTTTGTGGATGTGCCCGACCATTGTCAATAACGTCGAGACGCTCTGCAACGTGAAGCACATCGTTGCCATGGGTGGCGCGGAATTCGCGAAGCTCGGCACGCCGAACAATACTGGCACGCGCATCGTCAGCTTGAGTGGTCACGTCAAACGCCCCGGTTATTACGAAATCGAAGTCGGAAAGGCGACGCTCCGCGAATTGCTTTACGACAAAAATTTTGGCGGTGGTCTCCGCGATGGGCGCGAGCTGAAAGCGATCATTCCTGGTGGCTCTTCCTCAAAAATATTGAAGGCGGGCGAAAAATTTAAGCTCAAGAAAAAAGACGCCGAGGGCAAAGAAATTTTGGTCGAGACGGACATGCTCGATTTGCCCTACGATTTTGATTCGCTCGCTCAAGCTGGCACGATGTCGGGTTCCAGCGCGATTATCGTGATGGACGACAGCGTGGACATCGTCAAGGCGCTCGCCAATCTTTCCGAATTTTACGCGCACGAAAGTTGCGGCCAATGCACGCCGTGCCGCGAAGGTTCGCTGTGGATGAACAAGACACTGCATCGCCTTACGCATGGCGAAGGCCGCGCGCAAGATGCGGATTATCTCGTAAAGATTGCCGACAACATTCCCGGTGGTAAGACGATTTGCGCGTTCGGCGAAGCTTGTTCTTGGCCGGTGCAAAGTTTCGTTGCGAAATTCAAAGACGAATTTGTCGCCCAAGGTGCCGCCGATGAAGCCCGCCGCGCACAAGAAGTCGCCGCACCTGCTGAAACTAAACATTTGGCTGCCGCGCACCACTGATTTCAATGTCAACCGTCGCCACAACTGAAACGAAGCCCGCGCCGTCCGCGATTGAAAAAATCAAGGTCAAGGTGGACGGGCGCGAAATTGAAGTGCCGCGCCTCATCGCCGATTGGTCGGGCAAGCTCACGCCCACCACGATGATTCAGGCGTGCGAACTGGCCAAGACCGACGTGCCGCATTATTGCTATCATCCGAAGCTGCCGGTCGTCGGCAACTGCCGGATGTGTTTGGTGGAATACGGTATGCCTGCGATGGGGCCAGATCGTAAGCCGGTTTTGAATGCCGACGGCACGCCGAAAATCGCCAAGATGCCGCGTCCGGCAATTTCTTGTGCGACGCCGATTTCTGCGGGGATGGAAATTTACACTTCGACGCCCGCGGTGAAGCAGATGCGCGAAGGCGTCCTCGAATCGTTGCTCATCAATCATCCGCTCGATTGCACGATTTGCGATCAAGCCGGCGAATGCAAGTTGCAGGAATATTCCGTGGACTACGGCCAAAGTGCGAGCCGCTTCGTCGAAGCCAAAGTTCACAAACCCAAAGCCGTTGACCTCGGGCCGCGCATCATGCTCGATGCGGAACGCTGTATTCTTTGCACGCGTTGCATCCGTTTTACCCGCGACATTGCGGGCGACGACGCGCTCGGCATCATTAATCGCGGCAGTTTCAACACGATTGCCACGTTCCCCGGCATGCCGTTCGACAACAATTACACGTTGAACACCGTGGACATCTGCCCTGTCGGCGCGCTCACGTCGAAAGATTTTCGTTTCA
>CAIWFB010000290.1 GCA_903911825.1 uncultured Verrucomicrobia subdivision 3 bacterium
CCAAAGATATCTTTGCCTTGCTGGCCGCGAAACTGCGCACTGCGCGTGACGTGCGTAAAACTTAATTCCAGATGCCGGCACGGCTGCACCGCGAAGCCCCAAATGATGTCGCTCACAAAAGGATATTTATCTACCGATGCGCTTTGGCGAAAGGTGTTACCATCCAGTGCGATGTCTTGCAGCACCGCCCGGCCATCGAGACCGCCAAAAGCGTAAACTGAAAAACTGCTCGGATGCTGGGATTGAACCCCGTTCACGGACGCTGGTGAATCAATGATCTGCACGCCAAAATCCTCCGGCAGGTTGTAGCCGATGCGGAAAGAAGCGCCCGCAGTGGCGAAGGTATTCACGTTTCCCAATTCAAAACCGGTGCGTGGAATCAGATCAAAATACTTCGCGACGCGCTCCGTGGGCGACCAGCGCCACAGCCGCGCGTATTTCAAAACCAGTCCGGGTTCGTCGTGAATCTGATTACCCCAACCTTGCGGGATGTCTTCGGGAAAACGCCATTGATGAATGACCCGTTGCGTGTCATCGGCATAAGAATCCGGCCCGACGATGCCGAGATTAATTTCAAAATTTTCCATGACGGCCATATGTTCGCTCACTGCGCCGTGCCGTTGAAATAGCGCACCGACGTAAAGCCAACCGGCATAGGGTCGGTCATTGGAAATCGGATTCGGGTCAAGAATATCTTCCGGCGTATACATGTTTTGCCCAGTGACAAAACCGACCTGCCCCACCGGATGCTCGATACCCCACGCCGGCAGACGGTCAAGCCACGCGACGGTTTGGGGAAAATAATCTGAGGGTGTCAAGTAAGTGAGCTTGATGCCGTGCGTATAGTGGCGGTCTTGATGCGGACCAAAAAAATTGCCCCACGCATCATTCTCGTCGGTCACGTTGAACACCGCGCCCAGATTGGTTTCCGTGAGGGCGGCGGCGCGGATTTGGAACGTGAGAATTTGGGCCAGCAATAGCCCAACCGTAGATAATTTGAATAATTTTCGCCTCAACATGCGGCTATGGTGGCGAAGTCAGAAAAAACTAAAAGTGCGAAATTCCAATAAATTGCCACCGCATCAAGCGTGGCCAAAGTGCCGCAGCGTTTGATAAACAATCAGCGCGGCGCCGTAGGCCAGAGCCGACATATAGGCAATTTGAAACAGCGGCCATTTCCAGCCACCGGTCTCGCGCTTCACGACCGCCGTGGTCGAGAGGCATTGCGCCGCGAGAATGTAGAACACCAGCAAGCTGGCGCAGGTGGCGGTATTAAAAATAGGCGTGCCGTCCGACCGCTGCGCCCGCCGCAAAGAATCATAAAGCGAACTACGGTTATTTTCCGCCGTGTCTTCACCCACGCCGTAAACAATCGCCAGCGTAGAAACAATGACTTCGCGCGCGGCGAACGAACTGAAAATACCAATGCCAATCTGCCAATCGTAACCGAGCGGTGCGATGACGGGCTCGATGAAGTGCCCGATTTTTCCGGCGAAGGAATTTTGCAACGAATGTTGCGCGGTCAAACGGTCGGCGGACGCGTGCAATTGATTTGCCTGCTTGGTGTCGCCTTTTTTTTCGAATTGTGCCGCCTGTTCATTCATCGTTACCGCCGCAGCTGGCGCAGCAGACTTGGGATAATACGAGAGCGCCCACAAGATTAGCGAGATGGCCAGAATGATGGTGCCCGCCTGCTTCACGAAAATTTTCGCGCGGTCGAACGTGTGCAACAGCGCCACGCGCAGCCCGGGCATCCGATATTGCGGCAATTCAATCATCAACGGCTTGCTGCCGCCCGGCAAAATGGTGCCGCGAAAAATCAGCGCCATCACCAGTGCCGTGGCTACCGCAAACGCGTAGGCTCCAGTGAAAACCAGTCCAGCCTTCAGTGGCGAATGCGGAAAAATTAGCGCCGTAACCATCGCAAAAACTGGAATGCGCGCCGAGCACGTCATCAGTGGCGTGATGAGAATCGTGACCAGTCGATCGCGAGGATTTTCGATGACGCGCGTGGACATGATGGCGGGAATCGCGCAAGCGTGCGCCGAAAGCATCGGCACAAAGGCCTTGCCGGGCAGGCCAAAACGACGCATGACCTTATCCATCACGAACGCCGCCCGCGACAGGTAGCCCGTGTCTTCTAGCACTGAGAGAGCGAAGAACAAAATGCAAATCTGCGGCAGAAACACCAAAATTCCACCGACGCCGCCGATCACACCGTTGACTAACAGGCTTTGAAAATCGCCTTCGGGAATTTTAGTGCTCACCCAGCCGCCGATTGTGCTGAATAATTGATCAATCAAATCCATCGGGATTTTGGCCGCCCAAAATATCAACGCGAACACCACCAACATCACCGCGTGGAAAACAATGATTCCCCAAATCGGATGTGTGAAAACATCATCCAATTTTTCAGTCCACACCGAGCGTTGCACTGCCGCCGCATCCATGACGCGGGTAGAAACTTGCTCGGTCCATTCGTAACGTGCCTGAAACGTGCAGCCCGTGCAGCCGGAACAATTCGGATCCACATGATCCAGCGCTTCCGGCATTGCGCCAGTGACCAGCCGATCCAACTCTTGTTTCAGTTCATCAATGCCTTCGCCCACGCGCGCCGCAATCGGCACCACGACGCAGCCGAGTTCATCGCGCAATTTCGCCACGTCAATGCGGATGCCATCGCGTCGCGCCATGTCCATCATGTTTAACGCCACGATGACGGGGCATTTCTTGAGCTCCAAAATTTGGCTGACGAGAAAAAGATTCCGTTCGAGATTCGTCGCATCCACCACGACCAGCGCAGCGTCCGGAGCGGTGTGTTCTAATTTTCCCTGCAAGGCATCCGCCGCCAGTTTTTCATCCGGCGATTTACTATCAAGGCTGTAAAGCCCGGGTAAATCGACTACGACGATCTGTTTGTGATCCAGATGTAGCCGACCCACTTTGCTTTCTACCGTGGTGCCTGGAAAATTCGCTGTCTTGGCGCGTAAACCGGTGAGCGCATTGAACAAAGTGGTTTTGCCAGCATTGGGATTACCGACGAGCGCGAGGGTGAATTGCCGGTGCGAATGCGTTGGCGCAGAAGATTCGTTCATGCGCCTTCGCCTTCGCGCATGGCGCAATGGTCGGGCTGGCAAACTTCCACCCGAACGCGAGCCGCCAGTTCGGCCGACAAACCGAGGCGGGAACCGAAAATTTTCAGGATCAACGGATCGCCGACGCGCACCAATTCCACGCGCCGCCCTAAGCAGACGCCCAGCGTCTTGAGACGCTGCGTGTCTTCATCGTCGGTGTCCACTTGCCGAACGACCGCGCACACATGCGGCGGCAATTCGTCCAGCCGCACCGTCGCGGGAGGTTGTCCAATAGTTGTCACAGTGATGGCAAAATAAGCCTTCTGCCGCTCAAGTCAAACCTTCCAAAAAGCTGAATTGACGCAGTGAATCAGCTTAAACGGCAATCCATTTCACCGCTGACGCAGGCTTGCGATTTATTGTCGTTGAATTGCGCTGCGCAGTTTGTTTGAAAAAGTTGACCAGTTGCGGCAATTTGTCGGTATGAAATTCGTAAACGCATTTTTGCTTCTACTGGCGCTACTGCTTTCCACTAGTTGCAGCCAATCCAGTCCGCCCGTTACCTCGGTAGCACCGACGATTGAGGACATTTTGCCCAAGCAGGCACAGCCTAAGTTGGCGACGATGAAAATCTATCTCGGGGCGGAAACTGTTCAGGCCGAAATCGCCCTCACCGAGCGCGAAGAAATGACCGGCATGATGTTCCGCACGAATATTCTCGAAACTGACGCAATGCTGTTTCCCCTGCCCTATACCCAACGCGCGAACTTCTGGATGAAAAATTGCCCTGAATCCATTTCCGCTGCTTACATCAATCCAGACGGCGTCATCGAAGAAATTCATCACTTGGAGAAAAACGACACCAACGGCGTCGTGGCGGCGAGCGACAATATCCGCTTTGTGCTGGAAACCAAAGACGGCTGGTTCACGCGCCACAACATCGGCGTCGGCACCGTCCTCACCACCGAAAAAGGTTCACTAAAAGAGACGTTTCTGAAAAATCGGTGAGTCGGCTTATTTAGCCTCCGCCAAGTTTTCCAGCTTGGCTTTCAAGTCCGCTTCGGAAGATAAACCGGTGATGCGGTCGGCCACTTTGCCATTCTTGAACAGCAGCAAGGTCGGAATCGCGCTTACGGCAAAATTCTGCGCCAAGCCGGGTGATTCATCTACGTTTACCTTCACGAATTTGATTTTGTCCGTCAGCGGAGTGGCCAGTTTGTCGAGCAGCGGAGACAGCTGGCGACAAGGGCCGCACCACGTCGCATAAAAATCCACCACCACGGGTTTGGCCGAGCGGGTCACTTCCGCTTCAAATTCGCCCTGCGTGATGTGCCGCACATTCGCCGTGGACTCATTCATCGCCGATGGTTTTTCGCAGCCCGACGTAAACCACCAGCCACCGCACAAAACTGCGGCGGCAAAAATCTTCAAGGCGGGCATTAAATTCATAGCCGAAATCTACTCTCACCCGGCAAACGTGCAAAACTATTTTCACCGCCATTCCGTTTGCGAATTTGCGTTTCTGGCTTACGATTCGCCCATGCTTTCGCTCGAACAACTCGCCAGTTTGCTGGAACAAAATCGCGCCGCCGCGTCCGCCCGTGTGCAGGAATTTTCCATCGGCGAACGGAAATTTAAGTTCAATTCCGAACCCGCCATCATGGGCGTGGTGAATCTTTCCGCTGATTCGTGGTATCGCGAAAGTGTTTGTCTATCGGCCGATGCTGCCATTCAACGCGGCCAAGTGCTCGCGGCGCAAGGCGCAGCCATCATTGACGTCGGCGCGGAATCCACGCTCGCCCACGCCGCGCGCGTAGACGATGCCGGACAAAATTCCAAACTGATTCCCGTCATCAAAGCGCTGCGTGCGGGAAAAATTCTCGTCTCGGTCGAAACATATCAGCCCGCTGTCACCCGCGCCTGCCTCGAAGCTGGCGCGAATGTGTTGAACCTCACCGGCACGGAAGCCTCTGATGAAATTTTTCGCATGGTCGCAGATCATGATGCGGCCGTGATCATTTGTTATGTGGCCGGCAAAAATGTTCGTGAAGTCGGCGACTTTGACTTGAGCGCCGACCCGATTCCCCTGCTCTGCAACTTCTTCGCCCGCCAGATTGAAGCCGCGCATCGTAACGGCGTGGAAAAA
>CAIWFB010000291.1 GCA_903911825.1 uncultured Verrucomicrobia subdivision 3 bacterium
ATGCGCTGCGACAAATCGCCAGCGGAGATTTTCACCGCCGTCGCGCTGATTTCAGAAATTGGCCGAATCGCGCGCCCGACAAGCCACCTGCCGCCCGCGAGGCCAAAAAATAAAATGATTGCACCGATTCCAGTAAGCCTTAAAGCAGTGAGACGAAGCTCTTTCAATTCCGGCGCAATTGAGCAACCAACAAGAATTTCTTCTCCAGAAGGAATGTTCTCAAAAATTTCTCGGTAGGTGTCAAAATTCCAAACAGGAATGCTATTAAATTCTTTTAGGTTTGGAATGTGATTTTCCCCGCGCGAAATCGAAGCATAATGAGTCGGGATATTTCCACCGCGCGCAAGTTCCTTGTCCCCGCGCGAGATTGTAAAATAAAGCTGGTCTGGATTACTGGTTTCAAACATTCCTGCGATTTCCGGCGGCAGATGAAATTCAAGCGGCGGGTGTGGATTCTGTCTCGGCGGGCCATCATCTTGCATCTGATCGGGCGGTGGACTGTCGAACGGCTGTTGGCCTTCGTCTTGTCGGCGTGGCGGTGGTCGGTGCAGCGCATTGACCAAAACACCAAAACGGTGGTGTAGCTCATCGTCAATATGGCGGAACTGGCGGTTGCGCTCTAATTGATACGCGGTAATGCCGAAGCCCGCGAGCACGATGACGAGAATCAGGCCATACCAGATTTGCAGCCGCCACTTGATGGATTTAAGGATTTTCATTCGATGCAATAGCCGTGGCCGCGACGGGTGGCAATGAATTCCGCGCCGAGTTTTTTCCGCACATTGGAAACATGAACATCCAAAAGATTTGAAAGTGAACTTTCGTTTTCGTCGAACAGGTGTTCGTAAAGTTGCGTGCGGGTGACGACTTCGCCGCGATGCAGCGCGAGAAATTCCACGAGCGCATATTCACGCGCGGTGATTTCCACCGGCTTGTCCTTAAAGAAAACATTGCGCGCGGCGGTGTCAATTTTCACCTCGCCAATCTCGATGACGTTCGTCGTCTTGTTCGCGCTGCGGCGAATGATGGCGCGGAGCCGCGCAAAAACTTCTTCGAGATCGAAGGGCTTGACGACGTAATCATCCGCACCGGTGTCGAGGCCTTTCACGCGGTCGCGCGTCTGATCGCGCGCGGTGAGCATCAGCACGGGAGTTTTTTTGGTTTTGCGCAGGCGCTTGAGAATTTCCCAGCCGTCCATGCCCGGCAACATCACGTCAAGGACGATGGCGTCGTAGTCCGTGCCTTCGGCATTGAAGAGACCATCGTCGCCGTTGTCGGCGGTGTCCACGGCGTAACCTTCCTCGCGCAGCGCTTGGGCGAGGCTCGCGAGCAGATCTGGTTCGTCTTCAACGATGAGAATTCTCATGTTCGGGCTGGCGAAGTTTTATCATGGACGGAACGATTCCGCCAGCGCCTGAATTTTCGCAGCGTGAACCTTAAGGGAAGATGAAGGAAAAAATTGCGCACCTGCGCAATTAATAGTCTGCTTCATGTTTGCTTAAGGTTGGTTCGCGTAGGGTGGCGCCATGAAAACTCGAATTAACACCCAACGGAAAAACATCTTCACCGCCGCGCTGATGGGAATTTTTCTCGCGCTCCTCGCCGCCGCCCATGCCGGTGACCCGCGCACGAACTCGTGGTTCACGACCTATTCCGGCCAATACGCGCGCATCTACACAAACGACGCCATGAAGACCGCCGGCACGGCGCTGACGACCTGGAGCAACGGTTCGCAGACGCAGTCGTCGCCGGCGTATTGCGGCGTGCAGGAAGTTTATTCATCGTCCAACTCGGTTTACATCCGCAGCACCGGGCTGGCGGGCTACACGATGGGGCCGTGGCAAAACGGATCGTTTCCCAACCTGCCGGCAAACCAAAAACTCCTCTACCGCGTGCCGCGCACGAACAATGTGCCGGCGACAAAATCCATCAGCGGCGGCGGGCAGATCGGGATTTTTGTGGACGGCGTGGAGATGTTCAACAGCTGGGACGCGTTTGCGTGGAACGGCTCGGCGGAAGTCAGCGCGGGCAATACGACTTATTATTGGAACCGCGACGCGTATGTGAACGAAGGCGCG
>CAIWFB010000292.1 GCA_903911825.1 uncultured Verrucomicrobia subdivision 3 bacterium
GAGCAGGGCTTCGACTTTCTTTTCCAACTCGCCGACGGGCGAATTGATTTTGCCGGCGAGGCTGCGGATGAGTTGCAGTTGCTCGTTCGCCAGACCGTAAGCCGTCAGACCAGCCACGGCTTCGATGCGCCGCACGCCCGCCGCCACGGCGGCTTCGCTGACGATGCGGAACAAACCGATCTCGCCGGTCGCGCGCGTGTGCGTGCCGCCGCAGAGTTCCATGGAATAGCCGTCGAGGTGCTGCGCACGGCCGCCGATTTGGACGACACGCACGGTGTCGCCGTATTTGTCGCCGAAGAATTGCATCACGTCCTTGCGGTGCTTCACGTCGGCGTGCGCGACTTCCGTCCACGAGACGCCGGCGTTTTCGAGGATGCGTTCGTTGACGAGCTTCTCGATGTCGGCGACCTGCGCGGGCGTGAGCGGCGCGCTGTTGAAATCGAAGGTCAACTTGTCCGGCCCGACGAACGAACCTTTCTGCGACGCCTCCTTGCTCGCGACTTCGTGCAACGCCCAGTGAAGCAAATGCGTGACGGTGTGATGCCGTTGAATCGCATCGCGACGCGCTTTTTCAACAGAAAGTGTGACGCCTGCGCCGATTGCCGGAGCGTCGCCGCCTTCGACGAAATGCAAAAACGTGTTGCCAGATTTCTGCGTATTTGAAACGCGCCACAAATTTCCGTTGCCGGTCAATTCGCCGGTGTCGCCGACTTGTCCGCCCATCTCGGCGTAGCAAGAACTCGCGTCAAGAATCACGGCGGTTTTTTCTTTCAGCGAAACCACTTCCAAAACTTTGGCCGACACCGCGAGGTTGTCGTAGCCGACGAATTTCGTGGGTGTGGTGGTCTCGATTTGCGAAAGCGAAATGACTTCTTTTTTCTGCGCGGCGCGGGCGCGGGCGCGCTGTTCTTCCATCAATTTTTCAAAACCGTCCTTGTCCACGGTCAAACCGCGTTCGCGCGCCATCAACTCGGTGAGGTCGAGCGGGAAACCGTAGGTGTCGTAGAGAAGAAATGCAGCCGCGCCGCTAATCAACCGCCCTTGTGCTTTCATGCGCCGCAACTGGTTTGCCAATGAATTCTGATGCTGAAGTGACCGCTCGGCAGCGAAATCCATAACTTCGTCAGGAACTTCTCCGCTCAAAAGCACATTGATTACCCCAACAATATTCTCTGCCCGCTCGACAAGCTCTCTGTCGGAGTTGGTTGGTGTTTTCAAAATCACATTCCAATCAGGACTGACGAAAGCATCGAGAATTACCTGACCAGCATTCTTTATGTTTTCAAATAATTGTTCTGCAGTTGTTGCATTCGTGTCATTGCTTTTATCAATCGCGTCAGCAGCTTTTAGATGAGCTTGCGCCTTATCGACAGCGGCAAGCAAATTTTCACGAAGGCCGACAATGTTCTCAAAAATTTGAATTCCCGAATCCAACGTCTTATTAAACGCTTCTTCCTCGCGCTGGATGGTTTCCTGCACCTGCTTTTTGCGCGCGCGGATTTCGGGGAAGACGTCGCCCATCGTGTCGGCAAGCACGTCCACGAGTTTGTAGAAGAACGGTTCGTGGAAGCCGAGCGTGCGGCCGTAGCGCACGGCGCGGCGCAGGATGCGGCGCAAAACGTAGTTGCGGTCGGTGTTGCCGGGCTGGATGCC
>CAIWFB010000293.1 GCA_903911825.1 uncultured Verrucomicrobia subdivision 3 bacterium
AGCCAAATCATCGGCTGGCAAGCGAGCCACGGTTGGTTGGTTTTGTATTCGCCGATCTCTTTCATCATTTTCATGGTCGCCTCGTTCGCGGAAACGAACCGCACCCCGTTTGATTTGCCGGAAGCAGAAACCGAACTCGTCGGTGGCTATCACACCGAATACGGCTCGATGAAATTTGCACTCTTCTTCCTCGCGGAATATTCCAACATGGTGTCCTCCTCCGCGATGATGGTGACGCTATTTTTCGGCGGCTGGACATTGCCATTTTGGGGACTTGACCACGCGCCCACGAGTCTGGCCATGGGCCTCGCGCACATCGGCGTTTTCTTGGCGAAGATGGTTTTCTTCATGGTCGTCTTCATCTGGGTGCGCTGGATGTTCCCGCGTTTCCGTTATGACCAATTGATGGATTTGGGCTGGCGCCGTTTCTTGCCGCTCGCGTTGGTAAACATTTTACTCACGGCCATCTGGCTGTGGATCAGGAGTTGATATGGCCGTCGTTGTAAATCGTAAGTCCCTGACCTTTTGGGAAAAACTTTATCTGCCGGCCATCATTGGCGGGTTGAAAGTGACGCTCAAGCACGCCTTCAACACGCTCATCTTGCGCAAAGTGGTGACGATGGAATATCCCGAGCAGAAATGGACGTTGCCCACCGGCTATCGCGGCGCACCGTATCTCGTGAAGGATCAGGAAGGCCACACGAAATGCGTGTCCTGCCAGCTCTGCGAATTTGTTTGCCCACCGAAAGCCATCCGCATCACGCCGCCCGGCAACACCGGGCTCAAAGCTGACCGCACCAATGCGGAAAAGATGCCGGCGGAATTCGAGATCAACATGTTGCGTTGCATCTTCTGTGGCTTCTGTCAGGAAGTCTGTCCCGAAGAGGCAATCTTCCTGCAAAAGGACTATTCACTTACCGGCTTGAGTCGCAGCGAGATGATTTACAACAAAGAAAAACTGCTCGCGCTGGGTGGAGTTAGCCCTGGTATCCAGAAATGGAAACTGAAATTGGAGGAAGCACAGGCACAGGAAAGTTTCCCCGTTAAAAAATAATCTGCAATGGAAGTCATCAACAATCTGATCAGTGGTGGTGCCGTGGAAGACGTATTATTTTATGTCTTCACCGCGCTCACGCTCCTGTGCGCCGTGCTCGTCGTCGCGAATCCGTTCAGCCGTAACCCTGTCACCAGTGCAATGTTTCTGGTGCTCACGATTATCTCGATGTCAGGTTTATTCGTGTTGCTCCATGCCTTCTTTCTCGCCGCCGTGCAGATCATCGTTTACGCCGGAGCCGTGATGGTGCTGTTCCTG
Organism: uncultured Verrucomicrobia subdivision 3 bacterium; assembly: GCA_903911825.1. Taxonomy (GTDB): domain Bacteria; phylum Verrucomicrobiota; class Verrucomicrobiia; order Limisphaerales; family UBA11358; genus UBA11358. Next base: position 1,313 of record CAIWFB010000293.1, read on the forward strand.
TTCGTCATCATGTTGCTGGATCTGAAAGAAGAGCAACGTCGTCGCATCAAGTTTTTTGGTCTGGCTGCTGGCTTGGTTTCCGTCGGCATCATCGTCAGCATTTTCATCAAGTCGCTCGCGTCTATCAAACCCAACGCTGCGCCGCCCACGCTGGAAGGCGAAACTTACGCGCTCGGCAAACTCCTGTTTTCGCAATACACGCTCCCGTTTGAAATCGTCTCGGTGCTGCTGCTCGTGGCGATGATTGGTGTGATTCTCTTGAGCAAAAAGAAACTCGAATAACATGCACGTTGGACTCCAACATTATCTGGCCGTGAGCTTCCTGCTGTTTAGCTTGGGGTTGCTCGGCGTCATCATGCGCCGCAATTTGCTGGTGATCTACATGTCGCTCGAATTGATGCTCAACGCCGCCAACTTGGCGCTCGTTTCTTTTTCGCGGTTCAACAACAAACTCGACGGTCAAGTGCTGGTGTTTTTCATTATCACGGTGGCGGCAGCGGAAGTGGCGGTTGGTCTGGCGCTGATTGTGGCGCTCTATCGCAAACGCCAGTCGGCGCATGTCGAAGATTTGACCTCGATGAAACTCTGACGGATGAAACACGAATTATTTCCTTGGCTGATTTTGTTCCTGCCGCTGTTGTCGGCGGCGGTGATTACGCTTTTTTTCCTCCGCAATAAAGCCGTCAGCAGCCTCATTTCCATCGGTGCCGTCGTTGCGGGCTTTGTGATGACCTGCCTGTTCGTCAACGCGAACGGAATGCAATTCAGCGGTGAAACTTCAGTCAACTGGCTTTCCATCGGCAACCTTTCGGCGGACTTCGGTCTCAAGCTCGACGCTTTGAGCCTGATGATGCTATTCGTCGTCACCGGCGTCGGCGGTTTGATTCACATTTATTCCTACGGCTACATGCACGAGGACGAAAGCATGGCGCGCTTCTTCGCCTGTTTGAGTCTGTTCACCTTCTCGATGCTCGGCATCGTGCTGGCGAATAATTTCCTGATGATGTTCATTTTCTGGGAATTGGTCGGTGTGTCCAGCTATCTGCTGATCGGTTTTTGGTTTGAAAAACCCAGCGCCGGCGATGCCGCCAAAAAAGCCTTCATCGTCAACCGCCTTGGTGACTTTGGCTTTCTCTTCGGCATCCTGATGGTTTGGGGATTGCTCGGTTCGTTGAGCTTCTCCACGTTGCAGTCCGTGATGGCAGCCAACCCCGTTGCCCTCGGCTGCTGCGCCACGATTGCTACACTGCTGATTTTCTGCGGCTGCATGGGTAAGTCCGCTCAATTTCCGCTCCACGTCTGGTTGCCGGACGCGATGGAAGGCCCGACGCCTGTGTCCGCCTTGATCCACGCCGCGACGATGGTGGCCGCCGGTGTTTACATGCTTTGTCGCACGTTGTTTTTGTTCAACGCCGAATCCCTGCACATCATCGCTTACATCGGTGGTTTCACTGCCTTGCTCGCGGCGCTCATGGCGGTTCAGCAGAATGACATCAAACGAATCATCGCTTATTCCACACTTTCGCAGCTCGGTTACATGGTCATGGCGGTTGGTCTGGGTGGCCCGACGTCCGCGATGTTCCATCTGACCACGCACGCGTTCTTCAAGGCGTTGCTGTTCCTCGCCGCCGGCTCTGTCATTATCGGCATGCACCACGAGCAAGACATCTGGAAAATGGGTGGCCTGAAAAAGAAAATGCCCATCACCTTCTGGACTTTTCTGATCGGCACCTTGGCCTTGAGCGGTGTTCCGCCCTTTGCCGGTTTCTATTCCAAAGACTCCATTCTCGCGCAGGCTTTGGAAGAGAAGAATTACCTCTTGTTTGGCGTCGCGGTCTTCGTTGCCGCTTTGACCGTGTTCTACACGTTCCGCCTATTCTTCGTGGTCTTCTTGGGCAAAGAAAAATCCAAGGAAGCGTCACACGCGCACGAATCCCCGCTGGTGATAACCATTCCGTTGATGATTTTGGCGGTATTTTCGTTCGCCGGTGGTTTTATCGGCATCACGAATAACTACGGCTCCCAGTTCGGCGCCGAACACGCCTCGTTGACCGTGATGGAGCAGTTCATGCATCCATTCCATGACGTTTTCCCAATGGCTTGTGGTCTCGGTGCAGCGTTGGTCGGCTTTTTGGTTGCTATGGCGCTCTACAAAAATGTCGATAGCGATCCGTTGCCGAAGAAGCTGGGGGCTCTGGCTACTGCGATGAAAAATCGTTTTTACTTTGACGAACTTTACGAAGCCACTTTCATTCGCGCGCACGATTTTCTCGCCGCCGTGGCCGACTGGATTGACCGCTGGATTCTTGAGGGCGCGATCATCGGCGCCATTCGTGGCGGCACCGATTTAACGGGCCGCGCGTTGCGTCTCGCGCAAACTGGCAACCTGCAGACCTACGCTTTCCTGTTCATATTGGGCGTGGCGCTGGTGCTCTATTTCGTTTTGGGAAAATAAAATGTCCATTCTGACTCACATCGCTGGTTGGCCGCTCATTGCGGCGTTGTTGCTGGTCGTCGTGCCGCGCAATTCCCGCGTCATCATCCGCTCCGTCGCGGTGCTGGCCACACTTGTCTCCGCCGTGCTCGCGATCAAGATGTTCGCGCAGTTCGTGCCCGGTGCTGCGGGTTATCAATTTGAACAGCAGATTCCGTGGGTGGAATCGCTCGGTATCAGCTATCACGTCGGCGTAGATGGTATCAATGTTGGGTTGATTCTGATGGGAGCTATCGTCGCCTTCGCCGCGGCGCTTTGCTCGTTTGAAATCCAGACTCGCGAAAAAGAATTTTACATCCTACTGCTCGTGATGACGGCGGGTATTCTTGGTGCCTTCGCGTCGCTGGATCTGTTCTTCTTCTACTTTCTACACGAACTCGCCTTGGTGCCGACGTTCATCATGATCGGCGTGTGGGGCCGTGGCGAAAAGAAGAACTACGCGACTTTCCAGATCACGCTCTACTTGAGCATCGGTGCGCTCATCGCGCTGATCGGTTTGATTGCGCTTTATATCCAATCCGGCGCGAACACCTTCGACATTCCGAAAATCATCGAACACGCCAAGACCTATCCGCTCGCGACCAACGTGCAGAATTTCATCTTCCCGCTGCTGCTGTTTGGCTTCGGAATTTTGGTTTCACTCTGGCCCTTTCACTCTTGGGCCCCGCTGGGCTACGGCGTTGCGCCTTCGCCGACTGCCATGCTGCACGCCGGTGTATTGAAGAAATTCGGTCTCTACGGTTTGATTCGGATCGCCTTGCCGGTTCTGCCTGAAGCGGCTCAAAGTTGGGCGAACATCCTTGCTTGGCTCTGCGTCGGTAACATTCTCTACGTCGGTTGGGTCGCCATGCGTCAACGCGATTTGAACCTGCTCATCGGTAATTCCAGCGTGGCGCACATGGGCTTTATTTTTCTCGGTATCGCCAGCTTGAATCTCATCGGCATCACCGGTGCGATTCTCATCATGGTCGCACACGGCTTCCTCGCGGCCCTCACTTTTGCTCTGACCGGTTACATTTATAAACAAACCGGCACGTTGGAAATCAGTGCGCTCGGTGGTCTCTGCCGCAAACTTCCGTTCATCGGCACGGCACTCTTGATGGCGGCGATGGCGGGTTGCGGATTGCCCGGCTTTGCCAACTTTGTCGGTGAAGCCACGGTTTTCTTTGGCGCGTGGAAAGCGTTTCCGACCGTCACGGTCATCGCGTTGTGGGGAGCGTTAGTCATCGGCGGTATCTACATGACTCGCGCCATCCGCAACATCCTACATGGCCCGCTGCCGGAAAAATGGAATTCTATCAATGACGCTTCCCACGTCTGGCGCAAATTGCCTTACGCCTTGCTGCTGGTCAGCCTGCTGGTGTTCGGCTTTTGGCCAAAGCTGCTGACGGATAAAATCAATCCCGACGCGCAGAAAATCGTGGCCACATTCGCGCCCGTCAAAACGGTGGTCGCATCAGCGGTGCAAGCTGATAACTCTGGAGTTCGCAACTGATGAACGCTTCCCTGATAAGTTTGGAAATTTCGGTGATCGGCCTTGGCCTCGTGCTGATGCTGGCAGATTTCTTTGTGCCTGCCGAACGTCGCCGCTTCATCGGCTACGCCGCCATCGCGGCCTTGGGCGTTTTGCTCGTCGCGAGTTTGAGCGGCAACGGCAGCTGCGGTCAGTTTGGGACTGCGTTCAATGGTATGTTCGTCAACGACGCGTTGTCGCTATTCTTTAAACGGTTTTTTATTGTGGCGGCCATTCTGGTGTTATTCATGGCGGCGGAATTTTCTGATCGCTTGGCCGCTGGTAGCGTTGCGGAATATTATTCGCTGATTGTCTTTGCGCTTTCAGGAATGTTGTTCGCCGCGTCGTCCAATGACTTTGCGATGTTGTTCGTTTCCATCGAACTTATCACCGTCACCTTTTATGTGTTGGTCAGTTTTCAGCGCAGCAAAGTCGTCTCGCTCGAAGCGGGCGTGAAATATCTGATTCTCGGTGCGCTTTCTTCTTCCTTCATGGTCTTCGGCATCGCGCTCATTTGGGGCACCACGGGCGAATTGAATTTCACCAAGCTCGCGCTGGTGGCTCCGCAATTTGCCGAGAGCAAAATCTTTTTGCTCGGTGTGTTGATGGTTCTGGTTGGCCTCGGTTTCAAGATTGCCGCATTTCCCTTCCAGATTTGGGCGCCGGACGTTTACCAAGGTGCGCCCACACCGACGACCGCGTTTCTCGCTATCGGTTCCAAGGCGGCTGGTTTTGTTTTGCTCCTGCGTGTGTTGTTCACCGCTGTGCCGACCGTGACGGCTCAATGGACCACGCTGTTCATCGTCATCTCTGCCATCACGATTCTCTACGGCAATCTCTGTGCGTTGCCGCAACGTAATCTCAAACGTCTCTTCGGTTATTCGAGCATCGCCCACGCTGGTTACCTGTTGCTGGGGGTCGCGGCGCTGACTGCGGCAGGGCAGGCGGCAGTTTTGTATTATCTCGGCGGTTATCTCTTCACGGTTATGGCGGGATTCTTGGTCATCACTTTGGTTTTACGCCAGCTCGACACAGAAGACATTTCTGGTCTCGCCGGTTTGAATCAACGTTCCCCGTTGCTCGCCGCCACGATGACGATTGCAATGGTTTCCCTCGCGGGCATTCCGCCGCTCGCTGGTTTCTTTGGAAAATTTCTGCTGCTCAAAGCCGTCGTGGAACAAGGCGCCACAAACCACGCTTACTACTGGCTCGCCTTCATCGCCTTGGCGGGTGTGGTGATTTCGATGTATTATTATTTCGGTGTCATCAAAGCAATCTACTGGAGCAAAGAGGCGAAAGACGTCTCGCCGATCGAACTTTCGGCTCCCGCAAAAGTTGCTATCTGGGCGTGTATCGCTGGAATTTTCTGGCTCGGTTTATTCCCGAACACGGTCTTGAATCTGGCTAACGAAGCTGCGGCAGTTTTCGCCGTGGCGGTCAAATAAGCTTCGCCCTGAAATTTGAAAAGGACGGACATCATTGTCCGTCCTTTTTAATTTCCAGAACTGCCCGAAATTATTTACTGGAGTTGCAAGCGGAAGAAGTTTTGCGCCGATCCCGCCGGGGCATTGGTGCTGAAGCTAAATCCACCATTCGAGTCAAACTGATTGGTGGCGATGCTCGTCCAGTTCACGAGGTTGGAGGACTGTTGCACAAAATAATTCCCGAATGGAATTCCGTTGCTCCCGCTCAAGGTCAGATTATTCCCGCTCAAGGTGACGCTACCAAACGTCGGTGGCGCACTCGGCGTGACGACGAGTGTCACTGCGCCGGGCGTGTTGGTGCTGAGGCTGTAATTATATCCAGCGGGAGCCGAAGCAATCACCAGATTGCCGAGCGCTAGCGTGCCATAGGTGAATAGCGTGTAAGTTCCTGCGCCAAATCCAACGGTGTTCGTCACTTGTAATTGTCCGGTGAGAATCAAATCGCCACTCACCGCCACAAGGTCGCTGTTGGTGCCGAGGGCGAAGGTGAGGACAGAACTATCGTTCAACGTCAGGCTGCTGGTGAAAGTGAGCGTGCCGGTAGGGTCACCTGGTGAGAGCGTCGCCCCGCCATCAATCGTCGTCGCGCTCCCGATGCTGCCCGTGCCGGTCAGGGCCGCACCAGAAAAGACCTCCAAATCGCCGGAGCCGGTGCCGCTACCGGAAACATTATTCACGCGCAGCGTGCCCGCGCTGACCGTGGTGCCACCGGTAAAGGTGCTGCTTCCGCTCAAGGTGAGTCGGCCCGTGCCAATTTTATTCACGCTGATTTCACTGCCCGCGACGGCGCTGTTGCTGCTGATGTTGCCGCTGAAATTCGCGTCCGAATTATTGCCGCCGATGACGAAGAGTGTGTCGCCCGCACCGCTAGCCGACTGCGCACCGGCGAGTGAGCCGGAGCCGGAGAATGCGCCGAGCAGGACGGTGTTACCAGCGTTGCGCGGTTGCAGCGTGCCGTTGATGACGAACGTAGGCGACAGTGAACCGTAGGTATTGCCGCTGGTATTGGAGGAAAATCGTAGCGAGCCGCCGGACTGGATATTAATCGTGCCGGTAAAATTATCAAACTGCGCCGAGGTCGTGCCGCTGAAGCTCACGCCGTTGACAAGATTGAGAATACTGCCGCTGTTGCCCGAAAATAGTGTTCCAGAAATACCGTTGCCCAGCGCGCCGGAATTGATTGTGCCGCTGGTGTTCGCAGGAATCATCACGTTGCCTCCGAAGAAAACGGAGGGGGCGCTAGAGGGCAGGGCGAAGGTGGCGCCGTTGCTAATGGTCATCGTGCCATTACCGAGGTTGCTACCTGCGGCGGCGGAGAGTGTGCCGGCAAAAATATTGAGGTTGCCCGTCCAGGCGGTGTTGGCGTTGGCGAGGGTCAACGTGCTGTTACCCAGTTTTGTGAGTGAGCCGCCGCCCGTGATGGGGCTCCCGCTGAAAGTATAATTTTGCGAAGCATTCACGACGATGGCGGCGGGCGTGAGCGGGGTGGTCAACGTGACGCTGGCAGGGTTGGCACCGCTGTCATCAAACAGCACGGCATCCAGGTTGTAAAATACATCCGGGGTGACACCGTTCGCCCAATTGACGGTGCTGGTGTCCCAGTTCACACCGTTGGTGCCGCGCCATACGAGATTGGCGGCAGGTGAGCCGCTCACGTTGAGTTTCACTGCGCCCGTCGTGCCGGTGTCGAGCGCGATGGCTTGCCGCGTGCCGCTTGGGCCGGCCCACAGCAAGTTGGCCGTGCTGCCGGTAGTGGCTGCGCCGCCAGTGATCAAGGTGTAGGTGCCATTCGCCAGCGGTCCGTTGAAAAAATTCGGATTGATGGTCGTGGTGCCGCTCAGTGTCAACGCGCCGCCATTCAGTGAAATTAAATCATTCACGCCGCTGCCCACGGTGGTGACGTTGGCGAGGTCTAAATTCACCGTCCCACCGTTCAGCGTCAAACCACCGCCGAGCGTGAAAGTTCCCGCGCCGTTGTTGCCGGGGGAAAGTTTTCCACCGCTGTTGATGCTCACGAGTCCGCCGATATAGCCCGTTCCAGTCAGCGTGCCCGCTGCGTTCGCAGTAGTGGCACTGGCAGTGATGGCCCCGTTAACAACCAGCGTGCCGTTGGTGATCGAAGTGGAACCGGAATGAAAATTCGTGCCGGTTAGCGTGAGGGTGCCCGTGCCGATTTTTTGAATGGCGGTGGTGATGGGGCTGCCCGCAAAGGTGCCGTTCGTGATTTGGCCCGCAAACGTGGTGCTCAAATTTTTACCGCCGATGACATAAGTGGTCGCTACCGCTGAGCTACCTGCGCCTTTGAGAAACGTATTCGACCCGCCGGCGAGTGAACCGAGCGTGATGGTGCCGCCATCGCGCGCTAACATCACGCCGCCGTTGGTGCCCAGGTCAAACATCGTCGTGCTGCTGCCGGTGCCGCCCTGCCAGCGAAAGAAGCCGGACGACTTCAGGGTGACAAGACCGCTGTAACCACTCATCGTCATTGTGCTGCGGGCCGAGAAGGTAGCATTACCAGCGATATTGAAATCTATATTGGCGCTCCCGCTTAACGCACCGCCAAACGCTTCGTTGAAATTAGCCGGGCCCGTCACCAGCACCGTGGAAGGTGCGGCTACGGTGATGGGGTTATTGTAAATGGCGGGACCGCCGGCGGCGATGAGTGAAACCGCGCCGCCATTCAGGGTCAGCGCACCCGAGCCGA
>CAIWFB010000294.1 GCA_903911825.1 uncultured Verrucomicrobia subdivision 3 bacterium
ATCTATGTCATTCAAGACCTTGCGGGCGCGGGACTCGTTGAACATCCCGGTCTTTGCCAGTCTCGCGGCGTTCTCAAATTCGTCCGCCATTTTTTGTGCCAACTTCTTATCGCCGTCTTTAGAGACGCCCGTGCTTCGTTGTGTTCTGCCAAAGCAGGCTATCCAGTTGTTGCAATCTTTTTTGAGGGTGAGCGATGCCATAAATTACTTACAACTATAACTTACAACGTCCAAGGTTGTCAACACCGTTCAAGAACGTCACTTTTATTGGCAATTAAAACGATTTCAGGCATGGTGTTGATACGAGGGTTCGATTCCCTTCACCCGCTCCATTGATAATCAAGCACTTACAAATAAGTGCAAGTAAAGTGCAAATAAAATTAGCTTGGAAATAATTAATCTGATTGGCTTCCAATAGCCCACCAAATCAGAACGAGAGAGATCCAAGAGTAGTGATGATTGTCGCCCCAGGTTGCAAAAAACCATCAATGCAACGAAAAGCCATCCTTGCTATCGAAGAGCACGACGCGCAGATGGTTTTCCTTAAACTCCACGGTCTCGGTCCAGTGCTGGGACCAATCCTCCGGTTTGCCGCTGTCATTCAGTTCCACCTGCACCACATGCGAGCCGGAGGTGACCGGGAGCCGCACCACCGCGATGCTGGATCCGTCCTTCGAGACGCCTTTGGCCTGATACGATTGCTCATGCACGGTCTGGCCGTCCACTTGAACTCGCAATCGCACGGGCACGCGTTCACGCGCCACGTTGAACTGGGCACGCATCTGCGGCTGCCGGGCATCGAGTTCCTCTTTCGTCAATTTGCGCGGCGCCACAATGTTTCCGTGGTGATTAAACGACACGACCAGTTCCGGCTCTGGCGAATACGGCGTGCGATACGGCAGGGTGCTGCCCAGCCACGTGGCGGTGCCAAGCCCGAGCGCAAGCCCGACTGCGGCGAGAATCGGCAACGTCCGCTGGCGCAGCGTTGGCGAAGTGGGCGCGGCCGGATTCGCGCGGAAATTCTCCGCGACGCGGAGCAGTTCCGCGCGGCGGGTGCGATCAAGGTGAACAAGATGAATGCGCGACGCATCCGCCTTCTTGGGATCGAAGGCCGGCGGGCGCTTACCGACGAGGCGTTGCTCGAACCATTGGCAGCCGTCGCGGGCAACGGGATCGGTGGTGCCGCAGGCGATGACCAGAATTCCTTCGACGCCGCGGGCCAGAGGCCGTTCCAGCATTACTGCACTCACCCAGCCGATGCACGGCACGCGCTCAATCCGATAGCCAGGCAGGTCCGCCGAGGTGCCATCGGCATTCACGCGCAGGAATGAGGCGGCGGATTCATCGCAGCAGTAGGCGATAAAAGGTTTTTCGCCGCGCGCCTTGGTGGCGTCAATCCAGGCATTCAGCCGCTGCTCGACCGTGTGACTTGCCAGCACCGGCATGTTGATCGCCTGCGAATCACACGCGCCGATGCACACGCCGCAGCCGATGCACAAATCGGGATTGACGTGCGATTGCACTTCAAATTTTCTGCCATCTTCGCGCGGCAGCATGGTGATGGCGTTGAATGGGCAATCCTTCCCGCAAAGCGTGCAGCCGAAACAACGCGAGAGATCCACGGTAGCTGTCCATTCCGGAGTCTGGCGACGTTTGGCCATCCACCACGGCACAGTGAGCACGGTCAGACCGGTAAAAAGAAATAAAGCCCACAACGCGCCGCCGCCGAGCCGGTCGGTCAGTTGGAGCGGCCACAGATACCACCAGTCCATCGTAAACTTTTGGACTTTCACGGTCATCTCGGCGGGCACAGCACTGATGGCGGGAAGCAAGACGGAGAGCACCGCGAGCGAGCCGACAATCCACCATGTCATTGCCCGACCGGTGAGCAGGCGGGCGCGGTTCACACGCATGAGGTGCATCCAGAGGCCGATGCCGATCGCCAGCGGCAGCAGCATGTGCGCGAAGAAAATCAGGAAGAACAGCAGCGACGGCACGCTTTCGTTGGTGAGAAACGAACGCGACATCGGCTCGGCGAAGATCGGCAGCACGTCCAAAAACCGCGCGGTGCCGAGGGCGGCGTGCTGGGCGCGCACGTCCCACACCAGCCAATAGCCGGTCCAACCAATAAACCACATCCCCGCGAGCATCATGATGCCCGCCATCCACGCGAGCCACCGCGCCCCGGAAAAACGTCGCTGGCAGATGATGCGCGCCGTGTGCAGCAGAATAAAAAAAAGGCAGCCGTCCGAACTGTAACGGTGGAGGGAGCGCATCCACTGGCCGAGCCAGGATTCGGTGCGGAGTTTTTCCAGCGCCGCGTAAGCCTGATACACGCTGGGCGGATACCAGATCAGCAGCGCGATGCCGGAGACCAGCGCGATGATGAGGCAGGTGTTGACCATCGCGCCGAGTTGGCCGAAGGGATTGAGTGCTGAAGGCAGAAAGCGTTCGATGAGCCGGTCCAGCCAGAGCCAGAAATTTTCCAGCGGACGCAGCAGCGATTCGCCGCGCACGGCCGGCGCGGTGGCGGCGGCGGCGGCCGACTTGGCGGCTTTATCCGCCGTCAGCAACTGGGTAATGGGCGTTTCAGTCATGTGACAAAATCGGAGGATTGAAGTTCGGGAGCACGCCCGCCCCGGGCGTAGCCGAACGCGCCCTCGCGTTCGGCTGTTGCGCGCGGCACTGAATTGAAAGCTTTAAACATTTTCGTGCGCCTGGGTTTTCCGCGAGGGCGCGGAAAACTGCGCCCGAGGCGGGCGCGCTCCCAATGCTGTTTCGGATTCCAACAGTTAATTTTCGCGGCGCAATCACAGCGTCTTTTCCGCGAGCAAGGTGCGCACAGCGGTGATCAGCCACGAGGATTCGCGCTCGCTCAAGGACAACCGGTAGGCGATGCGGCCTTCGTGATCGAGCAGGATGAACAAATTGGAGTGAACAATCTCGCCGGTCTTTTCGTCGCGGGTGCGGCCGATGTTCAACTGGTTGAGCAACACGCCCATCTCGGCGGGATCGCCGTTGAGAAAATTAAATTGCGCGGAGTCAAAGTTGTAAGCCTTGGTGATCATCGTGCGGAGTTCTTTCGTATCGGTCTCCGGGCTGAGTGAAAAGGCCACGACAGAAAGTTTGGCGCGCTCGGCGGGCGTGAGTTGATCCAGCACGCTGCGGATGCCTTTCAGCATCATCGGGCAGGTGGTGGTGCAGGTGGCATAAACCGCGGTGACCAGCGTGACGCGGCCTTTGAAGTCGGCGAGCGTGACGGTCTGACCGTCCTGATTCGTGAGTTTGAACGCCGGCATAGGCAGCGCACTGCGCAAACTGTCCGCGGGAAACGGCAATTCCTTTTGCGGCGGCTCCGGGTTGCCCACGCCCGCGAGGCCGGCCCCGAGCAAGCCCACGAGCAGCAGTGCTGCGCCACCGAGCGGAATCACCGCGCGCCGCCGGGTCTGCCACAATTCGCGGATCTGCGCCCGCCAGATGAAGTAGATGATGCCCGCCAGCGGCAACGGTTCGGCAATCATCGTCGCGACCGAAGTCCATTGCATCCAGCCGGTCTTCGGCTCGTATTGGAAGCAACGGATGCGGAACTCCTCAAGAAATCCGCCCATCGCGCCGCTGGTAATCGGCGCGAAGGTCATGATCATCACGAAGGTTTCGTAAAAAACCAGAACGCAGAGCGCGAACGTTGCGAAACTGCCGCCGGAGAGAATGCGGCTGAAGCGCAGCGCGAAGCGTTCGATGGGGCCAACCGTGATTGCCTGGGTCGTCATAAGTTTATTGGGATAGGCGAAGGTCGGTTAGTTCAACGCACCGGCCACACGTCAGCGAGCGCTTTCCAGTTCGCGAAGTAATAAACGGCGAAACTCAACAGGAAGATCACCGCGAGCACCATCGTGCCC
>CAIWFB010000295.1 GCA_903911825.1 uncultured Verrucomicrobia subdivision 3 bacterium
CAAAGGCGGCGATTACACGTTGGAAACCTTGAATCAAGATGAGCGCCGCGCTGTAGAGTCCGCAGGCGGAAAAATTGTCATCGTTCCCTTTGTGCCCGGTAAATCCACCACGGGATTATTGGAAAAGATTTCGCGGCTGTGAAAATTCTCGTCATCTCAATGGCTGGCATCGGCGACACGCTCATCGCCACGCCACTGCTGCGCGAACTTCGCGCCAATTTCCCCGACGCCACCATTGATGTGCTCGCGATGTGGGCGGGCTCGAAAGATTTGCTGGAAAGCAACCCGCACGTGAATCGGGTATTCCAGAAAAATCTTTTGAAATGTGGCAAGCTAGAAGCAGTGCGTTTTCTTTTATCGCTACGCAGCGAGCGCTATCAACTTTCTATCAACACGCATCCGCAGAGCCGGATTCATTATCGCATCGCAGCGTTTCTGGCGGGCGCACAAGTCCGCATCAGCCACGAATACGAATGTTTCAATTGGCTGGATCGCTGGCTCGTCACTGCCGCTTTGCCGCAAGATTACACCCGCCATTCGATTGAGAATAATTTCGATGTGTTGCCGCTCATCGGCGCAAAGAAAAAGCCGACGGCGCACGAAATGGATTTTTTCCTCACGCCTTCCGAGGAGCGCTTCGCCGATGACTTTCTCGTGAAGCACAAATTATTCGGCCAGAAAATTCTCGGTATTCACGTCGGATCCGGCGGCACGAAAAATCTGCCACTGAAACGCTGGCCGCTGAAAAATTATGCCGGTCTGGTGCGCCAGCTGAACAAGGAACGCCCCGATCTGCGCGTGCTGCTGTTTGGGGGACCGGAAGAAACTAAAGATCACGAAATCATTCTCGCCCAAGCCAATCGCGAGCTGACGCTGGAAGCGAAGACCAAAAACTTGCGAGAGACGGCGGCGTTGATGAAGCGGTGCAGCGCGTTCTTGAGCGTGGATACGGCCTTGATGCACATCGCCGCAGCGATGAAGGTTCCGAACCAAATCGTGATCGAAGCACCGACGCTAAACGTGACGAATTGGCCTTACGGCAATCATTTTACGCTCGTGAAAAATCCCGTGGTGAACGGACGCAACTTAGAATATTACCGCTACGATGGCGGCGATATCAAAGGCACACGCGAGGAACTCATCGCCGCGATGGAATCGGTGAAAGTCGTCGATGTGTTCGCAGTGGTGACGAAATTAATTTGAACTTGCTATCAAAACAAAAAAGGCCGCGCTGATGCGCGGCCTTTGTATTTGAGCGACAACTTAAAGTTTGAAACCCGCCGCCTGCGCGTCGTTGGCAAACATCTTCACGGTATCGAGCGAAAGTTCGGTCAAATCCATGCCTGTCATCTTCTGCGCTTTGCCAAGAATGTCGTGCGGCACAGTCACGATGTGGCAACCGCAGTCGTTCGATTGGAAAATATTCAGCACTTCGCGCACGCTCGCCCACAGCAATTCCGCCTGCGGCAATCCAGCGAGAATCTTTTTGCTCTCCGTCATAATGCCGACGGGATCAACGCCTGTGTCCGCGATGCGACCAGCAAAAACTGAAACTACGGCGGGCACTTTCGGATTCAACGCAGCGGCCACACCTTTGACCTGCTCGGTGGTGAGCAGCGCCGTGACGTTCAGCTTCACGCCTTCGCTCGCAAGTTCCTTGATGAGCGGCAACGCGGATTCACCGCGTGAATTGGTGATCGGAATCTTGACGTAAACATTCTTGCCCCAGCCGTTGATTTTCAAACCCTGACGCTTCATCTCGGAAAACTCATCCGAAAAAACTTCCAGCGAAAGCGGCTTGGCCGTGATGGTCTGCAAGATGTCGCGGGCGAACGCCTCGAAATCCGTCAGGCCGGCCTTGCGCATCAGCGTGGGGTTCGTGGTCAAACCTTGGATAAGCGGATCGGCGTTGAGCTTCAACATCCCGGCTTTGTCCGCGCCGTCGGCGTAAATTTTTACCGTCAGGTCTTTTAAAGTGCGCTTCATAAATTATTCCTTCGTTTGGGCCAGAATGATGTCCGCAGCCTCAGCCAGATGGCCAGCGGAAAAATCAGGTTTCTGCTTCAACTGCTCGACATAATTACCCTCAATGAAAACTGTCCGGCAGCCCGCCGCGTAACCGCAATCCACATCGCGCCAGCGATCGCCCACCATCCAGCTTTGCGCGAGATCAATGTCCAGCGCCTTGACCGCATTGAGCAACATCCCCGGCTTGGGCTTGCGACAATCGCAATCCGACGCGCCGCGACCGGGATGATAACAAACTTCGATACGATCCAGCGCGACGACTTTCGACACTTCGGCATTCATCGCTTCCACCAGTTCGCGCGGGACAATGCCACGGCCAACATCTGGTTGGTTGGTGGTGAGCACGAGCAAAAACCCGGCGGCTTTCAATTTCGCACACGCTTCGGGAACGCCGGGGAGAATTTCAAAATCCGCCATGCTCATCGGCGGAAACGGCAAACCATCCCGAGTGATAGAACGGTTGATGACTCCGTCGCGGTCGAGAAAAACGCAGCGGCGCATTTCCGCTTTCCGCTTTCCGCTTTCCGCTTTCA
>CAIWFB010000296.1 GCA_903911825.1 uncultured Verrucomicrobia subdivision 3 bacterium
GCTTCACGGCAGGAATCGGCAAGCCTTCCCGATTCGGATCCGCATCCGTCAGCGGGCCTTCGAGGCCTTTGCCGCGGAAGATGACAACGAAACGATGTTCCTTGCCGGCTTTGATGATGGCCTGCGTGTCGCCGATTTTTTTGATCTTGGCGGAAAGCAACGCGACGAGTTTTTCACAGACTTCGGTGGCGATGCGGCCAGCGCGGCGGTCGGTGACAATGCCTTTTGCGTCGAGCGTGGCAAAGTTAGCCCGCGCGCAAACGTCGCCGGGTTTCAATTCCACGCCAAGGCCGAGCGCTTCGATGACGCCACGGCCAACTTGAAATTCCAACGGATCGTAACCGAACAAACCGAGGTGACCGGGGCCGCTGCCGGGCGTGATGCCGGGGGCGACGGGAATCATGCGGCCTTGCGCGGAATCCTTAGCCAGTTTGTCGAGGTTTGGCGTGTGCGCGGCTTCGAGCGGCGTGAGATAATTTTGTTCTTTCGTCGCAATGTCGCCCAGTCCATCCAGCACGATGAGTGCGACTTTGGTTTTCGTTTTCAGTGTCAGTTCAGAATACAATTCGTCCAAATTCATAGACGGATAGTTTAGCAAGGAATCGGGTTGAATCAATTCGTTTCCCATTTGCTACCGCGCGAATCAGTGACATTATTTTGCCTGCGATGAGTCAATTGATGTTACACGAATTTCACAGTGGTTTGGGGGCTACGTTCAGTGAACTGAATGGCGCGGAGATCGTCGGCGATTACAGCGATTGGCTGGCGGAACATGCCGCGTTGCAACAAAGCGTGGGCGTGGTGGATTTAAGCTTTCGCAGCCGTCTATGTCTCGTCGGGGCGGATCGGGCGCGTTATCTGCACGGCCAAGTGACGAACGACGTAAAAAAATTGCGTGCGGGCGAAGGATGCTATGCGGCCATCACCACCGCCAAAGGAAAGCTGGAATCCGACTTGAACATTCTCTCGCTCGCGGACGAATTACTTTTAGATTTTGAGCCGGGTTTGACTGCGAAAACCACCGCCCGTTTGGAGAAATACATCGTCGCGGACGACGTGCAATTGGTCGACGCCGCTCCGCATTACGGTTTGCTGACGGTGCAGGGGACTCAAGCGGCGACGGTCGTGCGGGCGCTGGGCTTATTTGCTGAACTGCCAGTCAAACCGCTGGCCTCAGTGAAAATTTCCAATGCCACACTCGGTGACATTTATTTGGTAAACCATGCCCGCCTCGGTTCAGCGGGGTTTGATTTATTCATCCCTAACAATTCGCTCGGTGCGGTGGCAGATAAATTGATCGCCGCTGCCAAACAAATCGGCGGACGCGCCTGCGGCTGGACTGCGTTTGAAACCGCGCGGATTGAGGCGGGCATCCCTCGCTACGGCGTGGACATGGATGAAACCAATCTTCCACTCGAATGCGGCATTGAAAGCCGCGCCATCGTTTACAACAAAGGCTGCTACATCGGGCAGGAAGTTATCAACCGTGTGCATAGTTTTGGTCATGTGAATAAGGAATTACGTGGCTTGCGACTCGCTGATGATCTGAAAATTCTTCCACAGCGCGGCGATAAATTATTTTCTGCTGACAAAGAGGTGGGCTACGTCACCAGCTCGGCAAAATCACCGCTGATGCAGGGGAACATCGCGCTTGGCTACGTTCGTCGAGAAGTGAATCAACTCGGCAGCGAACTCGTTTTGCAGACTGCCGCCGCGCCAAGTCGCGCCCAAGTGGTCGGCTTGCCGTTCGGAAAATGAAGCGGGCTCTGCCATGGCTGGCTCGTTGTTGGCATCGAATCTGGCCCGCCAGCGTGTCTTTCGTGCAGCTTTCTGGAACCGGCACCAATTGCGGACTGCCGCTAAAAGTCATTTGTAGCGCGAACCGGTGGAATAAAAATTATCTACAGGGTTTATTGTTCGCCGGCGTTCCATTGGAAACCAAACTCGGTCGCTGTTCGTTGCGAAAACTGTTCCGTGCGCCACCTGCCGAGAAAAACGCCGCCTCGTTGCTTTTAGTATCGGTGAGTCCGGGACAATTCTCACACTTCGCGCAGGCGAGTTATCTATTCATTCCCACTTGGCTGCGCGGCGAAATCAAGCTGCCGTTGCCGGAAAAAACTTTGCGCCGCGAAACGATCAAGGCGGATTTGCGCAAGCTTCGCCAACAGGATTTTGGCTATGAAATCGCCCGGGGCGGTGCGGCGTTCCGCGAATTTTTCCACCAGATGAATCATCCGTATATCCACGCGGTGCATGGCGATGTCGCCTTCACTGATTGGCTGGCGGAGCATCGGCGTTGGTTGGTGAACTACGATATTTTATTTGTTCACCGGTGGAGCGAGCCAGCTAAACGGCTGGCGGGCATCGTCATCATCTATGAAAAGACCGGCCCACGCCTGTGGACGTTGGGCGTGCGGGAAGGCGGCTTTGGTGAAGTGCAAAATGGAGTCATCGCCGCGCTTTATCATTTCAGTTTCCAATATCTGCAGTCGCGCGGCTTTCATTCTGTGCGCACTGGTAGCTCGCGCGCTTTTCTTAACGACGGCGTGCTGAAATTCAAACAAAAGCTGGCGAACAAAATCATCGGCATTTATACCGTCGGCTTTGCGTTAAAAATTCTCCAGCTGGATGCGGCGGCGCGCAGTTTTCTGTTAGCCAATCCTTTTGCGATTCAAGACGGTAACGAACTGCGGGCGGTGGTCTTTACCGAGACGCGGCTCACAACTGAGACGGTTTTACGTTGGCTGAAAGATTATCTGCATCCCGGTTTTGCTGGTCTGGTCATTTATACTTTTTGCGAGGCAGAGACCTTTGCTCTTGCGCAACTACCGCCAGAGCTGGCGAGTAAAGTGCAGCTGCGCGCGGCGACCGAATTATTGGGTGCTTAAAATTGCCGGACGAACATTATTCGGTGTTCAGCGCCAAACTTCCCGCTAAAATCAAACCATGGAAACGTCGCAACTCGCTCAAGTTCTCGTCGCGCTGGGCTGCCCGGCTGAAAAGTCTGCTGAGATGGCCGCACAGCTCGATAAGCGCGCCCGCCAGCTCGCTGCCGAAAAGGGCCGCAGCTACGAGGAAGCCTTGAAACATTTGCTCACCCTGATGAAACAAGGTTGGGCGGCGCCTAAATAAAATTTTTATGATTCAGCCTTGGAAAAAAATCAGTTCTAAATCTATCGGTGATTTTCGCATCTTCAAGCTGCGCTCCGATCTCTGCATTAATCCGCGCACCGGTAAAGAACATGATTTCTTCGTCCTCGACAGCGTGCATTGGGTCAACGTCGTCGCGCTCACGCCGGATCAGCAGATCGTGATGGTTGAGCAATATCGCCACGGTTCCGGCACGGTGGAATTGGAGATTCCCGGCGGCATGATGGATCCGCACGAAACCGATCCGGTAGCGACGGGCGTGCGGGAATTGCGCGAGGAGACCGGCTACCAAGGCGATCACGCCCGCTTGCTCACCCACGTTTCGGCGAACCCCGCCATCTTCAGCAACACGTGCTACACCATCATCGTGGAGAATTGCCAGTTGCAACACGGTGTGGAATTCGATGCGGGCGAAGATCTCGTCACCAAGCTGATTCCGCTTGCGGAAATTCCCGCCTTAGTTGCTGCTGATAAAATTCAACATCCGCTTGTTGTCGCGGCGTTGTATCACTTGGATTTGTGGCAGCGCGGAATCAAAAAACCAGCGAGCTGATTCAGCCCCGCACGCCGGCGTCATTTGTGGTGGGCATACATTTGGCTGAGGGAATTGGCCAGCGAAAACAAAAACTTGGATGCGAGGCCCGCTTGCTTGGCGGTGAGATTTTCCAGTGCCGTGGCGGTGAGTTTGAGGAGCAAGCTGTCTTTTAAAGCCTTCACGCTAGCGGCCCGCTTGGTGTGATAGAACAAGGCCAGATCCCCGAAGGCCTCGCCCGTGTGCAATACCTTCAACACCTCAATGTCCCCGTCTGGTTTTTCGGTGTAAACCTGCATCTGCCCTTCCAAAATCAAAAACATCGCGTCGCCCGGATTGCCTTCGTGGAACAGCTCGGTGTCGTGGGCGCAGGGAGTCAATTCCACAAAATGCAGAAACTCGGCGAGCTCCTCGTCCTTGAACCGGGCGAGACTTTTGATTTTCCGCATTTGCTCAATCGTGATGTCGTTAGTGTTCATAGTGGGTGAAGGGGTTGTGATTTTAAGTGAGGTTATTTTGATTCGCTGATTATCACTGGTCGGCATAATTACCTTGGCAGATGTGTCTGCGGGTGTCAACCGGTGACCTGCCAACGGGCGCGCGGGCGCGGCGTTGGGTCAGCCGCTTTACAATGTCCAGTCGATGCCCCAGACTTTTCCCGTGCCGATTTTCTACGAATGCCAACGTTGCACCGCCTGCTGTCGCTGGCCGGGGCAGGTGAAAATTACCGACGCCGAACTCGCGCGAATGGCCGCTCACAAAGGTTTGAGCGAGGCAGAATTCATCGAGCGCTACACGCGGTTGCGCTGGGATCGCGGCGGACTCGCCTTGCAGGAACAGCCGGATGGCGCGTGCATTTTTCTCGAAGGCGAAAGCTGCGCCGTGCAGCCCGTCAAACCACAGCAATGCCGCGAATTTCCGAACCTCTGGAATTTTCCCGGCTTCGAGCAAACCTGCCACGCGTTTCCGCGCGAAGTCAGCGAGGCCGAATACCAACGCCGCCTCGCGCTCATCAAAACTCAGGGCAACGAGCGCGATTGAAGTTGGGCGGACGTTGCTTTGGCGCAATGCCAGCGAGTTCTCTCCGTGAGCATGGGTTGCCCAGAGTGCCCCGGATCGCGGCTAAAACCGTTGGCGGGCTTTGGCTGGACAAAGGTTTTGGGCAGGCGCAAAGTCCCTGTATGAAAGTGCGCGTTGCCAAACGAAAGACGGCTGGGCTGACGTTGATTGAAGTGGTGGTGATCATTGCGGTGTTGGCATTGCTAGTGGCAATGTTGCTTCCCGCTTTAGCCGCTAAACGCTCCAGACATCAGTTTAACTGTGTCAATAATTTAAGAGAAGTCGGCCTGCGTTACCAAACTTGGGCCGGTGATTACGGAGACAAGTATCCGATGAATGTTTCGGTTGAAAAAGGCGGTGCGATGGAGTTAGTTGCCACAGGTAATGTCGTTGCGGTTTTTCAAGTCATGTCCAACGAACTGGGAACTCCAAAAATTCTTCGTTGTGCAGATGATCTAGAGCATTTGGCAGCAACTAATTTTGATTCAACCTTCACTGCCAAAAACCTCAGCTATTTCGTCGGCTTGAGTGCTCAAACGACCTCGCCGAAATCAATCCTTGGCGGAGATGCTAACTTTGAACTTGGCGGAAGAGCGGTTGTTTCCGGAGTTCATCAAATTGGCACTAACGCAATGATTTTCTGGAGTCACGTTCGCCATAACCGGCAGGGTAATATTCTCTTTGCAGATGCCAGCGTTCAATTTGTCAGCAATTCAAACTTAATTCTGCAATTCTTTCAAACAGGCTTGGCAACCAACCGCCTCGCGATTCCCTAATCAGTGTTTCATCTGCGTCCATCTGTGGCCGAAAACTTTCCCCTTTTGCCCGCGTCGCACAAAACCTAAACTGTGGGCATGAATCTTTCTGGATTTCCCGTGATCCGTCCGCGTCGCTTGCGGACCTCGCCTGCCATGCGCCGTCTCGTGGCGGAAACGTCGTTGAATGTCTCGCAGCTCGTATTGCCGTTGTTCGCGCGTAGTGGCAAGAAATTGCGCAAGGCGGTGGACGCCATGCCGGGCGTGTTCCAGTTGTCGCCGGATGAGATTTTGCGCGAGGCTACGGCGGCGCACGCGCTGGGTGTGCCGGCGGTGTTGCTCTTCGGTATTCCTGACAAAAAAGATGCGAAGGCCAGCGGCGCGTATGCCAATAATGGCATCGTGCAACAAACGGTGCGGTTGCTGAAAAAGGAATTGCCGTCGCTATTGGTCATCACGGACGTTTGTTTGTGTGAATACATGAGCCACGGTCATTGCGGCATCGTGCACGGCGGAAAAATTTTGAATGATCCCACGCTCAAGCTGTTGGCGCGGACGGCGTCCAGTCACGCCGAAGCGGGCGCGGACATCGTGGCCCCGAGCGACATGATGGATGGTCGTGTGCGGGCGATCCGCGCGCAGTTGGACAACGACGGTTTTCTCGACACGCCGATCATGAGCTACGCGGCGAAGTTTGCGTCGGCCTTTTACGGCCCGTTCCGCGAAGTGGCGGAGTCCACGCCGCAATTCGGCGACCGCCGGAGTTATCAGATGGACGCGGCCAATTCCGATGAGGCGATGCGCGAAGTGGCGCTCGATATCCAAGAAGGCGCGGACATCGTGATGGTGAAACCGGCGTTGGCGTATCTGGACATCATCCGGCGCGTGAAAACGGAATTCGGCCTGCCCACGGCGGCTTACGCGGTCAGCGGCGAACACGCCATGATCAAAGCGGCGGCGGCGAAGGGTTGGATTGACGAGCGCGGTGTGACGCTGGAAAGTCTATTGGCCATGCGCCGGGCAGGGGCGGACATTCTCATCACCTACGCAGCGATGGATGTGGCGAAGTGGTTGAAGTAGGACTTTTAGTCGGGCGGCTAAAACGTCGTCGCCGGAGCTTCCCGAGCGGTTCGGCCTGAATTTACGTTTGCCATGTATCGCGGCGCAAGCTAGGCTTCGCGTTCTCAAAATTATGTTTAATTTTTTCAGAAAGCATCGCTGGTTATTGATTGTCGTGATGAGCATTACGGCGGCAACCTTTGTTTATTGGGGGGTCAGTCCGGCGACGCGCGGTGGCGGCGGTCGTTCCAACAATTTTGGCTCGATTTACGGCCGAGAAATCACGGCGGAAACTTACGAGCAGGCGAAGCGTGAATTTTATATGTTCTACTGGCTGCACTACGGCGAGTGGCCAAATAAGCGCGCCGGGGTGACTGCGGCTGACATGGATCGCGAAACCTATATCCGCTTGCTGATCGCCGCGAAAGCCAAGTCTCTTGGTATCCACGTAAATGATGACGCGCTGGCGACGGCGGCGGCCGAATTGCTCCGTTCGCTCGGTCGCAATGGTCAGTCCGTTCCGATGGATCAATTCGTAACAAAAGTGCTGCAACCGGAAGGTATGACCGTGCAGGATTTGAAAAATTACCTGCGTTCCGACCTCACGGTGCAGCAGACGATCATGACACTTGGTTTGGCTGGTTCACTCGTCACGCCGCAGGAAGCATCGGCCTTGTATGACCGCGAACATCAGGAAGTTTCGGCGCAAGCGGTATTTTTCTCGGCCTCGAATTATCTCTCGCAAGTCACGGTCACGCCCACTGCCGTGGCCGATTTCTACGCTAAGAACATGGCGGCGTATCGCGAACCTGATCGCGTGTCCGTCAGCTACGTCGTGTTTGATTTATCTAATTATCTCGCGGCCGCCATGACCAAATTGGGCAAAACCAACTTGGACAATCAGGTGGACGCTGCGTTCCGCCAACAGGGAATGGAAGCCGTGCCCACCGCCAAGACGCCCGAAGAAGCCAAGGCTAAGATTAAGGAATTTTTCATCCGCCAAGCCGAATTGGCCGAGGCCGGTAAAGTGGCCAATGATTTTGCCACTACATTGTTCGCTCTGGAGCCGGTGAAAGCGGAGAACATCGCCGCCGTCGCCCAGCAGAAAGGTATCAAGCTTCACACGACTGCCCCGTTCGCCGCCACCTATGGTCCGACGGAATTTGAGGCGCCCGCCGCGTTCACCAAAGCTGCCTTCGCCTTGAGCACCGAGCAGCCGTTTTCAGAAATGATCACCGGATCGGATGCCGTTTATCTGCTGGCGCTGAATAAGCAGTTGCCCAGCTCGATTCCTGCGTTGGAACAGATTCGCGAGCGCGTCACCCAAAATTATCGGATGATGGCCGCACAAAGTTTGGCGCAAAGCGCCGGCACCAATTTCTACGTCACTGCCGGGGTTCAAATCGGGGTCGGACAAACCTTCGTGCAAGCTGCTCTAGCGGGTAATCATGCGCCCGTGCAATTGAAACCGTTCTCCTTAAGCACAGCCGAAATTCCCGAAATCGGTGATCGCGCTGAACTCGGCCAGATCAAACAGGCCGCCTTCACGACCCCGGTTGGTCAGCCCAGCCATTTCGTTTCAACGAGCGATGGCGGCTTTGTATTGTTCGTTAAAGCCATGCAGCCGATGGATATGGCCAAGAAGACCGCCGAGCTTCCGCAATTTCTTAACCAAGTCCGCCGTGGTCGCCAGAACGAAGCGTTCAACGCGTGGTTGCAATCCGAAGCGAATCGCGAACTGCGCAACACGCCCGTCTATTCTGAAATCGCCGGGGCGGGTTCTGCCAAGTGAGTTCCACGATTAAACTTTCCTCGCCGGCGACGAAAGAGTTCTGGGAAATCCCCGTGCTTTTTGAGGACGAGCATCTGCTCGCGCTCGAAAAACCTGCGGGCTTGCTCACGTCGCCTGACCGTCACGACCCCGAGCGCGTCAACCTGATGACGCTGTTGCATTCAGCCGTTACAGAAAAAAAACCGTGGGCGCGCGAACGGAATCTGGAGTATCTAGCCAACGCCCACCGGCTCGATTTTGAAACCAGCGGCGTTCTGCTGCTGGCGAAAACCAAGTCTGCCCTGATCGCCGTCGCCGATTTGTTTGGCGCGGACAAGCCAGTGCAGACCTACGCTACCTTAATTTGGGGCCATCCGCTCGATGAGAAGTTTGAAGTGGATGCCAAGATCGGTCCGCACCCCTTGAAGATTGGCGAAATGCGCGTGGATTCTAAAGAAGGTAAACGCGCCAAAAGTTTATTTGAAGTCGTCGAGAAATTTTCTGATTGGTCCCTAGTTCGTTGCATTCCGCAGACATCCCGCACGCATCAATTGCGCGTTCACCTCAAATACGCCAGCTTCCCTGTGGTGGGCGATGCGCTTTACGGTGGCAAAAACCTTTGGCTCTCACGGCTCAAACGTGATTACCGCCTCAAACCCGGTCGCGAAGAGAAAGCCTTGTTGTCCCGCGTTGCGTTGCACGCTGAAGAGTTGAGTTTGGTGCATCCCTTCACGAACGAAACCATCGTCATCAAATCGGAATGGCCGAAAGATATGCGCGTGGCTTTGAAGTATCTACGCCTTTACGCCCCCGTTGGTTTCGGTGCCCCTGCAGTTGAGCCGGATAACTTCGAGTAAGTTTTTCGGCGCGGTTTTAGTTGTTCACGCCACCGCCCAATTCAGAATCGCCTTCTGCGTATGCAGCCGGTTTTCCGCTTCGGTGAAGATCGTATCCGCGTGCGCTTCAAACGTCTCTTCGTCAATCTCCTTGCCGCGATACGCCGGCAGACAATGCATGACCAAGGCGTCCGGCTTGGCGAGTTTGAGCAACTTCGCATTGATTTGATAACCGCCAAGAACTTTGATGCGCTCCGCCGCTTCCGCTTCCTTGCCCATCGAAACCCATACGTCGGTGTAAAACATGTCGGCACCGGAAGCTGCCGCGTGTAAATCTTCAGTGACTACAATGTTGCCGCCGGCACGGTGCAAGATTTCCGGCGCGGGCTGAAACGCTTTCGGTGCGGCGATACGTAGTTCAAAACCTAATTTCGCCGCCGCAAAAATCCACGACACCGGCATGTTGCACGCGCCATCGCCGATGAACGTGACGACCTTGCCCGCGATGGAGCCGCGCATTTCCTCGAACGTAAAAATATCCGTGAGCACTTGGCAGGGATGCTCATCATCCGTCAACGCATTGATCGTGGGGATTTTGGAAAACTCCGCGAACGTCTCCACATCGCTCTGCGCGTAAGTGCGGATGATTGCGCCGTGCGCCATGCGGCCGATGACGCGCGCGGTGTCCTTGATGGGTTCGCCACGACCCAGCTGAATGTCGTTCGCATTAAGAAACATCGGACTACCGCCGAGTTCGCGGATACCGACTTCGAACGAAACCCGCGTCCGCGTTGACGATTTTGAAAACATCAGCGCCCACGTCTGCCCCGCTAGCGGCTGGGTCTTGTGTGCTCCGCGCGTCTGCTTGAACGTCTTGGCATCGCGCAGGATGGTTTCAAAATCCGCGCGCGGCAATTTTTCCAATGACAACAAATGCTTCATGTTTCAATCCTTCTGGGAACGACCATCCAAAGTAAATTTTATAACCAAAAGCCGACGTCGCGTCACTTCTTTTTCTTGGCGTTATCCGCCGCCCGCCACAAATACCACGCCGCCGTCGTGGCGTGCGGCCGCCAGCGTTCGCCGAATTTGAGCAGAGCTTTCGGTTTGGGCATTCCGCGTTTTTTGTAGGCCACACGGAAACCCGCGCGCACGCCAAAATCATCTGCGGGCAAAACGTCTTCGCGACCCAGCTGAAAAATCAGCAACATCTGCACCGTCCAAGGCCCCACACCGCGCGCCTCGGTCAAGCGTTCGATGATTTCTTTATCGCTCAATTTCGCGATAGTGCGCGAGCTGGGAATTGTTCCGTCCAAAGTCTTCGCCGCGATATCGCGGATGGCGCGAATTTTGGCGAAGGAAAATCCGCACGCCCGAATCTGGTCGTCGGTCACGCTCGCCAAATCTTCCGGCTTGGGAAATTTCCGCTTTGGAAACAGTTTGATGAACCGGGTGAGAATCGTGTTCGCTGCCGTGCCGTTGAGTTGTTGGTGTGCGACCGCTTGCACGAGCGATTGAAACGGCGTGCGCTTCGGTTCTGGTTCCAATTGGCACGCACCGACTTCACGGATGAGGCGCGCCATCACGGGATCAACGGCGGACAGATGTTTGAGGGCGGCAGCGTTCACACGAGAGATTTAACGACTTCCTCAATCTTGGAAATCCCTTCGCCCGCTTCCTGTGGCTTGAGGTTCAACGGCGGTAACAAGCGCACGATTTGTGTTCCGGCTGGAATGGTCATGACGCCTACGGCATGGAGCCGATTGACGAATTGAATCGCCGCTGGTTTATCGCTTGCGGTAAACGCCGGAATGTTTTCCGCGAGTTCAATACCCAGCATAAAACCCAATCCCCGTGCGGATTTCACCACGGTCGGATATGTCTTCGCCAGCCGCTCGATTTCTGACTTCAACCACGCGCCTAGTTTATGTGCTTGGTCGGCGAGCTTTTCTTTTTCGATGACTTCGAGAATTTTCAACGCCACCGCGCAGGCGAGCGGCGTGCCGCCGTAAGTCGTGCCGTGCGTGCCCGCGCTCAATAAATCCGCGAACGGTGCCCGCACCCAGAATGCGCCCACGGGAAAACCGCCGCCGAGAGATTTGGCCATTGAGAGGCCGTCGGGCAGAAATTTTTCGCCGCCAGGCACGCCTTCGAGAATTTTCTGAAAGCTCTGGAATTTTCCCGTCCGGTAATGACCGCACTGCACGCCATCCATCAGCAGTAATAATTTTTTCTCATCGCACAACGCGCGCAACCCAAGCAGATATTCCGGCGTGGCGGGCGTGACTCCGCCTTCGCCTTGCACGCCTTCGATCATGATGGCAACGGTCGCGGGTGAAATCGCGGACCGTGCGGCCTCCAAATCATTGAAAGGAATATGCCGGAAGCCCGGTGTCATCGGTTCGAAACCTTTTTTCACTTTGTCCTGACCGGTCGCGGCAATGCCCGCGAGTGTCCGACCGTGAAAGGAATTTGTCGCGGTCAAAATTTCAAACCGGCCTTCATCATGGCCGAATTTTCGTGCGAGCTTGAACAATCCTTCGTTCGCTTCGGCGCCGCTGTTGCAAAAGAAAACTTTGCCGTCGCCGATGCGTTTGACGAGTTCGCTCGCGAGTCGGCCCTGCGGTTCCGTGAAATACAGATTGGAAACGTGGATGAGTTTTTTGGACTGCTCCACGAGGGCTTCGGTGATGGCCGGATGCGCGTTGCCGAGGCAATTCACCGCAATGCCGCCGCCGAGATCGAGGTAGCGTTTGCCGCTGACATCGAAGACGTAGCTGCCTTCGCCGTGGCTCAAGACGAGGTCGAAGCGGCCGTAGCTGGGCACGACGTTCTTCGTGAACAGTTCGCGGATGGACTCGTAGTCGTTGCGGATAATCGCAGGCGGCGGTGGAATGATTTCTTTCATCAGATTTATCAGTCGCAAAAATGCACAAAAGGCGTGTAAGAAAAAACCTTTTTATGCGTTTGACGCTTTTTGGCGGTTATCACAAAACGACTTCCGTGCCGACGCCAGCGTCGGTAAAAATTTCCATCAACACCGAATGCGGCACGCGGCCATCCACAAAGGAGACTTTTTCCACGCCGGATTTGATGGCGGCGACGGCGCTGTCCACTTTGGGAATCATGCCTTTGTCCACGATACCGGCGGCTTTGAGCGCGGGCACTTCGTCAATTTGCAGGTGCGTGATGAGCGTGGATGGATCTTTGAAATCGCGCATCAAACCGGGCACATCGCTCATGAACACGAGGCGTTTGGCGTTCAGCGCGATGGCGCACATCGCGGCGGCGACATCGGCATTGCAGTTGTAGATTTTGCCATCTTCGCCACGCGCGGTCGGGCTGATGACGGGCGTGTGACCGCACCAGATACATTCCTTGAGCGGCGCGACGTTGACTTCGATCACTTCACCGACGTAGCCGATGTCAATTTTCTGGCCGGGATTTTCTTTGTCGTCGAGGTAAAGCTTTTTGCATTTGAAAATGTCCGCGCCGGAAAATCCCACCGCCGCGCCGCCGAGCGCATTGATGGTGGCGACGACTTCGGGATTGATCTCGCGGGACAGAACGTCGTCCACGATCTGCACTGTGGCTTCGTCCGTGACCCGCTGGCCTTGGATGAAATTCGCTGCAAGCCCGGCTTTTTCCATGGCGCGGGTGATGGCTTTGCCGCCGCCGTGGACGACGACGGGATTGATTTCCACCGCTTCGAGAAACACCACGTCGCGCGCCACGCCGTTGCGGACGGCTTGGTCGGGCGAGTCCATGAAACTGCCGCCGTATTTCACGACAAAAATTTCGCCGCTGAATTTCTGGATGTAAGGCAACGCTTCGAGGAGCGTGGCGGCTTTGGCGATCAGGTCTTGCATAGCGAATTTTTAGCAGGTGCCGTGCGGCAATAAAAGCGTGTTCTGGTTCGTCGCGTCACTACCGCGTTTGCGGGAGTCGCCGGAGCGGGAAAAGAATTGTCTCGTAACCGCTTTGGGTGATAATCCGTCTGACTCCGTTATCAAATGAAAGCATCAAAATTCTTTTCGCTGGTTTCCGTTTTCACCGTTTTATTTTTCGCTGCAGCCGTGACGGCTACAGCCGCGCCCAAGAAAATTCTCTTCTTCACTAAATCCAGCGGCTTCGAGCATTCGGTGATCTCGTGGAAAACCGGGCAACCGAGCTTTGCAGAGAAAATCTTACTGGAACTCGGCCAAAAAAATGACTGGGAATTTACTTTCTCCAAAGACGGTTCAAAATTTAGTCCGGAGTATCTCAACCAGTTCGATGCGGTGTTTTTCTACACCACCGGCGACCTGTGCAGCGAAGGCACGGACAAGCAACCTGCGATGACGTCCGCTGGTAAACAAGCGCTGTTTGATTATGTGCGCGGCGGTAAAGGCTTCATCGGCACGCACGCGGCGACGGATACATTTCACACGGCCAACGAGTCAAAGAAGGGGCCGGATCGTTATGCGAACCACGGCAACGATGCGGATCCTTACGCTTGTTTCATCGGTGGCGAATTCATCATCCACGGCGCGCAGCAGGTAGCGACGAATCAAGTGATTGATCCGAGCTTTCCCGGTTTTGAAAAAGTGGGCGACAGTTTTGCTTTTCAAGAAGAATGGTATTCGCTCAAAGATTTTGCGCCGGATTTGCATGTGTTGACAGTCATCGACGCGCCGCACATGAAAGGTTCGATGTATGAACGCCCGGCGTATCCGAACACTTGGGCGCGTCCTGAAGGCAAAGGCCGCGTCTGGTATACCGCACTGGGCCATCGCGAAGATGTCTGGACGAATCCCACCTTTCAGCAAATCCTTGTCGGCGGTATCAAATGGGCGTTGGGCGAAGTTTCTGCCGATGTGACGCCCAATCTCAAGGCTGCCGCGCCGGGCGCATACACCAATCCGCGTTACGTCGGACCCAAGCCTGCAACTGCGCTCAACACGTTGACCGCGCAGGAAAAAGCAGCGGGCTGGAAATTATTGTGGGACGGCAAGACGGGTGACGGCTGGCGTAGCGCGAAGTCGGAAAGTTTCCCCACACATGGTTGGAAAATTCAGGATGGCATCTTGACTGTTCACGAAAATGGCGGGGAAGAGTCCGCTGGCGGCGGCGACATTGTTACCCGCAAAAAGTATTCTGATTTCGAACTCACTGCCGAATTCCGGCTCACGGCTGGCGCGAACAGCGGCATCAAGATTTTCGTGCAGCCTAACATCTCGCCGGTGGACAAAAAGACCGGGAAGCCCACTGCGGTCGGTTCGGCGATCGGCTTGGAGTTTCAAATTCTCGACGACCAAAAACATCCCGATGCCAAGCTCGGCAAGGACGGCGATCGCCGCCTCGGCTCGCTTTACGATCTGATTCCTGCGCCCACGAACAAGGTCACCAAACCGATTGGCGAATGGAATCAAGCGCACATCATCTCGCGCGGTAAGCACGTCGAGTTTTGGCTGAATGGCACGTTGACCGTGCAGTTTGAGCGCGGCTCGGATGATTTTCGTGCGCACGTCGCGGAGAGTAAATTCAAAGGCATTCCGGAATTCGGCGAATGGGCTGATGGCTTGATCTTGTTGCAGGAACACGGCAACGAAGTCTCTTTCCGCAACGTAAAAATCCGCGAGCTGAACGCAAAATAAATTCTCTCCAAAATAACTCATTTAACATGAAATCCAAAAAACTTAAAGCAGCAGTCGGTCAACCGATGCAGCGCCGTTCCTTCCTCAAAGGCATTTTGACGGCGGGAACTTTCTCCCTCCTCACGCCGCGTCTGGTTTTGGCGGCGGCGGGTTCGCCCACGGGCAAAGTGAATCTCGCCTGCGTGGGCATCGGCAATCGCGGCTGGGAAGACATCGAGATGTTTCACAAAACCGGCTTGGTTAATTTCGTCGCGCTGTGCGACACGGACATGGGCGCGCCGCACACGCTCAAAGCCCTGAACTTGTTGCCGGAAGTGCCGCGCTTTCAGGATTTCCGGAAGATGTTCGATAAAATGAGCAAGGACATTGACGCTGTGTTCATCGGCGTGCCGGACTTCTCCCACTTTCCGGTCACGATGCTCGCGATGTCGCTCGGCAAACACGTCTATTGTGAAAAACCGATGGGGCATAGTTTCCGGCAAGTCGAGTTGATGATGGCGGCGGAAAAGAAATATAAAGTCGCCGCGCAGATGGGTAACCAAGGCCATTCCGAAGCGAACTATTTCCAATTCAAAGCGTGGACCGAGGCAGGCATCATCAAGAACGTCACCAAGATCACCGCGTTCATGAACAGCAAACGCCGCTGGCACGGGATGAAAGTGGACGGACTGTTACCGGAACAACCCGTGCCGGAATCGCTGGATTGGGATACTTGGCTGACCACCGCCCAGCAGCACGCCTATAATCAAGGCTACATCAACGGCGACTGGCGTTCGTGGTTTGATTTCGGCAATGGCGCCCTCGGCGATTGGGGCGCACACATCTTTGATACGGCACACGAATTTTTGCACCTCGGCCTGCCCACGGAAGTTGAGGCCGTGAAACTCGAGGGCTACAGCCCGTTGATTTTCCCGCAAGCTTCCACGCTCGCGTTCCGTTTCCCGGCGCGCGGCGAACAGCCGCCGGTGGAATTGACGTGGTATGACGGCCAGGAAAATCTGCCGCCGTTGCCCGAGAACATGGGGGAATCCGTCGTGGATGCGAACATTCCACCGCCGTCCAAAGGCGCGATTGACACCAAGAAACGTCCGCCGGGCAAAGTGATTTACGGCGATGGCCTCACGTTCAAAGGTGGTTCGCACGCCACGACATTACAGATTTTGCCGTCCGAAAAAGCCAAAGACATCCAGTCCAAACTGCCGAAGATTCCGAAAAGCCCGTCGAATCATTACGTCAATTTCCTTCGCGCGTGCAAAGGCGAGGAAAAGACCCGCTCCAACTTCGCGGTGGCCGGCCCGCTCTGTCAGGCGATGGCCATCGGCATTATTGCGCAGCGTGTGAATGCTAAACTCACCTTCGATCCGGCCACGAAACAGATCACGAACCACAAGCTCGCCAACGAATTGCTCGCCGGCGTGCCCCCACGCAAAGATTGGGAACAGTTTTATAAGCTTTAAGCTAATGGTGTTGGCTTTGGTCGCACTGCGTCCAAAGCCGCCTTTGAGTTCAGCGTCACGCAGCGGAATTTTTCGTGAGTCATTTTGTGGCAACCTTCCAAAGTGCCTCTGCGGACTCTGTCCACCTGTTTAAAATCACGCCAGTAACGCCTGCACGACCTTGCCGTGCACATCCGTCAGCCGGAAGCGGCGGCCTTGGAAAAGATACGTCAGCCGTTCGTGATCCACGCCCATCAAGCGCAGCATCGTCGCCTGAAAATCATGCACGTGAACGCCGTCCTTCGTGATGTTGTAGCCGAAGTCGTCGGTCTCGCCGTGAACGTAGCCGGGCTTCACACCGCCACCCGCCATCCACAGGCTAAAGCAGCGCGGATGATGATCGCGCCCGTAGTTATCTTTCGTCAGTTTGCCCTGCGAGTAAGCCGTGCGTCCGAACTCGCCGCCCCACACGACGAGCGTGTCGTCGAGCAGGCCGCGCTGTTTCAGATCCATGATGAGCGCCGCGCTCGCTTGATCCGTCTCGCGGCATTGAATGGAAATTCCTTTCGGCAAATCGCCGTGCTGATCCCAGCCTTGATGATAAAGTTGGATGAACTTCACACCCTTCTCCGCAAGCCGCCGCGCTTGCAGGCAGTTCGCCGCGAACGTTCCCGGCTTGCGCGAATCCGGGCCATACAGTTCGAACGTCTCGGGCTTCTCGTTGCTCATGTCCATCACGTCCGGCACGCTCGTCTGCATACGATAGGACATCTCGTATTGCGCGATGCGCGCGTCCACTTCGGCGTCGCCAAGTTTTTCTGCGGCGTGGGAATTCAATTCATTCACGCGATCCAACAGCGAACGTCGGCTCTGCGACGTGACGCCGTCGGGATTATTCAAATACAAAACCGGTTCCTTGCCGCTGCGAAATTGCACGCCCTGATGCTGCGACGGCAGAAATCCGCTGCCCCACAAGCGCGCGTAAAGCGGCTGGTCCACCTTGCCCGGCGTGATGAGCACGACGAACGCGGGGAGATTTTCGTTGTCGCTGCCGAGGCCGTAATGGATCCACGAACCAATGCTGGGGCGACCGGACAACTGCGAGCCGGTCTGAAAAAACGTGATGGCCGGATCGTGATTGATGGCCTCGGTGAACATCGAGCGGACGATGCACAAGTCGTCCACGACTTTCGCCGTGTGCGGCAGCAGGTCGCTCACCCACGTGCCATTTTTGCCATATTGCTTGAAGCCAAACTGCGACCCCGCGAGCGGCAGCGACGATTGATTGCCCGACATCCCCGTGAGCCGCTGTCCCTGCCGCACGGAATCCGGCAACTGCTCGCCATTGCGCTGATTGAGCAGCGGCTTGTAATCAAACGTCTCCATCTGCGACGGCCCGCCCGCCATGAAAAGATAAATCACACGCTTAGCCGTTGGCGGAAAATGAAACTGCCCGTTGAGGATTCCTTTGTCAGCGCCGCCATTCGCTAGCGCCGCGAGCACATTGGTCGGCGACATCATGTTGGCCAACGCGATGCCGCCAAGACCGAGGCCGAAGCGATTCAAGAACGCGCGCCGCGAAAGTCCCGCCGCAGGCAATGGTCCGGTGCAAATCTGGTTATTCATGTTCATCGCTCCACAATGAATTCGTCAAAGTTCATGATGGCGTTCACCATCAGCGTCGTCGCCGCAAAATCGGCAGACGGCAGCGTCTCGTCAAATTTTGATTCACCGGTTGCCAAAAGTTTTTTTGCGGCAGCTTCATCCTTTGCAAACAAATCTCTTTGCTCGGCAAAAATTTGGGCGAGGATTTTTGTCTCGGTTTCATCCGGCGCGCGGCCAATCAATTTCTTGAACGCAACTTGCGCGCGGGCATTCACATCGTTCGGAAATTCTTTCAACAATTTTTCACCGAGCACGCGCGCGGCTTCGATGAATTGCGGGTCGTTGAGCAGCACGAGCGCCTGCAACGGTGTGGCCGTCGTCTCGCGCTTGGCGGTGCAGACCTCGCGCGTCAGGGCGTCGAATGTCACCATGTTCGGCGGCGGCGACGTGCGTTTCCAAAACGTGTAGAGGCTGCGGCGATAAAGATTCGTGCCGTGGTCCTGGGTGAACTTCGCGCCGGTGCCGGACTGTTCCCACAAACCTTCCGGCTGATACACCTTCACGCTCGGCCCGCCGATGTTCGTCACGAGCAAACCGCTCGCGGCGAGTGCGCCATCGCGGATTTCCTCGGCCAGCAAACGCGTCTTCGGACCGCGCGCGAGCAGACGGTTTTCCGGATCGCGTTCCAGCAATTCCTTCGACGCACGCGACGACTGCTGATACGTCGCCGACGTGACGATGAGACGATGCAGCGCTTTCACATCCCAATTATTTTCCATGAACCAGCCCGACAGCCATTCGAGCAATTCGGGATGCGACGGCAATTTTCC
>CAIWFB010000297.1 GCA_903911825.1 uncultured Verrucomicrobia subdivision 3 bacterium
ATGCTCTCGCAGTTGTCGTTGATAAACCACGCGCCCATGTTCTTAGCGCCCTCGGCCAACAGATCGAGCGGGGCTGGATTGCCAAGGATTGAGCATCCCATAACAAGGTTATGCGCCTCCAAGTTTTGATCTATCGGAGCGTTCCACGTCTTTGGATCGCAGTCCATCAGTTGCAATTCCAAACCATGCTGGACGGCGGGCGAATATAGAGTGGGCCAAGCAAGAGCAGGAACAGCCGCTATGTCACCGCGTATAAGCGGGTTATCCTTCACATGAAACAACGCCGCAACCGCGATCAGGTTGGCGCTGCTGCCGCTGTTAATGCACACAGCATGTTTACGGCCATGATAGGCGGCGAGTTCGGCCTCGAAGGCTTCGGTCTCTGCACCCATGGTCCAGCGCCCGCTGCGATGCACGCGATTGATGGCGGCTCGCTCCTCATCGCCCCAGTGGGAAAAAGCAGTCGGGTGGTCATAGTGGATGGGCATTTGTGCGCTCCTCATATTGTCATCCAACCAGTTGGTGGATTGCGAATATCCGCTTGCAGCGGATACCAAATAAAACCATCCAAGTCTTTAGCCCATAAAAAGCGGTCTCTAGAATTGACACGGACGATAATTTTCATGCACGCTCCCCTACTTGTCATACATGTTGTGCCGCTCAATGAGCAGGCTGCTGCCTTCACGCGCCAGCGCTGCGTGATAAGCTGTCCGCACGTTTAAGGCAGTGTCCAGCCGCTCGACGTGCACGGTCTTCAGCATCAGCCTGAACGCCGTGGTGTAGTCACCAAGGTGCTGGTGGCCGGGATCGAGCGGCTTGTCATGCGCGATGGCGGTACGGATGATCACCTTGGGTTTGTATTGGCTGTAGCGCGGCAAAGCGTCAAGGTGCAGCACCAGTTGGCCCATGGCCAGCAAAAGGAAGTTGATGCGCGGGTAAATGCAGATCGGCAGGTAGCCGTTCAGGGACATACCGATGGCCATACCCAATTGCATTTCCTCCGCTACTGGCAATTCCAGCAAACGGTCGCGCGTGATGCCGTCAAACGATTGCGTCATGCCGGTGCCGGGGTCAGCGACAGCCTGCCCCATGAAGATGGCGTTGGGCTGCTTGCCGAGCAGCGTCATGGCATTGGTCAGTTCGGTGAGGTAGGTCATTTTTATTTCCTAGCCATTAGCGTTAGTCATCTTCGGTGGACCTCCGGAACACAAGATTGGCGTGTGCCGACGCCTACGTTTTATGCCCCACTCCTGCGTCAATTCGCGACCTTGGCAAACTCAGTCGCTACTTACGAAGCGGGTTTTCCCCAGCGGCAACCTGTGGAGCCTCTCGCACCCAGAGGTCCGCCGAAGATGACTTCCCTATCTTAGCCCTTTGCGGCGGCAAATGCCGTCAAAACTGCACCCTTTTGCCAGCGCCAGCATGCGGCCACGTCAGGTCATATTTGTATTTGTTTGCCACCACCGACTTGATATACTTGCCGGGTGTGTCGCCCCACGTCTTGCCGGTGTCGCTGCACACCGACTTGCCGTTGTCC
>CAIWFB010000298.1 GCA_903911825.1 uncultured Verrucomicrobia subdivision 3 bacterium
CTCCTGCCAACACTTTTTTGCGAATCTCAGCCCAGTCTTCCATATTGCGATACATGCTTCATTGTTAATGAAGATGCCGCACTTTTGAACCGCCACGTCACACACATGACCCCGCCGCACTTTTCAGCCGCCGTTTACACTTCGGAATTCGCCGTGCCGTGTTCGCACCAGTCGTATTTCAAAAAATCCACGCCCCACGAAGCGTAAGTAAGCGCGTCCTGAAATTCATGACCGCGTCCTCCGGGATAACCCGCGCAGGTTTTCGTGCCGGCGCAATTGTGAATGCCGAATTGAAAACCTTTCGCGTGCAGATAATCACCGAGCGCCTTCATACCGCTGGGAAATTTCTTCGGATCAGCCACGATGTTGCCCAGCTTGTCGCGCTGCATCGCCTCCCAGCAATCGTCCACCACGATGTAAACGTAGCCAGCGTCCCTCATGCCGTTCGTCGCCATCGCGTCGGCGGTCTGGCGTATCAAGTCCTCGTTGATGTTGCCCGCGAATTTATTCCAACTGTTCCAGCCCATCGGCGGCGTGAGCGCGAGATTGGGAAATTTTTGCGCGTGAACCTGGGTGGCGACGAGCGTCGTCAGCGAGAGCAGGAGGGCGAGGAATTTTCTCATGGTGAACTGACAGAGTAGCGGACGCCGCACCGCCGTCATGTCGCGTAAATCTACGACACGAACAGTTAGCGCTGCGTCGGCTGATTCAAGCGCCGCATTGTTTCCAAGCAAGCGCGCGTGGCGTGATACGGGCCTTTCCATTCGCTCACCTTCGGCAATTTGGCATCGGGCAGGCCACCGGGATTGATGCGCCAGAACCATTCACCATGCGCGCGGTCAATGAGGTGATCGTTGATGTATTTCCACGCCTGCAACGCGGCGGCGAGAAAATCAGGGTTACCCAAAATGTGGTAGGCATTCAAAAAACCCACCATTGCCTCCGCCTGCGGCCAACATTCGCAGCCGTTATCAATGATTTTACCCGCGCGACCTTCGTAGCACAATCCGCCGTCCGCACCCAGACCTTCGTTGAAAGCGACCTCGGCCATTTGCACCGCCACAGTGCGCACGCGCGCGAGCAGGGCAGCATCACCTAATTCCTCCGCCGCTTCGCACAGCAACCAACTCGCTTCGATATCGTGCCCGAACGTGTAAGTGTCCGAGCGCACTTCCCACCGCTCGTTGAAAAAATGGTGCAGATGATGCGTGTGGCCATCCAAGATGCGCGTCAAAAATAGTTCAGTCAATTCCCGCAAACGCACCGCCACACGCGGCTCCCGCCAACTGCGATACAGATTCGTGTAAGCTTCCAGAACATGCAGCTGATTGTTCATGGACTTCTTTTCACTCATGTCTTTCTCGCTCAAACGTGCGTCCGCAGCGGCGGGCGACCAATCGCGATTTAACACTTCAAAATAGCCCCCGAACTCCGTGTCGTGCGCGTGACGTTCGACTAATTCAAACAACGTCTGCGCCCGTTCAAATGCCGCGTGGCTGCCGAAGGCGCGATGGAATTCCACCAGCGCATAAATGTAAAAAGCCTGTCCGTAAGTTTTCTTGGAATCATCTTTGACCCGGCCTTGGGCGTTCAATTGCCAGAACGCCCCGCCGTGTTTGGCATCCCAAAACTTTTCCGTGACGAACTCAAACGCCCGTTCGGCCATCTCAAAAAAAACTGGCTCGGGTCGCACTTGATGCGCGGCCGAGAACGCCCACAAGATGCGCGCGTTCACAATCAGGCCTTTTGGTTGCGAATGATCCGGCTGCAAATTATTCGAGAGCCAGGCCATCCAGCCGCCGTGCTGCTGATCTAGCGCCGGGCCGCACCAGAAGGGTAGATATTGCC
Organism: uncultured Verrucomicrobia subdivision 3 bacterium; assembly: GCA_903911825.1. Taxonomy (GTDB): domain Bacteria; phylum Verrucomicrobiota; class Verrucomicrobiia; order Limisphaerales; family UBA11358; genus UBA11358. The sequence goes on from CAIWFB010000298.1 coordinate 1,849, forward strand.
CGAACAGATGTTCGCTGATGCGCTGCGCCGTTTTTTCTAATTCGTCGGGTTTGATCATCGTGACAGAGCAGGGTGAGATATTTCCACGCGGCCAAGCTGCGTTTCGCCGGTGAGTTCAATTTTGAAGTAATTGCCACTGGCAATATTTTCGGCATGAAATAAAACGGGTTTCCAGTAGCCGTATTCGCCGGCCCCGTGAAAATAAATCATCTGCTTGGCGGTCACGGCCTGAAAACGTTTCCCGTCGGCGGATATCGAAAATCTTACTTCGCTTTCGGCGTTCGGGAAAAAAGCAGACACGCGGAAACTTTCTACGTCGTTGGGCAGCTGGTAAATCAAAACATCGCCTCGCGTTCCAGCGGCGCGATACGCATCTTCTTTGGCTGAGCGGCAATCGTGACTGGCAATTTTCCAGTCGCCACACCGCGAACTGACTTTGGAAAAATCCGCGAGTTCATCCACGAAGGTTGCATGTTTTACTTTCACCGGCCCGACGATATTTGACGGCTTGGAAACACCTGATTCATTTTGGGCGCGAATCCGGTAAAACCATATTCCCGCCGGCACAGCTTCATCGGAAAACTGCGGGCGATACTGCGTCAAAGCTTCGTCAACAGTCGGTGAAACGATTTGCCAGTCGCCATCGCGTTGGGCGGCGCGCTCGACCTGATAGCCGCTCGCACCGACGGAGCCTTGCCACGAGATCGCCGAGACATCAGCAATCGGAGATAATTTTGGCGGCGCGGGTATGGCTACCGGCGGTTCCGTCATTCCGCGAATCGCAAAGGCTTTTTTACGAACCGTCGCCATCAATTTGATTTCGTCGTAGTCATCGCCCAACGTGGAACTCGGCCAGTGGAACGCCTTGTAAAGATTGCCGCCCAAGCCGGGTTCGCTGTGCCAATAAAAGCCACCGTCGCGATTGCGAAAGCGCAGACTCCAGAGCAAGCCGCCCGCCGCGCCACTGTCTGCGATGGCGTGCATTGCCTCGGTCATCTGCGCGGTGCTCACAAAGCCAAATTCACCAACGATGTAAGGTTTTTTCCCTTTGGCTTGCGCCGCGTTTGCCTGGATGAGTTCGGTGAATGATTTTTTCTGGCCGGGATAATGATGCGTGGTGACGATGTCCACTTCGGGAATTTCCAGCGATTCATTTCTTAATCGAGAAGTGTTGAAACCATCCATCACGAGATGATTCGTATCGAGTGATTTTAAATAGGTAGCGATCGCGCGCGTCCACGCGGCGGGCGAATCGATTTCATTCCCCGTTTCCCAACAGAGAATCGCTGGGTCGTCACAATAACGAATGCCAGTGATGGAATTCTTGCGTGTTAAAACAAAATGAATCGTCTGTTGGAAGTCGGCGATGAGCTGCGGGTCGGTCCAGAAATCATCCTTGGTCAGGCCGCGAAAGCCCGCGTATTCAGCGCGTCCGCCCATCCACGGCCAATTGTCCACCAGCGGAATGATGAGGCGCACGCCAGTGCGATTAGCGGTGGCGAGAACTTGGTCGAGCGTGCGGAACGCGGCTTCGTTGAACTTGCCCGGTGCGAGGACATGACGCGGAGTGCCGGGCGTGTCGTTCGTGCGTTGCACGCTAATGACGTAGGTGCGGGCGACGGTTCCACCCATCGCCGCGACGGTGGCGAGCGCGTCGTTGATCTCAAATTCATCTGGCAAGCGCCACGGATTTTCTTCAGCGAACGCGACGTTGTCCTCCACCAACAATAGGTTGGGAATGTTCATGGAGAGGAAACGAAACGGTTTTTCGCCATCGAGCAACTGACCATCGCGCGCGGTGATAAAATGCGAAAAAGAATTTCCCGCAGCAAACAGCGAGGTCGCCAGCATCAGTAACTGTGTGATTAAAAATCGGCGGCGCACTTTAAGTCTTCTCCAGTTTGTCATACCAGTTGAACTTCAAAAATACTGACGTGACGACGAGCGCCGCCGCGATGCCACCGGCCCAGGGCCATTCGCGCAGCACCAGATAAATCGGCAGCGCGGTGAGGCAGAGTTGCCAGACGATGCCGACGGCGACATTCGTGGCGTCCTTGGTGAAATCGGGATTGGGGCGGAAGGCGGCATTTTGTTGCATCACCTTTGCGCGGATCGGTCCCCACGCGCCCCACGGGTTGACCGTTTCATAAAATTTTATCAGCACCGCGTCCTCTTCCGGTGGAGTGAGCAGTGTGCCAAGCAAGCAGCCCGCGATGGAACAGCCAAGAATGATAGGAAATAAATACAGCGTGTTGGCGACGTGAAAATTTAGCAGCGTGGCGAGCGACGGCACAAACATCGCGCTCAACAAGCCCGCCATCATGCCCCAGAAATAGCCGTAGCCGTTAAAGCGCCACCAATACCATTTCAATACGTTCGCCATGACGTAGCCGCCGTAAAGTCCGCCCACAATCCACATCATCACTTCCGAAATACTCGTCATGAACGCGCCAAACAATACGCCCACGAGGAGCACGCCGATGGACGCGATCCGGCTCCAACGCACTTGCGCCAGCGGGGCCATCTGCGGATTGAAAAAGCGTTTGTAGATGTCGTTCACCAGATACGCGGGCGCAGCGTTGAGTGTGGCGGCAAAGTTTGACATGAGCGCGGCGAGCAAGCCGGCGAGCAACAAACCAACCACGCCAGTGGGAACGTAATCGCGTAGCACGATGGGGAGGATCAATTCAAAATCAGGCTTCTCCATCATCCGCAAATCCGTCAGGCAAAACGCCAAAGCCAGCACGGTGATGCCGGTGATCATCAAGTAACGCGGAAAATAGAGCGCCAGATTCACCATGCCGTTCATGAGCGACGCTTCGCGAGGATTGCGCGTGGCGAGGATGCGTTGCATGTCGTAATTCGGTGCCGGACCGGCGAGGCTGGCGAGCACGCCTTTGAAAAACATCAGGCCGAAGATGATGCCGAAGAATTCGTTGCCGTCGGATTTGATGGCAGCGTTGACCTGATCGAGAATGCCCGTCCAGTTCAAATCCAGTTTCCAACCAAAGAACGGATTAAGCCAACCCTCTGGCACCGCTTTGTGGATTGTTTCCGGCGAAACTTTCCAGACGGCAATCAATCCGATGGCCACCGAAGTCACCGTGAGCAGCGTGAACTGCATGACCTCCGTGATGACCACGCTGACCATGCCGCCCTTGATGGCGTAGAGCGATGTGAGGCCCATGATGATGAGCGCGTAGATATTCGCATCCGTGAACAGGCCGGTCGTGTGGCTGGTGAAATGCCACGGTAACATGACGGAAGCGAATTTGCCGATGCCTTTGAAGGCGTAGGCGAGAAAAGCAATGACGTTGACGATGGCAAAAAAGACGACGCTCAAGTGCGCCAAGTTCGCACCGCGCGCTTTGCCGAAACGCGTTTGGATCCATTCTGCACCCGTCAAAACATTGGAGCGCCGCAGCCACGCACTTAAAAACATCATCAGGAAAATCTGGTTGAACACGGGCCACAGCCACGGCAGCCACAGACTTTTCAGACCGTAAACGAACAGGATATAGACGAGCCACATCGTGCCGCTGATGTCGAACATGCCGGACGCATCCGAAATGCCGAGCAGCCACCAACGGAGTCGTTTGCCGCCGAGAAAATAAGAATCCATGTCCTTCGCGCCGCGCCGCGCTACCCAGAGGCCGATGAGGATGACGGCCACGAAGTAAATGACGATGATGGCGAGGTCGAGGGCGTGCAATTTCATGGAGTGAAATCAGGTTGTAGGCACGCCGGAGTTTTTTCGAGGCCAATCTCCGTAGCGAATTTTGAGGACACGCCTGATCGTCTGGCGAGTGGCTTGGTGAAGAATAAGTGGCGGGGACAGCGTCGTGCCGAGGGGAATTAATGCGTCGCGCCCATCGGCAAGTGCGCGTATTTGGCGACGGCTTGAGCGCGGGAGCGGACGTGTAATTTTTCGTAGATGCGGCGGATGTAGGTGTTCACCGTCAGCACGCTGATCTTGAGTTGCTCGGCGATCTCTTTGTAGAGATAGCCGCGGGCGAGAAGTTCCAGGACTTCGCGTTCGCGTGGCGACAGTTCAATGGTTTCGCCGCCGGCATCTTGCGTTTCATTACGGTAAAAATTTTGCACGACCTTGCGGGCGATCTGGCTGCTCATGGGCGAGCCACCGGCGTGAACATCTTTCAACGCCTCGATCAATTCATTGCGGCGCGTCTGCTTCAGGAGATAACCGGAAGCGCCTGCGGACAGGGCGTTGAAGACGTGGTTAGCATCTTCGTAAACCGTGATCATCACGAACTGTGTTTCGGGCAGTCGGGGTTTGAGGCGCCGCACGCATTCGATGCCATTCATGCCGGGCAGATTAATGTCAAACAGCACGACGGAAGGTTTCTCGTGGGGCAGCCGAGCCAAAGCCGTTTCGGCATCGTCAAATTCTCCGGCGCAACGAAAGCCGTCAGCATTACGGATCCAGCTCGCGAGAATTTCGCGGGCGGGCACATCGTCTTCCACAATGGCAACAGCTATTTCCAAAGGATTTTTGATTTTGCCCATACCTTAAGCTGGTTCTGCAGTGGCGTCTTGTCACGTTAATTGATGACAGGGTTTGCGGCGGGCGGGCCTTGCCGTTCGTGCAGCGGGATGACCACCGAGAAAATAATCTCCGTGCCGTGGCCAACGGTGCTCTTGATTTCGCAGCGTCCGCCGAGTTTTTCGAGACGTTGCCGCATATTCTTGAGGCCATTCCCGCGTCCGGGTCGCGGAGGCACGGTGGCGGGATCGAAACCTTTGCCATTATCGAGCAAGGTGATTTGAAAACCGGTGGTTTGGGTGACCAACGCTACGGAAACTTCATTGGCGTCCGCGTGTTTGATGATGTTGTGCAACGCTTCTTTGAACGCGAGGAAAACATTGTGGCGCATCTCGGCGGTGATGGGCCAATGCGGCAGATGCAACGGCATATCCAGCCGGCAGCGGATGTTGATGGAGCCGAGATATTCCTGCGCAAAATTTCCCAGATAGCTCGCGAGACTGTCCAACGTGTCGTGCTGCGGATTCACGGCCCACACGATTTCATCCATGGAACGCGTCAGTTCGCGCGAGGTGTTGTAGATGCGTTCAAGCTGGGTGGCGGCTTGACGAGGGTTTTCCAAATCACCGTGAGCAGACTGACTTAGAAGCGAAATACGGGTGAGATTTGCCCCGAGATGGTCGTGAATATCTTTGGCGATGCGGGTGCGCTCGCGTTCAACGGCCTGTTGCCGTTGGATGACTTCAAGTTTGCGGCGCATGCGGCGGCGCGAGATGAACCACACACTGCCTGCCACCAACGCAATGACCGCTACCGAGGTGAGGGCGTGAAACCAAAACGTCTGCCAGAAATGGGGCAGCACCACGAGAGAAAGCATCGCGCCCGCTTCGTTCCAGACCCCGTCGCTATTACAGGCGCGGACTTGAAACGTGTAACTGCCCGGCGGAATATAACTATATTCGGCCACGCGTTTGTTGTTCGCCGCGTCCACCCAGTCTTTTTCCCAACCGGCGAGCCGGTATTGGAATTGCATTTTTTCCGGCGCGACAAAGCTCAAGCCCACATAATGAAATTCAAACCGTTGCAGACCGGGCGGAATGATTAACGGCGACCGGCGATCCAGATTCATCGTGAGTGGGTGGCCACCAGCGACGACTTTCTCAATGATCACCGGGGGCATCAACTGGTTGACCTTGGTAGCGTCGGGATTCACGATGACCAAACCTTTGCTGGTCGGAAAGGCGATCCGGCCATCGGCGAGCTTGCAGGCGGCGGGTTGCAGGCCGCCGGAACATTGCAGCGATGGCAGGCCATCGCCCAAACCGTAAACGAGGCAATTGACTGTGGTAATCTGGCCATCGGCGCAAGCGTCTAATAATTTCTTAGCCACTCGGAAAATACCGCCATGCGAACTGATCCAGAAATTTCCATGACTATCCTCCTCAATGCCGCAAATGAAATTGTTCGGTAAACCTTCCGCCGAGGTGACTTTGGAGAGATGCCCGTTTTTGAAACGGTCCAAGCCGCTGCCATAACTCCCAATCCATAACGCGCCGTCCGCATCCAAATGCAGACATTGGACGTAGTCGCTAGACAGCCCGTCGCTCTTGAGAAATTGCGTCAACTGACCGTTTTTTAAACGACCCAAACCGCCGCCGAGCATGCCGAACCAAATCGTGCCCTCAGGATCTTGCACGATGGTGCGCACGTCGGGAGTTTTCAAACCGTCCCGCTCGCCAAACCATTTCACCGCGCCGTTTTCGTAGCGGATCAACCCGTTCGCAGTGCCGATCCAAGTGACGCCATTCGAGGTATGCAAGATTGCGGGCATCGGCACGTTGACGTTTTCCAGGCCCGGCGGCACGACGAAACGTTCGCCTTGCTGCATGAACATGCCCCCGCCCCAAGTCCCCGCCCACATCCGTTTTCGGGCATCTTCAGACACGCACCAGACGTAAAGGTTGGAAAGCCCCGCACTCTCGGCAAAACGTTTCTCCTCGTTATCCAGAAAACGGTAAAGCCCCGCGCCCTCGGTGCCGACCCAGACCGCGCCGTCCTGCGCCGTGGCGGTGGATAAGATGACGCGTCCCTGCCAACGGTCGAGTGCATCCAAAGTTTCAATCTTGCCCAGCCGCAGTGCCAGCAGCCCGTCGCTGCCTGCGCCCACCCATAGAGTGCCTTCCCGATCTTCGTGCAAGCAACGAATCCAATCGTTGGGAAAACCATTCGCGTGATTAAAGTGCAAGAACGTGCGGTTGGAAAATAGCAGATACAATCCGTCCGTTGACGTGCCCATCGCCAGCGCACCTGTCCGCGTTTCCAACATGGATACCACGGTCGCGTTGCAAGGATTCGTTCCGCGATTTTCCGTCATGGTGCGACCATCCCATTTGCCGACCAGACCGTCGCTCACCACCCATAATCCACCATCGCGGCTGGGGCCGATTCCCAGCACATAATAGCCGAAGCCGTGGGAATTATTCGTATCCGTCACAATGGTTAGCTGGCCTTGCTCTAGGGTGGCCAGTCGGCCACCACTCGTGACCCACAATTTATTATGGCCGTCCTGTGCCAGTTGCGCCACGCCATCGGTGTTCTGCAGCGCACACATGGCCCCGTCGCGGGCGCGCACCAAAGTTCCCTCCTCATTTAACATCCAGATATCGCCCTCCGCATCCGCGCCGATGGCCGAAATCTTCCGCCGCACACCCGTTTCATGAACATCCAACGATTCAAATTTTCCATCCGCATACCGTGTCAGATCCCCGCGTTCATGACCGATCCACAGAATCCCCTTGGCATCCTCAAATAAACTCGTGACCCGATCGCTCTGTAACCCCGGCGAGCTTGCGCTATTGAAAACAGTGAAGTGAATCCCGTCAAAGCGCACGAGCCCACCGTAAGTGCCGATCCACAGATACCCGTCCTGCGTCTGCACCACCGCCGTCACCGCATTATCAGCCAAGCCATTCTCCGTCTTCCACGACCGCAAAAAGTAATTCGGCAACCGCGCTTCCTTAGCGGCCGCTGTCAGCCAAAGACCAAACAGGAGTGCTGTAAAAATGCGACGGAAGTGCTGCGCGAAAAAGTTGCCCGCCGGGAATCGGTATAGTCCTCGGAATTTGAAAGTTGGTCGCGGACTAGGCATAGATGGATTTTGCCTGGTGCCAAAAAACGCGCAAGTCAAAGTCCGCCAGACGAGTAGTTGCAGAACTAAATATCCCACCCGTCCAAATCAGCCAGTTCACCTTTCGCCATTGGCTTCTATTCTACTTCATCCGGTGGCGGGCACTTCCCATTATGCTGCACATGGAACAGCGCACGCTTTTTACAGCGAAACCTTGTCGCGCGTCCGGCGTTCAATAGACTTTGCCCACGATGCCGTTGCCGCCCGATCCCGATGCTACCCTGATGCTGCGTGTTAAACGCGGCGACCGCGTGGCTTTTGCGGAATTGGTCGAGAAATACAAGCAGCCGCTCTTCAACTTCGTTTTCCGCACCTTACGCGACGAAGCGGAATCCGAAGACGTCGCCCAGAACACCTTTCTCCAAGTTTATAAATCCCGCGATCGCTACGAACGCACCGCCAAATTTTCCACCTGGCTTTTTACCATCGCGCGTAACTTGTGCCTGAACGAAATCCGCCGTCGCTCCCGGCACCCGGCGGAATCTATTGAAGAAAGCCACGCGGAATATGAAGACCAACCGCGGCAACAATACGAAGACAAGGCGCACATCGCCGCGCCGGACAAATTATTGCACGGCGAACTGGCGCAAAAAATTGAGGAGGCCCTCGCTGATCTGCCCGAGAATCAACGCACCGCCATTCTGCTGTGCCGACAGGACGAATTGAGCTACGAAGAAATCGCCGAAGTGCTGGATTGCTCTCTCTCCGCCACCAAATCGCTCATCCATCGTGGCCGCGAAACGCTCAAGGAAAAACTCAAGCCCTATCTGCAAAGCGGCGAGTGGGAGTAAGACTTACGGTTCCAGTAACGACTTCCACGGGGCAGCAGGATTCGCTTGGTGCGCTTGCACGATTTTTTTCAAGCGCCGCTGCGCCGTCCACGCTTCGATGTCACGCCAGGTGACTTCATCGTTTTTGAGACGGCGGCGATTCACGCGGAAAATCCATTTATCCAAATCCTTCACGCGATCCAACGCGCCGAGGATGCGGAGCGATTCGAAAGCGGCAATCGTGTCCTGCGCGGTGCCATCAATGTGATATTCGTTGTAGTTGCCAGAATCGGGCGATTTGAAAAAACCTTTGCCGTGATGCACGCGCAGAATGCCTTGGATGCACGCCTCGCGGTCAATTTTGTCCAAGCCGCTGAGAATCTCTAGCGCGGCGAGTGAATGGTAGGTGTCCAGCAGAGTGGGCCAGCACGGCGTAAAAAATAAACCGCGCACGTCCTGCCAGTCGTGAATCGGCGGATTGCCGGGCGGATGCTCAGAAAGCGTCTGGACGGCGGCGATTTGCTGGATCAGTTTTTCGCGGTCAACGAGGTCGAGACAGTCCACCGCGCGGAGCAAGCGGAGTTGAGTGACACCGTCTGAAGTGATGCGGAGAACTTTGAACCTTTCGCTTTTTACCCACGACCATGATTCGCCGCGCGCTAGAAAATAATCCCAGTGTTCCGGTTGATATTGTTTGAACCGATTGGTGTGCAGGTAATCATGCAAATCGGACGGCGACAGATTCAGGTCACTGAAAGAAATGATGTTTTCAGCCAGCGCCCGACGAGGCAGCGGTGCGCCGGTGATGCGTTGGACGCGATACGGGCTTTGCCGCCAGGTTTCAAAGCCATCACCGCCCGCGATGTCATCAAGCACCGCCTGCCAGTTCATGGCGGGAAACATGCCGGCATCCGGCACGACCAAACAAGTGAGTAACGCCATCGCCGGATCCCACTCATAACTTTTTTGTGTGAAGCCTTTTTCACCGTCCGACAAAACCTTTGGCACAAGCGGATTCGGATTCGTGCTGACTAGACTCATGAATTCGTGCACCTGCGTGTCCGTCACCGCCACGGGTTTCAGGCCGTTGAGCCGTTCCATCTCCGCCGGGAAAAATTTAGTGGCTGCGGTAATGGCTAGGCTCAAGCCAATCATTCCGCCAAAAATGATTTTCGCCCATCGGCTCGAACCCAATTTGGCCGATGGCTTCACAAAAATTTCGTCGTCGGAAATCTGGCCGAGCGCGAACTCGGCGCGGGAAATTTCTCCGGCTGCGAAGTGTCGCCACGCTTGTGCTAACGCGGTGGAAACTCGGTTTTCCGTTTCGTTCAAATCCAGTCGCTTGGAATCCGCCAGCGCCAGCAACACCGCCGCATCTTTCTCGCCACAGTGCGCGGACACACTGCCGTCGGTGTTCAGCAAGATGGCTGACGCCTTTTTAGAAGTCCAAGCGTAGCTACTCCACGATTGGTTCACTTGCGCGCCGGCGCGAGGAACATTCAACATCAAGCCGTCATCCAGCCAACGGAAGCCGATGGCGAGTTGCCGTTCGCCCAGAAAACGGGCGAAGCGCCGGAGACTCTCGTGAGTTTGCGTTTGGGCGTCGGGGACTTCGGTATGGTTCGGAAACATTCCCTGCGTGGCGCGGAGAAACAGATTGTAATCCATGCGCAGCGGGCGTTGGTGGTAACTAGAAATGCCGATCAAGACAGAAATCATGCAGAAGGGCATGAAAGCACTGGTCGCCAGCCAGCCAAACCCGACGGCAAAACAGGCGCCCGTCAAAACCAGCCCGCTCAAAAAAGCTCCGATTTGAAAGCGCGTCCGATTGATTTCTAACAAACGTCCGGAAACAAAGACCGCACGCAAACTAAAGCAGCCGATCAAGAAGTAGAAATGTTTGATGTCGAGCTTCACCGGACTTAGATGCAGGAAATATATCAGCCCGAAGACCACCAACGTCATGACGCCAAAACGCAGGACAAATTTTCTGCTGGATTGCTGATGCAGACGGGCGCGGAATCCACCAGCGTCGCGATAATTTTTTAATTCATCCCGCAGCCGCCGTTGCTGCATCCAATAGCTCGGCAGCATGATGATGATTGGCAGCAGCAGCGGCAGGAACATGAACAACCATTTGAATGGCGTGAATTTGGCGAGCACGCCCAGAATCCCTGCACCGGCTCCGCCTGCCGTCGCGGCTTTGGCGGTGGAGGAAGCCAGCACGCTGGCCATGATGGCGGGGAGGAGGGCTTGGCTGGGACGCAATTTTTCCAGCGAGCCGGCGAGTTTTACTTCCAGCCGTTCGCGCAAGGCTGCACGGGCGCGATGCAGGCGCACGCGCAGGGCGGCTTCGGAGATGCCCAGTGCCGTCGCCGCTTCCGCGCCGCTTTTGCCTTCGAGATAAAACAGCACGAGACATTCGCGGTGCGCGGCGGGCAATTCCGCCAGCGTTTGGCGCAAGGTTTCGGGCGAATGCAGCGGCTCGCTTGCTTCAGCGGATTTTTCCGGCGCGGTTTCCTCAAAATTTTCCAGCGCCCAGCGTTCGCGCTTGTTGAGTTCGCGGCGGTGGCGTAGGCCGAAGTTGATGGCCATGCGCCGAGCAATCGTGGAAACCCAGCCGGAAAACTTCGCGCCATCGCCAAGCAACCACAGTCGGCGGTAGGCGCGGATGAAGGCTTCTTGCGTGACTTCCTCCGCCAGCGCGGCGTCGCCGAGACGGCTCCACGCAACGGCGAAGACGCGGCGTTCGTGGCGTTCCACAAGTTCACGGTAGCGTTCCGCATCGCCACCGCGCACGGCGGTGACGGCGGATTGGTCTTGCTGGTTGCTCTCGGCCATCTCGGTTGGTGTCGTCATTTAACTGCAAGACAGCGCCGAAGGGAATTTGTTACCAAGCAAAAAATGAAACCGCCGATTCAACAGAATCGGCGGTTAAAAGTTAGGGCTCGACGGAGTCTCGCCTCACCGAAATGAATTTCAAATCATGTGGCAGAACATCGCGTCGCGGAGCTTCGGCTCGAACCAGGTGCTCTTGGGCGGCATGATGCCACCAGCATCGGCGATCTGCATGAGGTCTTCGATGCTCGTGGGGAACATGGAGAAGGCGCAGGCGTATTCGCCGCTGTTCACGAGTTTTTCCAATTCCGCCGTGCCGCGAATGCCGCCGACGAAATTGATCTGTTTGCTCGTGCGCGGGTCATCAATGCCGAAGAGGGGCGCGAGGACGTTCTTCTGGAGCAACGTGACGTCGAGCCGTTCAATCGGGTCTTCGACGGCGGTGAACTTGGCTTTGAACGTGAGCGTGTGCCAGCGTTTGTTCATGAACAAACCGAGTTCATGTTTGCGCGTCGGTGTGGCGGAGCCCATGCGGACGATGTTGAAGGTTTCTTCCAATTTCTTGAGCAGGTCTTGCGGCGTGAGACCGTTCAGCGTTTTTAGCACGCGATTGTAGGGCAGAATCTGCATCTGGTTGTGCGGGAAAATCACGGTGAGAAATTGTCCGCTGTGGCCGGCGCCGTTGCGCGATTGAAAAACGCGTCCTGCCGCCGCGCTACGATGATGACCGTCGGCGATGTAGAGCGCGGGAATCTGCGCGAACTGCGCTTCGATGAATGAAATGTCATCCGCGCCCGCCACGACCCACGAGGTGTGACGCACGCCGTCTTTGCCGGTGAAATCCACGGCGGGAGTTTCGGCGATCTTACGAGCAACGAATTCATCAAACGCCGCCACGGCACGGTAGGTAAGAAAGACGGGGCCGGTCTGGGAATTGAGCGCTTCAATGTGGCGCACGCGGTCGTCTTCTTTGTCGGGTCGCGTGAACTCGTGTTTCTTGATGACATTGGCGAGGTATTCTTCGCAGCTCGCGGCGGCGACGAGGCCGACTTGCGCGTGGCCGCCCATGATTTGGCGGTAGAGGTAAAAATTATTTTTTTCGTCCTGTTTCAACGCGCCTTGGCCGATCAGCCCGGCAAAGTTTTCTTTACCCTTGGCATAAACGGCCGATGCATAGATGTCCGTGTCAGCGGGCAGGTCGATTTCCGGCTTGCTGACGTGGAGAAAACTTAGCGGATTGCCAGCGGCCATGGTGCGCGCCTCTTCGGAGGACATCACGTCGTAAGGCAATTCACAGATTTGCGCGGCGAGTTCAGTTTTGGGCCGCAATGCGGCAAAGGGTTTTAGTTTAGCCATAAAATAGAACACTGAATTTAGGCGAATACGCGGGTAACGCACGAATAAATTGAGGGTGCGGGGAAAATTTAGTGGTTTTAGGCGCTCGGTCGGGGAATAATCATTGGAACGATGGAAACGATTCAAAATTTGTTGGGCCGAGTCGAGGTGCTGCCGCTGTCGCCGTCGCTGCTCCCTAAATTGCTGCCCAAGCTGAGTGATTTGGATGGAAATTTCGACGAAGTCGTAGACATCATCGCCATTGATCCGTCGCTGACTTCCAAGCTGCTCCAGATTTGCAATAGTGCCTTTTTCGGCCAGGAAGAACCTGTCTCTTCCGTTTCCGAAGCTGTCAGCCGCGTGGGCTATCAGTCTGTCTATTTGCTCGTCGCCATGATCAATGGCAGCAATTGTTTCCCCTTGCCCAACCCCACCGGCATTGACGTGGTCCGGCTATGGAAACATTCCATCAGCGTAGCGTTTGCGAGCAAATTCGTGGCGGAATCCGCTCGGATGGACAGCAATTTAATTTTTACAGCAGGTTTGCTGCACGACATCGGCAAAGTAGTGCTCGGTCAGGCTCAACCCCAACAGATGAGTTCCATCATTTACAAGCGAACTGATGCTGCGGTGAACGAGCGGGAAACGATTCTCTTCGGCTTTCATCACGCCGAAGTCGGAGCAGCGCTCTTGGAACGTTGGAAATTACCCGCCCAACTCGTTTCAGCCGTTCGCTATCACCACGACCCGCGCGGGGCCCAAGGATTTGAGCCGCTGGCGGCGTGTGTGAATCTGGGCAACCTGTTCACGCATGGGCAGGAATCGGCGGCAGTGCTCACCAGTCCCGAGACCAAATCGGTGATGGAATATCTTAGGCTGCCGCCGCACCTCTTGCTGGACTGGCGGCAACAATTATGGGATCACCGCGAGCTGATCGAAAGCATGAGCGGCCTTTCCAAACTCGCCAAGCCGAGCAAATGAGTGGCGTTAATTGATTAGCGTGCGGACATCCACCGCATCCATCCCAGCGGAACGGATCGCCTGCATCCCCAGATCCGTGTCTTCGTAACCACGACAAAACTTCGGGTCCACACCGATGCGGCGGGCAGCTTCCAGAAAAATATCCGGCGCCGGTTTTTGATGCGTCACCATTTCACTCGTCACCACCGCGTCGAACAGATGGCGGATTTTCAAATGTTCCAACACACCGATGATGATCGGTTGTGTGCCGCCTGACGCGACGGCCATGGGAATTTTTCCGAAGTTCGCCTTGGCGATATCCACGACAGCGTGGATGGGTTCCACCTGCATCATCATCGGGAGATAGGCATTTTCCTTTTCGTGCGCCACGGCAATGTGATCGAACGAACGACCTTGCTCTTCCGCCAACATCTTCAAGATGTCACGCGACGGGACGCCGCCCAGTGAATAGAAACGATCCATCGGAAAATGGAGGTCATGGCGCTGCGTAATCATCTGCCATGCGCGCCAATGCAGCGGCATGGTGTCGGCGAGCGTGCCGTCGCAATCGAAAACAAGACCTTTGGGTTCGAACGGGGGGGTATTCATTTTAAGTTAGCTGCTAAAAAATTCAGGATGGTGGCTTGATATTTCACGGAGTCGAATTGCAAATAATCCTGATGCCGCGCACCTTCAAAAACCACCAAGGTTTTCGGCTCTGCCGCGCTTGTAAAAATATTCTGCGCCTCGGCGAACTTGGTTTCGTGATCCGCTGTGCCCGCCATGAATAATTTGGGAACAGTGATTTTTTTGACGGCGTCAATCGAGCTTAATGCTTCCGGCAGGCAACCGGCGCGAAAAGGAATCTGGCTGGTCAAGAGCGGCGAGAGACAGCGACCCAAGGAGCCGAGGCGCATTTCGATCCGGTCTTTTGTGGCGGTCACCACATCGGGATAAACCATCTCCAACACCAGTGCCTGCACGTCCAGCCGCGGTTGCGCCAAAGCGATGGCGGCGGCGCCCATCGAGATACCAATCACGCCGATCGGTTGGCCGGGAAAACGTTTTTTACAGAATGCTACGGCGGCTTGCGCATCGCGGCTTTCCAAAAAGCCAAACGTGATAACGCTGCCGGGACTTTCGCCGTGAGCTTGAAAATCAAACAACAAAACCGCGTAGCCCGCCGCCGTCAGAAAACGGGCGTGATCGACCAAAGTGGATTTATCCGCGCGCAGACCGTGTTGCAGAATCACCACGCCGTGATTGGTCGCAGGCACCGCCAGCCAGCCGGAAATTGTGCTGCCGCTTTCGCTGCTGAAACTGACGGTTTCGACCGGAAAATCTTTCGGCGTCGGCACGGGATGATTCGTCGCGGCACACAGCGCACCACCCACGATCCAAGCCGCGAGCAGGCCACCAAAAAAACTGCCCGCCAATATACCGAGCACCCACTTGCGTTGGCGTTGGAGCAAACGAATCACGTTTCCAATGCCGCCAGCTTGGCTTCCATGGCGTGATTCATCAGCGGCTCGAACATTGGATCCAAGTCGCCTTCGATGAAATTCGCCAGATTGTAGAGCGTCAATTCCAACCGATGGTCGGTGACGCGGTTCTGCGGGAAATTGTAGGTGCGAATTTTTTCGCTGCGTTCGCCGGTGCCGACTTGATCTTTGCGGAACGCGGCATATTTCGCGTCTTCTTCGGCCACTTTGATGTCGAGCAGCCGCGAGCGTAACACGGTCATCGCCTGAATTTTATTCTTCTGCTGCGAGCGTTGATCGGCGCAGCGCACAATCATACCCGTGGGTTTATGAATGATCTGCACGGCGGAATCAGTGGTGTTCACGCCCTGGCCACCTTTACCGGAAGCGCGGCAGACGTTCACTTCGATCTCGTCGGGATTGATCTGCACATCCACTTCTTCGGCCTCGGGCATCACGGCCACGGTGCAAGTGCTGGTGTGGATGCGGCCTTGCGCTTCCGTCGCGGGCACGCGCTGGACGCGGTGCACGCCGCTCTCGTATTTCAAGCGTTTGAAAACATCCTGCCCGCTGATCTGAAAAATGATTTCTTTGAAGCCGCCCAAATCCGACGGATTGGAATCCATCGGCTCCGATTTCCAACCACGCGCTTCGCAGTAGCGCGAATACATCCGATACAAATCGGCGGCAAACAGCGCGGATTCTGAACCACCCGCACCGGCACGAATTTCGATGATGGTATTGCGCGAATCGCTCGGCTCCGGCGGCACGATGCCGAAGCGCATCTGCTGCGCGAGCCGGGCCTCTTCGGGTTCTAGGCGGGAGATCTCTTCTTTGGCCAGCGCGGCGAAGTCGGCATCGCCCGACGCGAGGAGTTCGCGGTTCTCAGCCAGTTCGGTGGCGCATTTGAGATACGCCGTGCCGGTGGCAACGAGGTCTTTGAGGCGGGAATATTCTTTCGCGAGTTCCTGTGCGCGCTGCGGATTATCAAAAGCTTCCGGCGCGCTGAGCAAGGATTCAACCTCGGCAAAGCGCTGGCGAAATTTTTCGATGTGCGGAACCAGATTCATTTTTTAACCATGGATATGGACACGGATAAACACGGATGGGGTAAACCCCCTTGCGACTCTGAGTGGCCTCTGTGGTCAGCTTTTTTATTCTTGGTTGAATAAAAACAAACCGCCCGCAACTCCGGAAAATTCCAGTGCTGCGGGCGGTGTTGATCGGAAAGCTAGGCTTTTTTCTTCTTCTTCGTGGCGAAGGCTTCGGCAGCGGCGGCCGTTTTGGCGGCGCGTTGCTGGAATTTATCCACGCGACCAGCGGTGTCCACAAACTTGTGCTGACCCGTGTAGAACGGATGACAGGCGTTGCAGATACCGATGATGATCACAGGCTTGGTGGAGCGGGTTTTAATCGAGTTGCCGCAGGCGCAACGGATTTCCGCGTCAGTATATTTCGGATGGATGTCCGTCTTCATAAAAATGGTCGGACAGAATAGCAGCCACCGACCACATGACAAGCGGGATTTTTGGGGTGTTCACCGCCGCCCGTCATACCAGGTGTAACAATCCGCCTTATTTGTCAGCGTTCGGCCACCCGTAAACAACGTCTTCACAAGGAATTTCACATAATCCCGCCGCCGATAGAGTTTGAATTTTCGCGCCGAAGTCACCAGCGGATGTTCGCGTAAAATCAGGATTTTCCGCCCGCTTTGCCGCGCCAGCGGACGCATCCGCAGCGAAAAATCAATATCTTCGCTCGAATAAAGTCGCTCGTTGAAACCACCCAATTGCCGGAATACCGCCGTCTCGCAAAAAATAAACGGGCCCGTGGCCCAGCGTCGCCAGCGACTCATCCCATTCCAAATGAGATACACAAACCAACTGGTAAAATAGACTTCGTCCGGCTGCAGTTTGGTGCCGCCCAAAATGCACTGCCCGCTCGCGATGGCGGTGGCCACATCGCGGAAAATTTCCACGCCCGGCCGCGAGTCCGCATCGAGAATCAAAACCCAATCACCCGTCGCGTGCGCCACCGCCGCATTGCGGGCGCGAGCGATCTGGTTCATCGGCTCAAAAATTACTTTCGCGCCGCCAGCGCGCGCGAGCTCGGCGGTGCGATCCGTGGAATTGTTATCACACACCAACAGCTCGGTCGCCCAGCCGCGTTCGGTAAAACCAGCCATGGCTGTCTGCACGGCGACCAGCGTGGCGGGCAATAATTTTTCTTCGTTGAAAGCGGGGATGATGACGGAAATTTTCACGCGCAATGAATCGTTTTCAAGCTGGCTGGATTGAGAGAAACGCTCTGGTCACGGCGGCGAATTGTGCGTTCAACTGGCGCGACGGGCAATGCTTCTTTCCGCGCGGATAAATGGCGGTTTCAAATTTTGGCTTTGCACCAAACGCCGCAAAAGTCTATTTTGGCCGCGTCAGTCCGATGGTGTAATGGTAACACAGAGCTCTTTGGAGGCTTTATTCATGGTTCGAATCCATGTCGGACTGCCATTATTTTCAAAGAAAATGGCGGTTTTCTTGAC
>CAIWFB010000299.1 GCA_903911825.1 uncultured Verrucomicrobia subdivision 3 bacterium
CCTCACGGTTCGGCGGAATCATCCAATGACACTGCCGTTCCGGTTGAGCATTGATGACGTGAAATTCCGCTACTCAACAGCGTCGCCGCTTTGCCGTTTTGAGGGAATTGGTGGAAGTCAGGTTGTTTTTTATGCGAACGAGGGTGATCAGGCTGAATTCTTTTTCGAGGGCATGAGCGAAAAGGATGTTTTATTTCAAAGTGGCGCGAAGGTTTTTCCTCACGCTGATGGCGTCGCCGTGGTGGTGAACCCTGCTGATGCCAACAATCTGCTGGTCGTTCGCCGCGCTGGCAAGCATCCGCTCATGATTAAAACCCTGGGCGAACGTGATTCACTCCGCGCCTATCGTCTCGAGGGAATTAAGAAGCAACTGCTGCTCACCGATCTCATCCCGCTAGAGGTGCGAGATGGCAAACTGCGTTTTGAATTCACTCCAGAAAACGGCAAGGATAGCGAGCTACAATATTACCCTGCATCCTCATTTAGCGATGGTGGATTCACGAACCAATGGTTGAAACAGATGGTCAGTTTGAATCAGGAGCGAGTCGAGATTCCATTTCAATCCGTCGGTAATGGAACTTATCGAGCGAATCTGGACCGCCGGATGATTCCGCCTGATGCGAAGGAGCTTTATCTCACGACCACGCCGATAACAATGAATCATGGCGCTGAGTTTTATGTGGATGGCATGTTGGCTTCAGACACATATTTTCGTCGTGACAAGGATGGCGTTTTTGCTACGTGGAGCTTCGGCGTAAAACGGTTTTTGCGCTCCAACAGCCAGCAGTGGGTGGTTCAATTACGGCCGGAAAGCAAGCATTGCAGGATTCTCAACAAACTGACGGGCGCAGCGCTGACCGCTGGTCAAGGTGAGGCGGCGAATCAAGTGCTGCTCGTTGATGGCAAGCTGACCGCCACCACGAATCAGTTTTGGGAAGTGAATGGCGACAAACTAAGAAACAGTGCCACCGGACTTTTTTTGGAAGCAACGCCGGGCAAAGCTGGTAACGAGTTAAAATTGAGTTTGAACAAAGCCTCAAACAAAGCGGCGCAACGTTGGGGCATCGTCCACGCTGACGAATGTTACAACACCATTACCAATCCGGCGTGCGGCGCGATTCTGGATGCCGCAATACCGGGCATTTTGAACACGGAGCCGGAAAGTCCACACTTTGACGTCACACTAAAATCATTTGAGTTCAAGCCCTTTGACACCGCGGCACCGTCATTTAGTCCGGTGAAATACACTTACGGTGATTTTGCGCAGGTGGCGGCGTGTTCTTATTTGAAAGAGGCGACGGTGAAACTCGAAGCCGTTAAGTCAGCAACCAGATAAATTTCCCCTATGAAAAAAAAATACGTTTTTTCGTTAAGTCTCGCAGTGGCGTCGCTGTTAAGCACTGCCTCACAGGCGGAAGAATCCCGAGATAAATTTACCCCGGCTGCGCCCGGCTCGGTGCAGGTCGGCGGTTGGCTTGGTGACAAGCTGGATCTGTCTATGAATAACCGCGTTATGGCGCAGGATTTGGAGCGCATCATTCAGCCATTTCGCGACCGCACGGAGGAAAACGGCGGCCACTGGCGCTGTGAATACTGGGGCAAATGGATCACCTCGGCGGCGTGGGCATGTGCCTACGAGCCGACGCCGGAGCATCAGGCGCTTATTGATCGCGGTGTGAAGGAGTTGCTTGCGACGCAAACGCCGGATGGTTACCTCGGCACTTACAAAGACGGTAAGCATCTTGAAGCATGGGATGTCTGGGGTCGCAAATACGTTTTGCTTGGCCTGCTGGCGGATTACGACTTGAGCGGAAACGAAGCCGTCCTCAAAGCTGCCCGCCGTGAGGCGGATTTCCTGATCAACGAAGCGCCGCCGGGCACAGTGAATTTGTCCGACAACGGGTTGGAAGTCGTCAAAGGACTCCCGGCGAGTTCGATTCTTGAACCCATGGCGCGACTTTATCAGCGCACCGGCGAAAAGCGCTACCTTGATTTTGCCGACAACATCATCTCGAACTGGAGCAAGCCGGGAAAATTTTCCGACACCGGACCGCAGTTGATTGAAAACGGACTTTCGGGCACGCCGCCGTCGCAGATCAGTTCTCGCAAGGCTTATGAAATGATGTCGTGCTTCGAGGGTCTTTGTGAAATGTATCGAGTCACTGGCAACCGCAAATATCTGGATGCCGCCGTCAATTTCGCCCAGACGTTGCGCCGCACGGAAATCATGATTCATGGCTCCGGCTCTAATCAGGAACTCTGGTGTGATGGCGCCCGGATTCAAACTGAGACGATGGAGCAACCCGTTGAAACGTGTGTCACCGCTACCTGGATGAAGTTATGTGACCAATTGCTACGGTTGACGGGCGACCCGGTGTGGGCAGATCAACTTGAAATCTCTCTCTATAATGCGTTGCTAGGGGCAATGACGCCCGATGGCGCGTGGTGGGCATATTTCTCGCCGCTATCAGGTCAGCGCGTGCCCAGCCATTACCAACACGACGACTGCCAATTAAGCTGCTGCGTCGCCAATGGCCCGCGCGGACTTTTCCTCACGCCTCGTTGGGCGGTGATGGGCTGCAAATCCGGCATTGTGTTAAACCTTTACTCGCC
>CAIWFB010000300.1 GCA_903911825.1 uncultured Verrucomicrobia subdivision 3 bacterium
ATTTACTCCATCGAAGATTTGGCGGAGTTGATCCATGACCTGAAGAATTCCAACCGCGACGCGCGCATCAGCGTGAAGCTCGTTAGCGAAGTCGGCGTCGGCACGATCGCGGCGGGCGTCTCCAAGGCGCACGCGGATGTCGTCCTGATCTCCGGTCACGACGGCGGCACGGGCGCTTCGCCGCTCTCGTCGATCAAACACGCGGGTGGTCCGTGGGAGCTTGGCCTCGCCGAGACGCACCAGACGCTCGTGCTGAACAATCTTCGCAGCCGCATCTATGTCGAGACCGACGGCCAGTTGAAGACCGGTCGCGACGTGGCCATCGCCGCGCTGCTCGGCGCGGAAGAATTTGGTTTTGCGACTGCACCGCTCGTCGTCATGGGTTGTATCATGATGCGCGTTTGCCATCTGAACACTTGCCCCGTCGGTGTGGCCACGCAGGATCCGAAATTGCGTAAGCGCTTCTCTGGTGATGCCGATCACGTCGTGAATTTCATGAAATTCATCGCGGGCGAACTTCGCGAGATCATGGCCAAGCTCGGCTTCCGCAAGTTGGAAGACATGGTTGGTCGCACCGACAAATTAGCACCGTGGAAAGCGATCGAGCATTGGAAAGCCAAAGGTCTCGACCTTACGCCGATTTTGTATCAACCCGAAGCCGGTCCGGAAGTCGGACGTTTCCGTTCGCAAGCGCAAGATCACGGTCTCGACAAGTCGCTCGATATCACGCGTCTGCTGGAGATCTGCAAACCGGCGATTGAACGCGGCGAAAAGGTGAAGGCAGAATTGCCCATCATCAACGTCAACCGCGTTGTCGGCACGATTGTCGGCAGCGAAATCACCAAGCGCCACGGCCCTGCGGGTTTGCCGGAAGATACCGTGCACCTGAAATTCAACGGCAGCGCTGGCCAAAGCCTCGGTGCATTCACTCCTAAAGGCATGACCATCGAGCTAGAAGGCGATGTGAACGATTATCTGGGCAAAGGTTTGAGCGGTGGCAAGATCATCGTTTACCCGCCTAAAGGTTCCACCTTCGCGGCGGAAGAAAATATCATCATCGGCAACGTGGCACTTTACGGTGCCACCGCAGGCGAAATTTTTGTGCGCGGCATGGCAGGCGAACGCTTTGGCGTTCGTAACTCCGGCGTAAACGCGGTCGTCGAAGGCGTGGGCGACCACGGCTGCGAATACATGACTGGCGGACGCGTGGTCATCATCGGTAAAGCCGGACGCAACTTTGCTGCTGGCATGAGCGGTGGCGTGGCCTACGTGCTTGATGAAGCCGGTGACTTTGCTTCGCGCTGCAATATGGAACTGGTCGCTCTCGAAAAACTCACCGAGACGGATGAGATCGAAGAGGTTTGGAAGTTGATCCAACGCCACCAGACTTACACGCACAGTGAACGCGCGGCGAAAATCTTGGCTGACTGGAAGAATTTCATCCCGAAGTTCGTCAAGGTCATGCCGCAAGATTACAAGCGCGTGCTCTTGTCGCTGAAGAAAGTTCAGTCGCAAGGCTTGACCGGCGATGAAGCTGTCATGGCGGCGTTTGAAGAAAATGTTAAGGGCGGCCATTAACCGAAATTTTAATTCTAACAAAAACAGAAGATGGGAAAACCAACCGGATTTTTAGAGTTCCAACGCGAACTGCCTGCCGACCGCTCACCGCTCACGCGCATTGCGGATTGGAAGGAAATTCACCTGCATCAGTCCGAGGCG
>CAIWFB010000301.1 GCA_903911825.1 uncultured Verrucomicrobia subdivision 3 bacterium
AAATTCTTTTAATCCGCGCAAAAAACGGTATTTTTTGGCGATATGTTAAGAGGTTCTCTTCGTCGGACGAAAATCATTTCAACCCTCGGGCCCGCTACGGATTCCGCCGTGATGATCGGTAAGTTGATGGATGCGGGCGTCAATATTTTCCGGCTCAACATGTCCCATGCGCCGCACGATTGGGTGCGCCGGGTTTTCGCGGATATCCGCGCGGAATCCGCCAAACGTAAGCGTCACACGGGCATCCTCATGGACACCCAAGGTCCCGCGATTCGCACCGGCGACATCGGCGTGCCGCTGGATCTGCAACCCGGACAGAAGTTCACCCTCACCGTGCGCGGCGAGAAATCCGAAGAAGAACATTCCGTGGACGTGAACTACGAGAATTTCATCAACGACATCAGCGTGGGCGACGTGGTGTTGATTGATAACGGCACCATTCAGATGAAGGTGCTCGCCAAGTCCGGCAACAAAGTCGAATGCGAAGTGCTCACCGAGGGCAAACTCGGTAGCCGCCGCCACATCAATTTGCCGGGCGTGAAGGTCAGTTTGCCCGCGCTCACGTCGAAGGACATCAAGGACGTGAAGCTAGGGCTCGAACTTGGCGTGGATTTCATCGCACTCTCGTTTGTGCGCGAATCTCGCGATTTGCTCCAGCTCCGTGAAATGTTTGAGCCAGGTAAACCGCATCCGTTCGTCATCGCGAAGATTGAAGATCAGGAAGCGATCAAGAATCTGGAAGCCATCGTGCAAGAAGCCGACGGCATCATGGTCGCGCGCGGCGATTTGGGCATTGAGATTCCTTATGAAGAATTGCCCATCGTCCAGCGCCGCATCGTGAAGATGTGTTTGCGTATCGGTCGTCCGGTCATCGTGGCCACCCACATGCTGGAAAGCATGATTGAATCGCCGATGCCAACGCGCGCGGAAGTCACGGACGTTTCCAACGCGGTCTTCGAAGAAGCCGACGCCATCATGTTGAGCGGCGAAACCACCGTGGGCAAATACCCGCTCAAGTGCATCGAAGTATTCGATAAAATTGCGACACGCATTGAGCGCAGCGGTAGTGCGTTATTCCATGACGCCGCCGAATTGACTACCGCTCGGCAAAAACTCGTGAAGAGCGCGGTTGTCATGGCGAATGAATTGAAAGCCGCGGCACTGCTAGTCTTCACTCGTCATGGCAGCATGGCGCAATACGCCAGTTGGATGCGGCCGCACTATTCGCCGATTTACGCCTTGTGCGAAACGGAACGCACGGCGAATGAAATGGCGCTGTGCTGGGGCGTGACTTCATTTGTGATGGAGTTTGATTTCATCAATCCGCAAAACACGATTGAGATGGCACTCAAAACCATGGCGGAATCGGGCCAACTCAAACCCGGCGCGACGGTCGTGATCATCGGGGCGATTTCGGTCGGCACGGAAATCGTGGACGCGGTGCAGATGCGGACGGTTTGATTCAGCACATTTTTCAAACCGTTTTGCCGTGTAACCAATACAGTGGAGGATGACCATTCCGACCACGTGCGTTACATTGCGGGGATGATTCCCCGTCCGATATTACTTTTAGGTATTTTCACCGCCACGGTTTTTTCTGCGGGCAAAGTATCAGCACAAACCTCCGCCTTCCCGGGCGCGCTCGGCTACGGCGCTTACGTCACCGGCGGGCACGGGGGCACGGTCTATCACGTTACCAACACCAATGACAGTGGCGCGGGCTCATTTCGCGACGCGGTGAATGGCTCGGGGCGCATCGTGGTGTTCGATGTCGGCGGCACGATCAAACTGCTCACCGCAGTTTCTGCCAAAGGCAATCTGACTATCGCTGGGCAGACCGCGCCGGGCGGCATCAAGTTTGACGGCGGGGAAATTTCGTTTGCCAACCGCAGTAATATTATTTGCCGCTTTATTCGCGTTCGGCCCGGCAGCGACACTGCCAGCACAGGTGACGATTGCCTCAGTCTCTACAATGCCCGCAGTGCCATCTTCGATCACGTTTCCATGGCGTTCGGACCATGGAATAATTTAGATGCCGTCAGCGCCAACTGGCAAACCACGCCGGTGACCGACATCACCTTCCAACACTGTCTGGATGCCAATCCCACCGGCCAGCAATTCGGTGCGCACACGGAATGTCCCAGTGCCAACTGGACCTGGTGCTACAATATTTTCGCCAACTCCCATAACCGCAATCCACTCGCCAAGGTGAACACGGTGTTCATCAACAACGCCGAATACAATAATTCCGCTGGCTACACCACACACACCAGCACCAAGTTCAAACATGACATCGTGAACAATTATTTCGTGGCGGGGCCAGCCAGCGGCGGAAATTTCCCGTGGTATCAGGTGGATAACAACCAGAGCATTTATTTCACAGGTAACCTTTACGACTCCGACAAAAATGGGGCCCTCACTGGTGGCACCACCGCTCCGTTACCTGGTTACCAAGGCGGCGGCACGATTCTCACGGCCCCATTTTCGGCGTGGACCGCCATCATCCCAACGATGTCGGCCGACCTGGCGTGGCGCTATGATCTTTCAGCCGCAGGAGCGTTTCCGCGTGATGAGGTGGATTCCCTTGTGATCAGCCAGATGAAAACACT
>CAIWFB010000302.1 GCA_903911825.1 uncultured Verrucomicrobia subdivision 3 bacterium
AGCACGATGAAACCGGCTTTGAGCGCGGGAATCATGATGTTTTCCAACTGGTCGGCAAAATCCGTCGCGTAAAACAACGCCAGCGTCGTGCGGCTCAAAACATTGCCTTGCTGCGCTTTTTCCAATTCGGCGCTGACGAGCGACGAGCGTTTCAAGCCGACTTGCACGGTCGGATGGCCGCTCGTTTCCAGCCAGTCCATGAGCCGAATGATTTGCGTCGAACGACCAGAACCGTCCGCGCCTTCGACGACGATCAGTTTGCCGATGAGCTGCCCTGGCTTGACGTGCGGAATGCCGTGGCCATAGAAGCGACGGGTGTTTTTAGCGTTAAAATTTTTCATGCGGCTTTGTCTTCCAGTTCCTCTTTTTCTTCGATGGCTGAAGGCAGCGACGGCGGTAACGGCAGCGGGCTGCGGCGTTTAAATTTCTTCAGGTCAATCCGTTCGCTGACCAGCTTGCGCACGATGACCTGTTGTTTTTCGACGTTTTCGTTGGCGTCCATGGTGACGAAATTGAACTCCTTACTCATCGCCATGTATTGCTCCAGAATGCGGCCTTGGAAAATTTTGAAGCTTTCATACGGATCTTTGGAAAGATTTAAATCCATGCCCGCCTCGAAAAATTTCAATTTCGGGCGACCTTCCAGAATCCGGTTCAAAGACACGTCCAAGTCCGCCTTAAAAAACATCGTCAAATCTGGTTGTGCAGCAAAATTATAATTGCCCCGCACCCAATCCGGCGGACAACCGCGCGTCACATCACGCGCAAACGCAGTGAACACATAACGGTCACACAACACGATATAGCCTGCGCGTAGAAGCGGCACGAGATGCCGTTCGTAGCGGTCAGCAAAATCCGTGGCGTGAATCAGGCTGAACGTCGTGGGCGTGAGCAGTTCGCGCTTTTTCCCCTTGCTGGTGGCAGCTTTGACGAGTTCGGAGGAATTCCATTCGCTGAAATAAACTTTGATGCCCTCCGCTTCCAGCCAGCGCTTTAGCAGATAAATCTGGGTAGATTTACCAGAGCCATCCAGCCCTTCAACAGCGATCAGTCGCCCGGGAAAATTAAGTTCCGCAAATGTTTTCATAGTTTCGCAGTCACCGCGTTGGCTAATTTAGCCGCAATTCCGCTGTAGCCACAAGTGCAACATACTAGCACAAACTGGCGAAGTAATTGTCAAAATTAGGCAAGGTTTCCCATCCTTGTGAAAAAAATCACAAATTTAATCTTGCGACGAATTTTCACGACAGATAGCCTCCCTTTGCGCTCGTTTCGGGCGCAAAATTTTTGCTAATGCAGACCCAAGAATACGGCTACAACTCGAAGATTGAAGGCGATGTCGTTTTGACGACCATTGACGCCGCGCTCGCGTGGTTCCGTAAAAATTCCGTCTGGCCGATGCCGATGGGTTTGGCTTGCTGCGGCATCGAGTTGATGGCCGTCGGTGCGAGCCGGTTTGATATTTCCCGCTTCGGCTCCGAAGTGATGCGTTTTTCTCCCCGCCAGTCTGATTGCATGATTGTGGCTGGCACCGTCACTTACAAAATGGCTGGCTCCGTCAAACGCATTTGGGATCAGATGCCCGAGCCGAAATGGTGCATTGCGATGGGTGCGTGCGCCTCGACCGGCGGCATGTATCGCAGCTACGCCACCTTGCAAGGCGTGGATAACATCATTCCGGTGGATGTTTATGTCGCTGGTTGCCCGCCGCGTCCGGAAGCCGTGCTCGACGCGCTGAT
>CAIWFB010000303.1 GCA_903911825.1 uncultured Verrucomicrobia subdivision 3 bacterium
CTGCGTTCCCCACCATCCGCTTCCCGCAGGATGCGAATCTTGTCTTCCGTTGTATACCGTTTGCCTTTCATGGTCTGGTCCTTTCTTGGTCGACCCAGACTAACAAATTACCTGGCCTGAAAAAGCGAAGTCACCTCACAAGAATGTCGTCTGGACGCAGCGCGCAAACTTCCTCGATCTGCCAACAGACTGTCCGCAACGCGACGAGCGCTTTGGCTGGACTGGCGATGCACAGATTTACGTCCACACCGCGACGCTCAATGCCGACGTCTCTGCGTTCTACAGCAAGTGGCTGCGCGAGCTAATGGAATCGCAGTTGCCGAGCGGCGTGTTTCCCGGTTTTGCACCGTATCCGTTCCAGCACGGCTGGGATTTCGGCACGGCTTGGTGCGACGCTGGCGTGATTTGTCCGTGGACCATCTGGCAGGCCTACGACGACAAGCGCATTATCGAGCGCTGCTGGCCGTTCATGGTGAAGTTCATGGACTGGCGCAAGGCGACCAGCACGAATTATCTTGGCATCGTCCACGGCAACGAGTGGGGCGACTGGCTGTCGTTCGGGAAAAAAACGCCGCTGGATTTTGTGGACACAGTTTATTTCGCCTATTCGGCCAACCTCATGTCGCAAATGGCTGCGGCCATCGGTAAAAATTCCGAGGCCGCCGAATATGCGGATTTGTTCCAACACATCAAAACCGCGTTTGACGGAAAATACCTGAAGGCAGACGGCACGCTGACGGTGGACACGGAGACGGCTTACGCGCTGGCGCTCTTCGTGGATTTGATTCCCGTCGAACTGCGCGCCAAGTCGGGCAAAATTCTCGCGGATAAACTGCGCGCCGGCGAGACCACCGACAATTCCGGCATGACGACTGGTTTTCTTGGCACACGCCCGCTGCTCCCAGTGCTGACGAGCGTGGGTGAAAACGATCTCGCGGTGAAACATTTTCAAAGTCGGAAATTTCCATCGTGGGGATATGAAGTAGAGCAAGGGGCGACGACAATTTGGGAACGCTGGAACAGTTTCACCAAGGAACACGGTTTCGGCGGTGCCGACGGCAAGCAGAACGCCTCGATGAATTCTTTCGCCCATTATTCCTTCGGCGCGGTATGTGAATGGATGATTAACGACCTTGCCGGCATTCAGAGCGACGGCGCAGGCTATGACAAAATCATCATCCACCCGCATCCGCCGACACCCGGTAGCAATCCTGAACGCAAGCCAATCAATTGGGTCAAGGCGCACTACGACTCGATTCATGGACGCATCTCCAGTCAATGGCGCCAGATTCCGGAACAGTTTGAACTACGCACGGTAATACCCGCAAACACGACGGCCACGGTCTATCTTCCATTTCAGCCCGGCGACTTCGTGACCGAAGGCGGCAAAACGATGGATCGCGTTTACGGTGTAAAGCAGTTGCGCGTGGAGAACGGACAAACCGTGATCGCTGTCGGATCAGGAAAATATGAGTTCGTCGTGACCCGGAAAAGTCAATGAGACGCGCGCTAACATCCGGTTTGATTTGGTTGCTTATAGCGGCACCGTCTGGGTTTGCGGGCACCGTGGCATAGTTTACGGAACGACGGGTCGATTTCAATTAGGCCGATGCAATCTACTCCAGTCGGATGGCGCAGGAGGATTTCGGCAACGCAACGCTCGTGGCAACGCGGCGGTCGGTGAGCCTTACCAACGGAGCGCTGCGCATCCGCTTTGTCAAAGGTAAGATGTGCTGAACCAGGCTGCATGATCAGGATGGAAAAAACATGGCTTTCATTACGCCGACTGCCAGTTCTATGGCAAGCAAGATGGAAAAGATGAGCGACGCCATTACCTACATACGGCATTTTAACTGGTGGTAGAAGGGTTGATGCTTGCTGCCTAGTGGATTCACAAACACGACAACAATAAAATTGCCAGAATCCAAGTCCGTGGAATTCCCAGCCGCCATACACTGGAGCTTTTGGTGGGATCTAGCCTCCTTGCGATACCAGAACAACATTTGGTCTAGTTCCGATGCCGGTGATTGCCCCCACTGGAACCCTGTTTTCATTCAAAACTGTGTAAATCCCAACCCCCTACTCTGGCGTTTGGTTTTGGGTATTTAGAAAATGAGAATCCAAGTGGAAAAGGCAGGCCAAAACCTGCCAATGATCCTCAGTCGGGCAAGCATAACCATTTTCCCATTTACGCACCGTCCGTGTTGAAACTCTTAGCTTTTGAGCCACTTCTCGCTGGCATAGGTTGGCTTTGATGCGCCCCAATTGAAGTTGGTCACCCAAGGTTTTGACGTTGACTGGAATCAGCTTTCGTGGGCTAAATTTATGGGATGGACACTCGAAAACAGCCACTACAGTTCGCTGTGCATTACCGAACAGCTGCCCCGTCAGAAGTCTGGTTAAGGCCCACAAGCAGCTAAAATAATTTTCAAGATGTGCTTGTGAACTTTTCAAATTCTTTGGTATTAAAGTTCAAGACCGATGCCAAAACCTTCAACTGGTGATTGTCTGGCTGTTGAGTGTTGCCTTCCCATGCGCAAACCAAGGATGTTGCAATACCCATTTTCGCTTCCACTTGACCGGATGTGAGATTCTTCTCCAGGCGTTTGACTTTGAGCCAATCGCCTGCCGACTTCATGTTTGTTTTCAACGCGTTAGCGCGCTTCTGATTCCCTAAATTCGCTGGAACTTTTACTTGAATTTGCCGTTGTGTAATACCCAACAGGGCTACTCTCCCCGTTTGGGCGGGGAGAGGGAGCCAGCCAATCCGCCACGGATTGTTCTGATGGCGAAAAATCATCTGTGCGTGCTGGCTTATCAGGATTATCTCGGCTTGTTAGATGGAAAAACTTTTGTGAGCGAAGCCGGCGGGACATGGGGCCGTAGCCAGGCAATGCTCCGCGACTTGGGTAAGCAATTTCAATTTACCAGCGCGACGAACGGCGGGCGGGAAACCTTTTTTGCGCTGGATGGGCGAATTGAATTTCTGATGAAGGAGAATCCGGAGCATAAAGTTTTCCACACGGTGCAAGTTGAGCGAAACGGATTCATCCACGCGCTCTTATCCGGCACGCCGGTCGCTGGTAAAGGCTATGAATACTTCGGCGAGCGCGCTTACACGAATTGGATTCAGTGACTGAATTGCCGAACAAGGCTCGCAGCTCCATCACAACTTCGCTGGCTCGCTGATCAATTGCGCGATGCGTTGGAGCAGACGTCCGGCGGCACCGCCGTCGAGCACGCGATGATCAAAGCTCAAGGTGAGATAGGCTTCGGTGACAGGCACGAACTGACCTTTGGCATCATCCCAATGCGGCATCTTGCGACCGGCGCCCATGCCGAGCACGAGGGTCTGTTCGGGCAGCGGAATCGGCGTGGCCCAAATCAGACCGAACGTGCCGAAGTTGGTGACGGTGGCGATGGATCCGCCAGTGGCATCGGCGGGCAATTTGCGGGCGCGGGCGAGTTCAACGAGTTCGTTGTAGCGCTGCGTCAAATCGCGCAACGGTTTTTGATCGGCGTTGCGGATCACGGGAACCAACACGCCATCTTCGGCTTCGACGGCGAAACCAACGTCGATCGAACTGGGGTGAACAATTTTATTACCCACAAGGCGGCCGGCGACGGCGGAATTTTCTGACAAAGCGAGAGCCAAGGCGCGCAAGGCGTAAAGCGCAGGGCCGGGCTTTGGGTCAGACGATTTACGGTGCGCGAGGACGGCATCGAGAACGATCGGCAGCCCGACGGTGGCAATGGGGCGCGTCCAACTGCGGCGCATGGCATCGGCCACGGCGACGCGCATGGAGGACGCGCCGCTCATCTTGTGCTTCTCCAGGCTCGCGATGTATTTCTCGAAATCTTCAACCGTCACGCGGCCAGCGGCACCGCTACCGGCGACGCCCGAAAGGTCGGCAGCGTGCAGGCCAAGCTCATCCATGCGCGCTTTGAGGCGCGGGGAAAGGTAGCTGGCTCCGGCAGCACTGGCGGGCACGGGCAAACCGCGCACGGTGGGCTGAACGCGGGATTTATTGCCGCTGTTCGTTTCCGCTTTGGCAATGTGCTGGGTTTCGTCGGCTTTGGCAGCCACGGAAACATCCAGACCGAGGCGAGCGACTTCTTCTTTGCTGGCTTTGATTTTTCCAAGGGTCGCGCCGACGGCGTAGCTTTCTTCCAACTGCGCGGAAATAGATTCGATCGTGCCGCCGCAGGGCGAGGCGACAGTCATCGTGGCTTTGTCGGTCTCAACTTCAAAAATGTTTTGGTCGGCTTCGACGACGTCGCCGGGTTTGACGAGAAAATTAACGATGCGGGCCTCGGCGATGGATTCGCCCAGTTGCGGCATGATGATGGGGATTTGCATGGGAGAAATTAAAATTTTATCATTCAACTGCGCAGAATTTTTCGGGCGGCAGCGGCGACGGCGCGGACGGTGGGGCGGTGCGCGGTCCACAGGTTCGGATGATAGGGCACGGGCGTGTCCTTGGCGTTGAGACGTTGCGGCGCGGCATCGAGCAAGCCGTAGCCTTCGCTGGTGACGCGGGCGATGACTTCCGCCGTGACGCCGCCCCACGGCCAGGATTCGCCGACACAAAGTAATTTGCCCGTGCGCGCAACGCTGGCGATGACGGTGTCTGTGTCCAGCGGTTTGACCGAACGCAAATCGACGACTTCGACTTCCCAGCCTTCCGTCGCCAGTTCAGCGGCAGCTTCGAGCGCGTCGTGAACCATCGCGCTGTAAGCCACGATGGTGAGATCGCGCCCTTCGCGGGCGATGCGAGCTTTGCCGACCGGCAAGGCTTCGGTGGGCAATTTATCCGCCTTGAGATGGCGATAGAGAAATTTGTGCTCGCAGAAAATCACCGGGTCATCAATCGCCACGGCTTCGACCAGCATGGAATAAGCGTCCTCCACGGTCGCGGGCGTCAGCACGATGAGGCCGGGATAATGGGCGTAAATCGCTTCCAAACTCTGGCTGTGAAACGGGCCGCCGCCGGAGGTGCCACCAAACGGCAGGCGCACGGTGATGGGGCAATTCACGCCGGTGCGCCAAAAGAGCGTGGCGGCCTGATTGACCACTTGGTTGAAGCCGACGGTGGAAAAGTCGGCGAACTGCATTTCGATGATGGGACGAAGCCCTTCAATCGCGGCGCCCACGGCCAGGCCGATCATCGCATCCTCGGAAATTGGAGAATCGAGCACGCGACCGGGAAATTCTTTGGCCAGATTTTTGGTGGCTTTGAACGCGCCACCAAACGCACCGACATCTTGCCCATAGATGAATACGCGCGGGTCGTCGCGTAAGGCTTTGGCCTGCGCTTCGCAAATCGCGTCGAGGTAGGTGATTTCAGTGGCCGTCTTCATTCTGGGCTTCTCTTAAATGGGCGGAGGAAAGGGCGGTCCAGTTTTCGGCAAACGGATCGGGGAGCGGCTCGCGCTGGACTTGCGCGACGGCGTCTTCAATTTCCCGGATAGCTTCGCTGCGCCAAACGGCGATTTGCGCGGCATCAATCAGGTTTTCTTTGAGGAGAAATTCTTCCGCCAGTTTCAGGCAATCGCGACCGAGGGCGGAGGCTTTCAACTTGGGATCGATATAATTGCCATCGTCATGTTCGCCATGGCCGCAGAGGCGCAGCAAAGTGGCGACCACGAGTTGCGGACCGCCGCCATTGCGTGCGCGGGAGATGGCTTCGCCCACCGTTTCCACGCAAGCGACCAAATCGGTGCCATCCACAGAATGCGGCTGGGCACCATAGCCCACGGCGCGATCCACGAGGTCGGCACAGGCAAATTGGCGGGAGGTTGGCGTGGAATAGGCGTATTGATTATTCGCCACGACGAGGACGAGCGGGAGTTTTTCCACACTAGCCTGATTCAACGCTTCATGGCACGCGCCGGTGGAAGTAGCACCTTCACCTAAACAAGCGACGCCCACCGTGCCAGAAATCCCTTTCAGGCGACGGGCAAAGAGAGTGCCATTGACGACGGAAATCATCGCTCCCAGATGGCTGATCATGGGCAAATAGCCTTCGCGCGGTTTGCCTCGATGCACATTGCCATCACGACCCCGCATCGGTCCGAGCGAGGAGCCCATGTAGGTGCGAACGGCATCCAAAATCGTTTCCCCGAAGGCCAGACGCCCAGCGGCATCGCGGATCAGCGGGGCGAAAACGTCGGTTTTTTTCAGCGAAACCCCGATAGAAGCGCTCAAGGCTTCCTGTCCTTTGCCGATAAAGACACCGCCGTGGATTTTGCCGGCGCGGTAAAGCGCGGCGAATTTGTCATCCAAGAGCCGTGCCCGCAGCATAAAACGGAAGGCGGCGAGTTGGGTCGCGCCCTCGTCGCCGGGTTCGGTGACAGTCTGCAGCATGGCAAAAGTTTATCGCCGCCGTCGCAAGCCAGCAATGATTCTTTCGGGCCGGTCGAAAAATCGGCTGGCTGGGGTTGATTTTTTTTGTTACACCCGCGCACGTCAAAGTTGACAATCAGACTGGCCGAAATGAATCATAACAAACTCCAAGTGCTTTTGCTCGGCTCCGACGCCAAGCTGGCCGAGGCTGTGTCGTTGGTGGTCCGCCTGGACGGCGGCAACATTGGCGCGACTTCCAACTACACCGACGCGCTGCGTTTCCTGCAGAATCACCCGCCGGATGTGGTGGTGCTGGATCTAAAATCGGCCGAGGCCGACAGTTTAAATCTACTACGCCAGCTCAAACATCATCCGTTAAGCAACCCGGCGTTCACCATCGCTTTGTCGCCGAGCAGTGATAGCAATGCGGTTTTGCGGGCGTATGATTTAGGGCTAAACGATTTCATCCAGTATCCTTTTGAGAATGGAATTTTTCGGGCACGGATGCGAAATGCACTCCATTTGAAGCGGCGGCTGGAAGAATTATTACATCGCCAGCAGGAATTAACGGACGCCTGCCGGGCGGCGGAAGCTAATTCGCTCGCCAAATCGGAATTCCTCGCCGCGATGAGCCACGAAATCCGCACGCCCATGAACGGCGTGATCGCCATGACGGGCCTAATGCTGGAAACGTCGCTCACGCATGATCAGCGCGGCTATCTCGATACCATCTATAACAGCAGCGAATCGTTGCTGAAGATCATTAACGACATTCTCGACTTCTCCAAAATCGAAGCGGGCAAGATGGAATTGGAAAAACAACCGTTTGATTTACGTCTCTGCATCGAAGAATCCTTGGATCTCCTCGCGCCGCGCGTGCTCGAGAAAAAAATGGATCTCGGTTATGAAGCCGATGATGCCCTGCCCACTTTAGTCGAAGGCGACGCGCAACGCTTGCGGCAGGTGCTGGTGAATCTGCTCGGCAACGCCGTGAAATTTACTTAGCGCGGCGAAGTGTTCGTCAAAGTTCAGGCACTCGCCGTGCCTCCGGGTGAATTGGAAAACACACCAGCGGTGCGGCTTCATTTTGCCGTGCGCGATTCCGGCATCGGCATTCCCTCCGACCGCTTGGCGCGCTTATTCCGTCCATTCAGTCAGGCGGATGTTTCCACCGCGCGTAAATACGGTGGCACCGGCCTCGGCCTCGCCATCAGCCGCAAACTCGTGGAGTTGATGGGCGGCCGCATGTGGGCCGAGAGCGTGCCCGGCGAGGGCTCGACGTTTAACTTCACCATCAATGTTACGCCCGTGGCTGATTCCAAGCCGCCGGCTTATGCCGCCCGGCAAAATCGTTTGGCCGATCTGAAAATTTTGATTCTCGACGAAAACGCCACCATCCGAAATTCGTTATTCGAGCAATGCCGCCGGTGGGGCATGATTCCGCAGGCGGTGGAAAATTCCGCGCAGGTGATGGATTTGCTGCGCAAAAATACCGAGTTTGATCTGGCCCTGGTAGATCTCGTCATGCCCGGCATGGATGGCAGCGCGGTGGCCGCTGAGATGCAGAAATTTTCCAGCGCGGCGATGATGCCGATCGTGATGCTGACGCCGCTGGGCCGGAAATCCAGTCCGGAAGTATCCCACGTCGTCTTTGCCCACTCCGTTCACAAACCCATCAAGCCCGCCCAACTTTGTCAGGCTTTGGAACGCGCCCTGTTGAGTCCGCGCATCGCCCCGCGCGCTGCCGAACCGGTAAAAGTGGATAACACTTTGGCGAAACAATTACCGCTGCGCATCCTGTTGGTGGACGATAACGCGATCAACCAAAAGGTGGCCGTGCGCATCCTGCAACAGATCGGGTATCAACCGGACGTTGCCGGCAATGGTCGCGAAGCCCTCGAAGCGTTGGATCGCAAACCTTACGATTTCATTTTCATGGACGTGATGATGCCGGAGATGGATGGTCTGGAAGCCACCCGCTTGTTGCGCCGTCGCCAGATGATCGGCGGGCATGCGAACTACGAGCAGCGCATCGTCATCGTGGCCATGACCGCGCACGCCATGCAAGGCGACCGCGAAAAATGTATCACCGCCGGCATGGATGATTACCTGGCCAAACCCGTTCGTCCCAAAGATGTGCGCGACATGGTGGAACGCTGGGCTGGCAGTTTCCTCAACGAATTAAGAGCGCCGGAAACCAAAGTGGCTACCGAAAATCCGGCGGCTGAACCGTCGGTGGATATGGATCGGATGATGGATTTGACGGACGGCAACAACGACAGCTTGCGCGAGTTGGTGGAGATGTATTTTAACCAGACGAACAAACAAGTGGCCCAGATGCTCGCCGCCATCCGCGATGGGAAACCGGAAGATTTACGCCGCGTCGCCCATAGTTGCGCCGGAGCCAGCGCGACCCTAGGGATGACCCATTTAGTCCCCAAATTGCGGGCGATGGAAAAGTTGGGAGCATCAGGCTCATTGACGGGAGCCGCCGAAATCTGCGAGAGTGCCATTGCCGAATATGGCCGCATCCGTGAATTTCTGAAGTCCAAACCTGAACTCGCCGCCATGATCGCCAACCTGCCCACCGCATGAAAAAAATCCTGATCATTGAAGACGACCAGATTGTCGCCAACGTCTATCGCAACAAACTGTCCGTGGAAGGCTACCAGACGGAAATCGCCGCCGACGGCGAGAGCGGCCTGCGCACCATGCGCACGTTTCACCCACAACTCATCATCGTGGACTTGATGTTGCCGACCATTTCCGGCGTAGATGTCATCAAAGAAATCCGGGCCGAGCAGGAATTCTCCAAGGTCCCCGTCATCGTT
Organism: uncultured Verrucomicrobia subdivision 3 bacterium; assembly: GCA_903911825.1. Taxonomy (GTDB): domain Bacteria; phylum Verrucomicrobiota; class Verrucomicrobiia; order Limisphaerales; family UBA11358; genus UBA11358. Next base: position 9,178 of record CAIWFB010000303.1, read on the forward strand.
TTCTCCAACACCTACCTCACGAATCTCGTGCAGGAAGCGTGGCGCGCCGGGGCGAATAAATGTCTCTCCAAATCCGATTGCACGCCCAAAGACGTCATCGAGGTCGTCCGCAACACCATCGGCGACAGTGGCGCAATCCCCCAATCGCAACCCTCCACGTTTGTGGAAGTCAAACCCGTCAAGTCCGCCACGCTGAAAGCGGATGACGACGCCGAATTTCAGGCTGACCTGCGCAAAACGTTTCTCGAAAACTTGCCCGCCACCCTTTACTCGCTGCGCGCCGTGATGCAGACCTTGGTCAAAGCGGATAATGAATTGGCGCGGCTCAAGCAGGTCTATGAACTATATCGCCAGGTGCACGCCTTGAACGGCAACGCCGGCATCGCGGGACTCGTGCAGATCGCCCACATGTCTTCGGCGGTGGAGGCGCTGCTCAAGGAAGTTTACGAGAAACCAAAAAACATCAACGCCTCTTCGATCCGCACCGTCGCGGCGGCGATTGATTTTCTCGGGTTCCTGTTTGAGAAAGGCACCCTGCCCGACCGCCAGGAAATCCCCAGCGCCAAAATTCTGGTGGTGGACGACGAAGCGATTTCCCGGCGCGCTATCATTTACGCCCTGGAAAAAGCCCGGCTCAAATCCGTCAACGTGGATAGCCCCGAACAAGCGCTCCAATTGCTCATGGAAAATGAATTTGACCTCGTCTTCCTTGATGTGGACATGCCCGTGATGACCGGCTACGAACTTTGCGCGAAATTGCGCGCCCTGCCCCACCACAAAAAGACGCCTGTCGTCTTCGTCACCAGCCTGAATGATTTTGACAACCGCACCAGTTCCACCATGGCCGGCGGCAATGATTTCATCGGCAAACCCTTTCTCTTCATCGAACTAACCGTCAAAGCGTTGATCCACGTGATGAAGAACAAACTGCAAGCGCCCCAGCGCCTCAACGGCTGACCATGTTGTCCGGCGAATTCATTCCGGCGGCGGATAAAAATTCGCGGCAACTGTTTGTCGTGCTGCACGGACTGGGCGACTCGCCCGCTGGCTGGCGCTGGTTACCTGACGCGCTGAAACTACCCTCGCTTAATTATCTCCTGGTCTGCGCGCCGGACGAATATTACGGCGGTTATTCCTGGTTCGATTATCCCGGCGACATCGCCCCCGGAATCCATCGCAGCCGCAAGCTGCTGTTTGAATTGCTCGACAGCTTGCTCGCCAAAAATTTCCCAGCCGACCAGATCACCCTTGGCGGTTTCTCCCAAGGCTGCCTGATGTCGCTGGAAACCGGTCTGCGTTATCCGCATCGGCTCGCGGGCATCGTTGGCATCAGCGGCTGGGTGTTTGAACTGGAGAATCTGATTCGCAACCTGACGTCCATTGGCAAAGCGCAACGGGTGCTCATCACGCACGGTCACTATGATCCCATCCTGCCCTTCGCTGAAGTGAAAGCCCAAGTCGGCCAACTCCAAGCCGCTGGCCTCAAGGTTCAATGGAACGATTTTCCCAAAGAGCACACCGTTCATGGCGAAGCGGAAATCAGCGTCATCCGCGATTTTGTGCGGGCGGGTTACGCCGTCACCGGCAAATAAACCGCTTGCCGAGTGGCAGGGTGAATTTGGCCGCCTCAATACTTCAATTGCCGATTCGCGCCAGGAATCCACATCTGCTCCGCTCGCGACTGGTTTTGTTGCTGCCAATCCATCGCGTTTTCCACGGCAGCGCGCATCTTATCAAACCACCATTTCGCGCGCGCCACGCGTTCCTCACGTTTGCGACCGTAGATCCGGGGTGAGCTGGCGTTGAATCCGAGTTCGAGTTGTTCGTTGGTTGTCATAATTTTGGTATCAATTACGACTCCACTATCCCAAACGAGGTTAGACAAAGGCTGTCCGAGGAGAAATTTACCGAAACTATTTTGAGGAAGAAATAAACCGCACCAGCACAACAAAAACCTAGCGCAGCTCCACCACGTCACCGACTTCCAACGGAATCTCCGTGCCGTTCAGTAAGACATTCGCCTCCAACACCGCGCTCTCGCCCTGCCGCGTGATGATGATCGCCTTTGGTTCCTTGGCTCCGACGTAGTTCGCCGTCGCCACCGCCTGCGCCAAGGTCAAACCCGCTACCCACGGCACCTGCGGATTCTGCACCGCGCCCACGATCGTCACACCATTTCGAGCCGCCTGCTGACGCAACGCTGCGTTCTGACCCGCGAGAAACGCATTGTCCGCATGCAGCCGCGCTTGGGAACGCGAGGTGCAACCCGTCACCAGCAACGCCAACAGCAAAATGGAAAACCAGATTTTCATCACACCATTCAACACCGCCGTCCGAAAGTTAGTTGCGTTAATTTATTTCCCCGCCACGCCGATGGCCGACTGCCACGTCGCGACGGCCTTTTTGATCTCGCCGGCACAACTCACCACCGGCTTCACAAAGCGCGGCGTGAACCACGGAAACGCGCCGATCAAATCCTGCGTCACCAAAATCTGCCCGTCGCAATCCGGCCCGCTGCCGATGCCAATGATTGGCACGGAAATCATTTGCGAAATTTCTTTTGCGACCGGCAGGGTCACGAGTTCCAGCACGATGGCAAACGCCCCTGCGTCAGCCAGCGCTTTAGCGTCTGCGATCAAGCGTTGATGTTCCTCCTCTTTCTTGCCCTTGATGTGATAGCCACCTTCTTCGAGCACATGCTGCGGCAACATCCCCAAGTGACCGCAAAACGGAATGCCCGCCGCGATAATCGCCTTCACCTGCGGCAAAATTTCTTTGCCACCTTCCGCCTTCACATATTCCGCACCCGCCGCTACCAAACGCTTAGCGTCCGCCACCGCTGTCTCCGCGGTTTCGTAGCTGTGATAGGGCAAGTCGCCACCGAGCAACGCATTCGGCTTGGCGCGGGCAGCGGCGCGGATGTGATGCTCCATCTCCGCCATCGTCACATGCGTGGTATCGGGATAACCCAGCACGACCATACCGAGCGAATCGCCGACGAGCAACATCGGCACGCCGCATTCATCCAACAGCTTCGCCATCGGATAATCATACGCCGTGAGCGCGGCGATCTTCTCGCCACGCGCTTTCATGGCGCGAATCGTTTCGACTGTGATTTTAGAATTCATTTTTTAAACCACGGATGGACACAGATTAACACGGGTAAAATTCTGGATCTGTGTCCATCTGTGTTTATCTGCGGCTAAAACTTTTCACCAATTCCTCGGGATTGGTAGTCGCTGTGCCGCGCTTGCCGACCACGATGCCCGCCGCGTGATTAGATAGAATCGCCGCCTCGATCGGCGATGCGCCTGCCGCGATGGCCAGCGTGAAACTCGCGATGACCGTGTCCCCGGCACCGGATACGTCAAAAACTTCCTGCGCCACCGTCGGGATGTGAAACGGTTGCTGACCGCGCTGGCAGAGCAACATGCCTAGTTCGCCGAGCGTGATGAGCAACAGAGCCGGATTCAAATCTTTCAGCAACCGTTCCGCGACCAACATCAAATTTTTATCCGCGAATGGATTCGCGTTCTTTGTGTCGTCCGGCAGATCGGCGAGTTCAAACGCCTCTTTGCGATTGGGCGTGATGAGCGAGAGATTCGTGAGGTTCAGGTGGTGCACCGGCTTTGGGTCGAGACTCAACCACACACCGCGCTCACGGCACAGATTTTTGATCTCGTTGAGCAACGGCTGCGTCACCACCCCTTTGCCGTAATCGCCCACGATGACCGCATCAGCTTTGGCCAACTTGGCTTTGAATTCCACGAGCAACTTCGCGGTGGTCTGGTCATCCAGAGGTCCGCGCGTCTCGCGATCCACGCGAACTACCTGTTGTTGCTGCGCCACGATGCGCGTCTTGATGCTCGTGTGCCGTTCCGCACTTTTCACCAAACCAACGCAACCGATGTTTTGCTCGGACAATAATTTTAGCAGCTTACCAGCCGCCTCGTCCTGACCGATGGCACCGAATAATTCCGCAGGCGTTTTCAGGTGAACCAGATTACGCGCCACGTTCGCCGCGCCGCCGGGCATAAAACTCTCGCGCTGAAAATCCACCACCGGCACCGGCGCTTCCGGTGAGATGCGCGACACGCCGCCCCAGATGAACTGGTCGAGCATCACGTCGCCGACGACGAGGACACGGGTCCTTTGCGCGGCGGCCAGAATCTGCCGGGCGCGCGAAGCGGATAAAGCTTTGCCATTCATTTTTTGTTAGATACGAATTTCACGAATTTTCACTAATTAAATTCATGTTAATTAGTGTAATTCGTGTCCATGCGTTTTCTTCGTCTGATGTTTAATTCAAAAATCCCGTCAGCGGGCTAGTCGCACTCGCAACTTCGCTTTGCGCTCCCAGACCGGATTCGTAGGCACTGCGCCCCGCTTCCACGGCCATTTTAAACGCGATGCCCATGCGATTCGGGTCGTTCGCCACGGCGATGGCGGTGTTCACCAGCACGGCGTCCGCGCCCAGTTCCATCGCCTCTGCCGCGTGGCTCGGTGCGCCGATGCCGGCGTCCACCACGACCGGCACGGTGGCTTGTTCGATAATGATGCGGATCTGGTCGCGCGTCTGGAGGCCGCGATTCGAGCCGATGGGCGAACCCAGCGGCATCACCGTCGCGCAGCCGACTTCCTGAAGACGTTTTGCCAACACCGGATCGGCGTTGATGTAAGGCAGCACGACAAAACCTTCCTTTACGAGAATCTCAGCGGCCTTAAATGTCTCAATCGGGTCGGGCAACAGGTAGCGCGGGTCGGGATGAATTTCCAGCTTTACCCATTTGGGCAAACCGGCGGCCACGGCGAGACGCGCGAGGCGGACGGCTTCCTCGGCATTCATCGCGCCGCTGGTGTTGGGCAGCAGGAGATATTTCTTGGGGTCAATGAATTCGAGGATGTTGGCGAAAGGATCTTTTTGACCGGACAAATCCGCGCGGCGGAGCGCCACAGTGACCATTTCCGTGCCGCTGGCGGCCAGCGCATCGCGCATGGCTTCCGGCGACGGAAATTTTCCCGTGCCCAAGATGAGGCGGGAATTAAAAGTGCGCCCAGCAATGACCAAAGGTTTGAACGACATTGGGAGTAATTTAGAAAATTACGCCAGATTGTCGAGGCGGGAACCAAATGGTATTTGAACTTCCTATTGCTGAAAAAGCTTTTACGACCCACACACTACGGTGAGCGGAGACGGTAGAAGCGTCCGGGGTAATTGGTCCATTGCAAATCGCTGAAATAGGCCATGCCGCCGGTGAGCGTATTGGTTTGCACCGGCTGCCACGCGGGATGGGAAAGATTTGTGCAGGCTTCCACCACCACCAAATTATTCGTCGCCCAGGAAATAGTGAAGCCGAAGCGGTTGGTTCGCACACCGAGGCCGGAGTCGGTGTTCAAGATCAGGGGATTGGGCAGATACCACAGAGCCGTGGGCAGCCCGCCAAAGGTATTGGTCCAGCCGGTGGTGCCGGGCAGGTAATAGACTGTCCCAGGATCGCCGGTGAAAGCCGAGTTGTTGCCGGTGAAGATATTGGTAACCACGGTCGGCGCATTGCCGGGGCAATAGACATTCGTCAGGCTGCTGCAATTGCCAAAAGCCTGGACGCCGATGGTCTGAAGGCTGGCAGGGAGGGTTACGCTAATGAGGCCGTAACAACTGCCGAAGGCCGTGCTTTCAATGTTCGTCACGCCTTCCAAAATTGTCACGTTGGTCAGGCCATTGCAGTTCCAGAATGCCAGGCTCCGGATATTCCTGACGCTGCCCGGAATGGTCACGTCCACCAGTGAAAAGTTATAGGCAAAGGCCCAGCTTTCGATGTTCGTGACGCTGCTTGGAATCACCACGTGATTCATCGCGCTCTCCACGCAGGAATAGCCGGCGATGGTCTTCACCGTGCCGGGGATGACAAACTTTCCGGGCTTGCCGGCGGGATACTGGAGCAGGCGGGTGATGGCCTGGTCATACAACACTCCGTCCGCGCTGGCATATTTTGTATTCGTCGCATCCACGGTGATGTTGGTCATGCCAAAGCAGAAATTTAGCGCCGTAGCACCGATGTTCGTGACGCTGCCAGAAATGGTCAGGCTGGTCAGCGGCGTGCAGTCGTTGAAAGCATTGTCACCGATGCTGGTCACGCTGCTGGGAATCGTCACATTCGTCTGGAGGCAATCGGCGAAGGCAGCGACCCCGATGTTCTTCACGCTGCCGGGGATGACGTAGTTGGAACTGCCGTTGCCGCCGCCGGGATATTCCAGCAGCGTCGTCAGGTTCTTGTTGAACAACACGCCGGCCACGCTCGCGTAATTGGGATTCGCCGTGTCCACCGTGATGTTCGTCATCGCGCTGCAAAGTTCAAACGCGCCGACACCGATGCTGACCACGCTGGCGGGAATGACCACGCCGGGTATCTGGTGGCAGTTGTAAAAGGCGTTGCTGCCGATGCTCTTCACGCTGGCAGGAATCGTGAGACTGGTCAGGGCGTAGCAGCCATTGAAAGCACCCGGACCGATGTTGGTGACACTCCCCGGAAGCGTGAGGCTCAACAACGGCGCAAAAGTGAACGCCCCCGTGCCGATGCTGGCAACGCCGTTCCCGATCGACGCGTTGGTCAGGCCCGGGCAAAAGTAGAAGGCGTTGTTGCCGATGTTCGTGACGCTACCGGGAATGGTCACGCTCGCGAGATTGGGACAATTATAGCAGATGCTGACACCGATGTTTTTCACGCCGTTCAGCAGGGTTAGGCTCGTCAAGGTGCTGCTGTTGATGAAGGCGGCGTCGCCGATGACCACCGGCAAACCATTAGTCGTGCCCGGAACGGTCACGGAGCCGTCCGCGCCGGTGTAGCCCGTGATGGTGATGGCACCGTTGTTGGTCGTGAAAGTGAATTGCGCCCGCACCACGGCGGGCAACAGCAACAAACACAATAGAACCCAAATAATTTGCCAACGGTAAGGTTGTTTCATGTCGTTGCGCGATGGAAAGTCAGAGACAAACTCCTTCAGTTTCGCAGGTGAGACAAGCCAAAAGGCTGGTCGGCAAATATGCCGGCACGAAACCTCACTTCAACCTGACCGGTGCCATCCGGCTCCACCCGCTTTGCCCGTTGGCGTTCGTGGCGCGGGAGCGAAATCAGTATTTATCAAGGTTTTTAAAACCGCTCATCAGCCTTGGCACCCAACAAAAAACCGCGCTGGCATGGGCCAACGCGGTTTGAGATTCAAGAAAACGTTTACGGGCGCACGGCAAAGTTCAGCGGCTGCGGCATTTCGTGTGCGCAGGGTTGGTTGATGGGCGCATCGGGTGTGCGGTCGTTAGGCGTCACGACGCTGTTGGCCAGCATCCAGGCTTCGACTTCTTCGCCGCTGATGTCGGCGAGCATCTTACCGTTGATCTCGACGCAGGGGCTCATCATCTGACCGCTTTTTTCGATCATTTCCTGACGTTGCAACGGGTCATTGATGATGTCACGGTCTTCGAACGGCAGGTCATATTTGCGCATCACAGCGCGGACACCTTGGCTCCAGCCGCAGGAAGGTTTCAGATAGGCGATAATTTTCGGTTTGCTCATAGGTTTGTAAATTTTGTCATTACGACAGCAATAGAGTGCCACATCCTACGAACTTTGCAAAACGGTTTTACCGTTCCTCCGCCACCTTACGCTGCGCCAAGACCTTTTGCGACGGCTTATATTTCGCGATGAACGCACGGTAATACTCCGCGAAATAATCGCCCGCCAGCGCCGCACGCACTTCCGTCATCACTTTCAGATAGATGTGCGAGTTGTGCACGCTGACCATGCGGAGACCGAGAATCTCATTCGCACGGAGCAAGTGCCGCAGGTAGGCGCGGGTGAAGGTTTTGCAGGCGTAACATTCGCAGCCTTCTTCGATGGGACCGAAATCCGTCTTGTAAGCCGCGCCTTTGAGCGCGAACGCGCCGTTGTGCGTCACCGCCGTGCCGGTGCGGGCGATGCGGGTGGGCAATACACAATCAAACATATCCACGCCGCGCGCGATCAATTCGATCATCTGCGCGGGCGTGCCGAGGCCCATCGCGTAGCGGGCTTTGTGCGCGGGCAGATGCGGCTCGGCGAGTTCGATCGCCTTCATCATCTCCGGTTCCGGTTCGCCCACGCTCACGCCGCCGATGGCGTAGCCGTCAAAGTCCATTTCGACCAAAGCCTTCGCGCATTGCTCGCGCAACTGCGGATCGCTGCCGCCCTGCACGATGCCGAAAACGAACTGCCCTTCCGCGCGCGGTTGCACCCGACATTCCCGCGCCCAGCGGATGGTGCGTTCCACGGCGAGGCGCTGATCTTTGGCCGGCGCGTCATGCGGCGGACATTCGTCGAACACCATCGCGATATCAGAACCCAGCACGCGCTGGATCTCCATGGATTCCTTGGGGCCGATGAAGAGCATCGAGCCATCCAGGTGCGAACGGAATTCCACGCCGTGTTCTTTCACCTTGCGAATTTTGGCGAGACTGAAGACTTGAAAACCGCCGCTATCGGTGAGGATGGGCTTGTCCCAATTCATGAACTTGTGCAAGCCGCCCGCCGCGCGGATGACGTCGAGGCCGGGGCGCAGATTCAGATGATACGTGTTGCCGAGAATGATCTGCGTGCCCATCTCGTTGAGTTCGCGCGGGTCAAGCGCCTTGACACTGGCCTGCGTGCCGACGGGCATGAACACGGGCGTTTGGATGACGCCGCGCGTGGTGGTTAATCTGCCGAGGCGCGCCTTGGTCGTCCGATCCGTTTTGAGCAATTCAAACATCGGGCGAAGGATAAATCAAAACCGCCGCGATTGAAGATGAATTTTTGGAAGGGGTTCTAACAACCGCGAACCACACGAACCACGCGAACAAATCCATCCATCCACTTCATTTCCCCGTTCGCGTATTTCGCGTATTTCGCGGTTAAAACCTCAATACACCAGCACCAACACCGCCGCGGCTTGCGCCGCTTTCACTACGTCCTCGAAGGCAGCTTCTTTAGCGTTTGGCTCGTGAGCTCGGCCACCCTGATGTCGCTCCCAACGGAGCTTTGAGCCTTGGTAATTGACGCTGCTAAAACGATGCCAGCCCTAACGCGCTTGGTTCCGGCAAAGAAAAACGACCGCCCTCATCCCCGTCGCCGCTGCAGTCAGCAAGGCTCTTTCTTATTTGGCTATCGGCCCGTCTGGTTCAGCCCCGAGAAATGGGTTTCTAGGTATCAAAAAAGGTCGGATACGAATATTTTTGCCTCGGCTAGGGTTAAAGCATGCCTTGCCTTGGTTTGGGCAATGGTTTCCATACCTTGGGATGCCTTGACTAGAACCACCAAGGCTTTTCTTTGGTTGGGGAAATCATTGGTTTGCCTTGGGAAATGTTTTTTTCAACTCAAGCAATGGCTGCTTCGGCTCTGGAAGCGGTCTCTTGAACCGACTAAGAGTCGGCTTGCCCGTGGACAAGTCTTTTGTATTTGGGGAAATGGTTTCTTTGTTTATGGAAGAGGCAACTTTATTGATCTTGGCCTCGGCGTGATACCTGAAATGGTCGGCGAAGTGACTAGACGGGCGTAAATTCCTGCGGTCAGACGCAGATTTTCCGGTGAAAGTAGCGGTTTTGCCCCAGTTCGGCTGAGGTTCGCCCAACGGAGCTTATCTTACTTCGGCGAACGAAACATCCACGAGCAGATCGGCGGCAATCTTTTCCAGATCGCGCTTCAACGCGGCGAGGTCGCAGGCGGCGGGCAGTTGCAAACGGGCGCTGGCTCGGAAGAGCAGTTCGCCGGACATGGGGGCGCTGACGAGTTCGCTAGAGAATTCTTCGACGTTTACTTGCGCCCGCGCGAGCGCACTGGTGATGTCGCGCACGATGCCGGGGCGGTCGCTGCCGACGAGTTCCAAACGGGTCTGTTTACCGGCGGGCGCGGCGGCGGCTGGTTGGTCAGCGCGGACGACAATTTGCAAGCCACCCTGCTGAAGTTTTTGGAGGGCGTCAAGCAACGTCGCTTTTTGCTCGGCGGCGATTTCCACGCGCAGGATGCCGGCGAATTCTCCGCCCAAACGGCACATGCGGCTTTCCAGCCAGTTGCCGCCGTGTTCGGCGACGACGCGGGCGATGGCTTCCACCAATCCGGTGCGGTCCGGGCTGATGATGGTCATGACAAGCGGGGTTTGCATGGGAAAATTCAGTTTAGGATTGGGGCATGTTGGGATTAGTGGGGGATGAAACCTACCAGCTCATTCATCCCACAAGCCATTAATCCGTTTGCGGTTTAGGCTTGGCTGGTGATCTTGCGCCAATCAATACCCTGCTTGCTGGCGTAGATGGCAAAAGCTTTTTCGTTCTGGATCAACGCGGCACGCACCACGCTGGAGTTATCGGCCCCGGCCATTTCCAAAACACCTTCGGGGATGATGCCGGTCTTCTTGTGCGCGTAAACGAGGGCGAAGACGGCTTGCGCCACGGCCACGTAGGGCAACTCTTTGTAGGCGCCTTCAACGGAATCTTCGACGGCGTCGGCAAGAAATTCGAGTTGATCCACGAGGTGCGGATACTTGGGCGCATTGATCTGGGTAAATTCCAGTTTCCACTGCGCGAGGTGGGGCAACATTTTTTCCGCCAGCGCCGGCGTGACGTTAGCGGCACCGTGGTTGACGAATTTAGCGATTTCAGACATGGCGGCAATCTAGTGAATGCCGCGCCCGCGCAAAAGGCAAATCAGCGGCCAAAAAAATGTCGCGCGCGAGCCCAGTCGCGTGGCGACTACGCACTGAACGCGCCGCGTTCACTTTGCAGTTTAGTATTTTGACGCCCGGAAGATTCCGGCGCCGGATGCTGCCGCCGCCGCTGCGCGCCCCGACACCTTTTCCATTTCCCGCCGCCGTAATTTCCCCTAGCCTGCCGCCATGTTGTTCACCGCCGAATATCTCTTCGACCTCACGCAGACCGAACACGCCGCGCTCTTCGACGGTTGCCAATTTGCCTGGGAAGCGTTGCCCAAACTTCAGCCCTATCTCTTTGGCCGACCCCGCCAGAAACCGCTCCCGCGCTTTCCCGGCGCGAGCATCGGCGAGAAAGTCATCATCGGCGAGGGCACTTGGGTGGAACCCGGTGCGATGATCAAAGGCCCCGCCATCATCGGCAAGAATTGCCAGATCCGGCACAACGCTTACATCCGCGAGAACGTCCTCATCGGCGACGACTGCGTGGTGGGCAACGCCAGCGAACTCAAGAACGCGTGGCTCTTTAACGGCGCGCAAGTGCCGCATTACAATTACGTGGGCGACTCCATCCTCGGCTACAAAGCGCACCTCGGCGCGGGGGCAAAGATTTCCAACGTGAAATTATTTCCCGGCAACATCGAAGTGCCAGTGGACGGC
>CAIWFB010000304.1 GCA_903911825.1 uncultured Verrucomicrobia subdivision 3 bacterium
ACCTCCGAGATGTTTGCCTCGCGGCAGAGTTCCGCCGCGCTGCGTTCCCCACCATCCGCTTCCCGCAGGATGCGACTCTTGTCTTCCGTTGTATACCGTTTGCCTTTCATGGTCTGGTCCTTTCTTGGTCGACCCAGACTAACAAATTACCTGGCCTGAAAAAGCGAAGTCACCTCACTTCCTCACCAATAGTATCATTCTCGCCGGACGGACGGTTTCCTTGAGCGCGACCGCCACCGGCCAAGGCCCGCTGAAATACCAATGGAATTTCAACGGACAATCCATTGCTGGCGCTACCAGCGCCATACTTTCACTAAAAAATGTCAAAACTACTCAGTCGGGCGTTTACACATTGACCGTGGCCAATGCCGCCGGTTCCACCAACAGCAGTGCTGCCGTAACGGTTTTGTCTACGCCAGCCGCCACCTTGAGCGCCGCTACTCACAGTGCTGATGGCAGCTTCAACTTTCAAGTGTCCGGCATCACTGGCTACAAATACGTTATTCAAGCCTCTTCCGATTTGTCACATTGGACTTCGCTCCAGACGAACACCGCGCCCTTCACGTTCGTGGATAAGAGCCCCGATGCCAGCCAACGTTTCTACCGCTCCTACTACAATCCGGCCCTCTAATTTTCCGCCTGTTTCCCGTTCGTCCGCCGGTTTTATCTCGCTAACAGCGGCTGTTACAATTCTACAAGAAAAGCGACAACTTTGGCCTGTGCGTCCGCCGTTTCGCCCGCTAGATTTCGCCTCGCATGGTGCGGCCTAATCAATTGCGATAAACCCTTTTAGGATTACTGAATGAAATCTCCCTCCATTCTCGAACGCCTCGCCGTGTGCAGTTGGTCTCTGCAGCCGACCGGCCCGGAAGATCTCATCCAGAAACTCCGCGCCACCGGCATCAGCCGCGTGCAGTTGGCCCTCGATCCTTTACGCGCCGCACCTAAAATTTGGGGTGATACCGAGAAGTTATTTCGCGAAAATGGCATCACCATTGTCTCGGGCATGGTCGGTTGTATCGGCGAAGATTATGCCACGCTAGACTCCATCCGCCTCACCGGCGGTATCGCCCCCGACGCCACTTGGGAACAAAATGGTAAAAACATCCGCGCCTGCGCCACCATCGCCAAAAAGATGGGGCTAAAGCTCGTGACCTTTCACGCCGGCTTTTTACCCGCCGACGAAACCCATCCCACCTTCGCCAAAATGTTGCAGCGACTGGATGAAGTTGCCGACATTTTTATGGTGCAAAATATTTTGCTTGGCCTCGAAACCGGGCAGGAAACCGCTACCGAACTCGCCGCCCTGCTCCACAAATTAAATCATCCGAACATCGGCGTGAACTTCGATCCCGCCAACATGATCCTCTACGACAAAGGCGATCCGGTGAAAGCGCTCCACGTGCTCGCGCCGTGGATCCGGCAAGTCCACATCAAAGATGCCAAACGCACCAAAGTGCCCGGCACGTGGGGCGAGGAAGTCCCCGTCGGCACGGGCGAAGTCGATTGGCGCGCTTTTTTCTCCACCTTCAAACACGTCATCTTCAATGTGAATCTCGCTATCGAACGCGAATACGGCAGCACCCGCATTCCCGACATCCGCACCGCGCGCGAAGTCGTTGAGAAAACTTTTTTCTAAAATTATTTCATGGCTGGCTCAAGCAAAAAACCTGCGCGGAAAATTAACGTCGCCGTCGTCGGCCTCGGCTTCATGGGCGTTACCCACCTGCGCGCCTACCAAAAGATCCGGAGCGTCCGCATCGCCGCCGTGTGTGATGCCACGCGCCCGCCCGTCAACGGCGTGATCGGTGGCGTGAACGGCAACATCCAGAATTCTGCCGCCATCAAGCTCGGTCTTGACGTCAAAATCTATTCCGACTTCAATACCCTGCTCGCCGACTCTAATGTGGAGTTGATAGACATTTGCACCCCAACCGCCTTGCATCCCGCGCAAGTCATCGCCGCGCTCGAAGGTGGCAAACATGTGCTCTGCGAGAAACCGCTCGCGCAAAATTCCGCCACCGCCAAAAAAGTTTTAGCCGCTGCCCGCGCCTCGCAAAAATTTCTCATGCCCGCCATGTGCATGAGGTTTTGGCCCGGCTGGGCTTGGTTGAAAAATGTCGTCACGCAAAAAAACTACGGCAAAATTCTGGCCGCCAACTTTCGCCGCGTCTCCGCCAAACCCGCGTGGGGCAAGGCCGGAACGCATTCCGGCGGCGCGTTGTTCGACTTGCACATCCACGACACGGACTTCGTAAGTTTTCTTTTTGGAACGCCTGCGTCCGTATTTTCCACCGGCGTGCAAGATGCGCATGGCAACGTGGATCATATCGTGACCCAATATCATTTCCCGAACGGCCCCGCCGTTCACGCCGAAGGCAGTTGGCTTTTGACGCAGGGTTTCAACATGAGCTACACCATGCACTGCGAGCGCGCGACGATTGATTTTGATCTATCGCGCGGCGCGACGGCGTTGCAAATCGCCGAAGCGGGCAAGCCGATCCGCACCGTGAAACTCCCCGCCACCGATGGCTATAACGAAGAGATCCGCTACTTCGTAGATTGCGTCGCTCGCGGCGGAAAACCCGTCACCGTCACCGCCGCCGACTGCGTCACCGCACTGGCGATTTGCGAGGCGGAAGAAAAATCCGTGCGCACCGGCAAGTTGGTAAAACTGTAACTCTCAATCAGAACCCACAAAATCCATGAGCATTCGCTTCAAACTGTTTACGATGATGGCACTGGAATTTTTCATCTGGGGCGCGTGGCTTCCGCTCATCTTCGGCTACCTACCCAGCCTCGGATTTTCGCCGGCGGAACAGTCGTGGATTCTCAACGCGTTTCCCCTCGCCGCCATCGTCGGCATGTTTTTCAGCAACCAGTTTTGCGACCGCAATTTCGCGGCGGAAAAATTCCTCGGCTTCAGCCATCTCATCGGCGGGCTGGCGATGATTGGCTTGGCATTCACGAAAACCTTCTGGCCGTTCTTCGGCTTGATGCTCGCGCATTGCCTTTTGTTCGTGCCCACGATGTCCATCGTGAATTCCATCGCCTTCGCGCACATGAAAGATTCGCAGAAAGAATTCGGCCTCGTCCGTATCGGCGGAACGGTCGGTTGGATTCTCGCCGCGTGGCCCTTTGTTTTTATTTTGGTGGATTGGGACAAAGTTCACGCCGCCAATACGCATGGCTTTATTGAATGGCTCGGCACCGTGCTCGGCTCCGGTTTGACGGGCGACAAATTAAAGGCGGCAACCGCTTGGACATTCGCCGTCGCCGGCATCGCCTCACTGTTACTCGCCGCGTTTAGTTTCGTGCTGCCACACACGCCACCGAAAAAATCTGGCACCGAAAAACTCGCCTGGCTTGAAGCGGCTAAATTATTGAAGCACCCTTTCGTGCTCGTGTTGTGGCTGGTGACCTTGGTGGATTCGTTCGTGCATAATTGCTATTTCAATTGGACCGGCAGTTTTCTCGGTGCGCCCACCAGTGCGGGCGGCGTGGGCATTCCCGGCAATTGGATTTTACCCGTGATGAGCGTGGGCCAGATCGCAGAAATCCTGACCATGTTTATTTTGGGCGCGACGCTCAAGCGGCTCGGTTGGCGCACAACGATGATCGTGGGCATTCTGGGTCACGCCGCGCGCTTCGCGGTGTATGCGTTTTGGCCGCAGCATCCGGGGCTAATCATCGCGGTGCAGATTCTTCACGGCATCTGCTACGCGTTCTTCTTTGCCACAGTTTACATTTTTGCGGATGCGTATTTTCCCAAAGACGCCCGCGCCAGTGCCCAAGGTTTGTTCAACGTGATGATTCTTGGCTTGGGCGCTTTGCTGGCCAATTCCATCTGTCCGTATCTCGGCCAGAAAGTTTTCACCCACGACAGCATCACCGATTTTCACGGATTATTTTTGGTGCCGATGGTCTGCGGCTTGGTCGCGGCGGTGGCGCTTGCGCTATTTTTTCATCCGCCCAAAGTGACGGCCCCAGCACAGGTTGGACATTGAAGGCCGCTCGGCAGCTATCAGTTTGCGATTGTTAAAACCCAGACTAGTTTGAGCCCGAGATTATGAATTTGCGCGTTTGCAGCCTCTGGCTCGTCACCCTCGTTGCGATGGTGGCTATGGCTGGTCGGAGTCAGGCGCAGATTCGCGACGGCGGCATTGATCCCAAAAACCTCGGCAAGGGCGTTTGGGTTTTTTCGATGAAAGATGCCACGAATAAAGTCGGCGGCCATATCTCCAGCGTGACGAATATCAATAGCCTGATGCAATACTACCGATCCGTTGGGCTACGCTACTGCATCATCAAGTCTGCGACGAGCGACGTCCTTTTTGGCGACTGCACCGTAGGCGGGCAACTCACGAGCAATCTCGTCAACACCGCGCACACCAACGGTATTTTGGTTTTCGGTTACAACCGCTCTTACGGCTCAAATATAGTGGGGGAAGTGGCCATGGCTGACTACGTCTTCAATCAAGGCGCCGATGGCTTTGTCTTCGATGCTGAGGCCGAGTGGGAGGCGGGCGCCACGCATCCTTGGATCACCAACGCTCCAGCGCAAGCCTGGCAACTTTGCTCCATGGTCCGTTCGAACTGGCCAAATAAATTTCTCGCGCACGCGCCCTTCGCCATCATTGGCGTCCACACGGCATTCCCCTACAAAGAATTCGGCTACTGGTGCGACGCCGTAATGCCGCAGATCTATCATTTCTCCAGCGCTGGGTTAAAAAGCTCACCAAGCGCCGCCATCAACTGGGCGGACGTGAACTGGCGCACTTGGCAGAACAACCTCGCGGGTCTGCCGCAAACCAACTACGCCGGCTCCGCCGTGGCTTGGACAAACGCCATCAAACCCATCACGCCATTGCAGGATGTTTACGGCGAAGTCGTCACTGGTGGTATTATTTGCGAAGGCGCGGCCGGGGTGATTTATCCTGACGAAGATGTGGAAGAATTCATCGACTACTCCGCAGCTGATCCGCACGCGCCGACAGCAGGTGGTTATCGCGGGATCAATTTCTGGCGCACGGACACCATCGGCACCAATCAGTGGGCGAATATCACCCAAGGCACGAGTGGTAATTACTCTAACATCGTGAATAATATCGTGCTCGATAATCCTAACGCGACGGTGGTTGGCGCGTGGACTTCGGTGAAGGTATTTGGCGCGACGACGACCAGCCCGACGTATTTTGGTGCGACGGGCACCGACACGAATTCATTCGGCACCAATTACCTTTTCAAAGCGCACGGCAGCGGGGCGACCTATGTGCAATTCACGCCGAATATCATCATCTCAGGCAACTACGCCCTGTATCAATGGCATCCCTTTCTGACGAATGCTTCAGTGGGCACACCCTTCGTCATCGGCACGCCCACCGGCACGAACACAGTGTTGGCCAATCAGCAGACCAACTCTGGCAACTGGTCATTCGTGGGCCGATTCAATTTTGCGGCGGGCAATTCGAATTTCATTCGCGTGTTGGATAATTTTTCGGACGCGACCAATATCGCCGCGGTGGATGGGATCAAGCTGGTTTATGTCGCCGATGACATCGTGCTGGACAATGCCGATTCGGAAGTTAGTTACAGCGGCAGTTGGAGCACCGGGAGCGCGGCTACCGACAAATATCTAGGCGATTACCGGTTCGCCGACAGCACCGGCAGCAACACTGCCACCGCCACATTTCGCCCAAATTTTCCGAATGCCGGGCTTTACGATATTTTCGTGTGGTATCCGCAGGGCGGCAATCGGGCCACTAACTCACCGTGGACCATTGCTGCGTTTGACGGCAATAGCGACATCCCGGTAAATCAGCAAACTAACGGCGGCGGCTGGTTACAAATCGCGGCGACCCGACCGTTCGCGGCTGGCACCAACGGCTTTGTGCGGCTGGCGAATAACGCGGGGCCAAGCGTGGTCGTTGCCGATGCGGTGAAATTCACTTTCGCTGGGCCGTTTTCGCCGCTGACTTTTCGCGGCATCAATCGGCAGGCTAACGGCCGGGTGAATCTTACCTTAGACGGCACTCCCGGCTATGGATTATGGATTGAGCGCACGACTAACCTGCTCGCGTGGCTACCGCTGACAAATCTCTTGAACACAAACGGCACACTGATTTTCACCGACGCTTCCGCGACCAATACTCCATCCGGGTTCTATCGTGCTCGGCAATGATACGGAAAGTTTGCGCTGAAAAACGGCCGGGTAAACGAGAAATTATTCCGTTTTCTGCCAGCGTGGCAGAATTTCTTTGATCGGCGGCCAATTCGGCGCATTCGAGATACTGGTCACATTCCAAGTCGTAGCCAGATAGCCGACCACGCGATTCGTTCTTTGCGTCAGCGCAAATTCACTGAAAGCTTGGGTGGCTTTCAAGGGCGTAAAACCCGCTGGCCACACCCGAAAACCCTTGGCCGCCAGCAACGGCAAGGATGGATAATTGCGCTTCCATTCGTAATGCCAGTCGCACAGCACGATGTCTTTGGGAATCAAATCAATGGCGGCACTGGTATCATTTCGTGCGTTGTCATATTTCGAGTAACCCTGAAATTTCGGACCGATGACCCGGTCAGCCCACATAAGCATCTCCAATTTTTTTTCCCCCACGAGGTGAGCATGCAGCGCGTTCACTTGCGCGGCAAAAAGCGTGGCCGGATTTTTCCCGCGACACCGCGGGCACTCGTCGGCTCCTAGAAGATAAACCTCATCCATGCCCACATGCACCGCGTCCGCTGCAAAACCATCGGCAATTTCATCGAGTAGTGAGAAGATGATTTCATTGAGGCCCGCTGCTTGCGGGCACCATTCCAGGCAGTAAACGCTTTTATTAGTGAGTGACAGGGATGGGGTTTCATTAAAATCAGGGTGTAGCTTAAGCAACGGCTCGGCGCGTCGGTTGAATGACTGGTGGCCTAAACAGTTGAATTCAGGAATCAGCCGAATGCCACATTTACGACTTGCGATGGCTAGCTCATGCGCTGTTGCACGGGTGATGAAATGCTGCTGCCGCAGTTCTGGATGAGTTTGAAATTCAAAACTGTAATTCACTTCCAGCACCAGCACATTCACGCCCGCTGCCGCCAGCGCGGGCAAGGTTTGGATGAGTTCCCGGGCGCTGGCTTCGCGATCAAGCCACAGATGCACGCCGCGCCAAAGCGTATTCGTGTCGGCTGAGGCATTGGCGACCAAGCTGAAACTCAGCGCGCCGAGGGCTAGCCAAAACTTCCAGCGGTGAGAAGTAACGATTTTCTGCATGCGGCCAGCATAATCGCGACCCGAGAAAGTGCCAACGGATTAGCGACCTCAACCCAATTTTTACCACTAGAAATGGCCTGTTACAAAATCACAATAAAAGCTACAACTTTGCGCTTCTGCTGTTGCGAAGACGAAACTAGATTCAGCGTGTGCAAATGATGTCGTCTCGACAACCGAAAGCATCATGGAAACAAACCACCAAGCCGCCGCCGTTCCAAGGAAACTGCGGATGTCCAGAATGACTAGAATTTATCCACCATTCGCCAGTTGTAACCCTATGAACATTTCCCCATTAAAAACTCGTTCCCCCCGCGGGTTCACTTTGATTGAGTTGCTCGTGGTCATCGCCATCATCGCCATCCTCGCGGCTATGCTGCTACCGGCATTGTCCAAAGCCAAAGAAAAAGCCAAGTCCACCCAATGTCTCAATAACACGAAGCAACTGGTTTTGGCTTGGACGATTTATTTGGGCGACTCGAGTGACCGCATCGTCAATAACCACAGCAATGGCAATGGTAAATGCGGCGCTTCTGCGTGGGTCACGCAAGGCTCAAAATTGGGGGTCGGTAGTTGGAACGGCAGTGCGCGACAGGAATTGAGTGCGCAGGCTCAGACTGCCGCTTGGGCGATCCAGTATGGGTCGTTGTATGAATACAACAGCAGCGCGGCGATTTACCGTTGTCCTTCCGATCTGGCGTTGGACACTTCTTGGAAAGTCGCGCGTGATCGCAGCTATTCCATCAGTTGCGGCATGAATTGGATGGACGACAACGCCGATAGCACTCCTACCAATGGCAGCTTTGCAAAATTCACGGCGATTCAGAATCCAGGTCCTTCACAAGCCGCAGTGTTCATTGACGTTTCTGCCAACAGCATTGATAACAATGAATTTCCTTTCTACAACACCACGCGGGCTTACTACAAAACTCCCACCAGTCGGCACAACAATGGCGGCTTGATCAGCTTTGCCGATGGACATGCCGAATACTGGAAATGGCGTTCTCATTACATCAATGACATCAACTTAAAAGCCGACGTCACTGGCGGTCTGGGGCAAGGGAGCAATGGTTTTGCTCAAGCCACCGGTGCCGACGACCAGGACTGGGATCGCCTGCGGGCAACTTTTCCCACCATCCAAGGCTTTTGAATAATCCAGTGAACCGCCATCAACCGAACTATTAACCTTTCAGTCCTCCCTTAGTTGAAACCCTTAAACCAAAACCTAAATGAAAAT
>CAIWFB010000305.1 GCA_903911825.1 uncultured Verrucomicrobia subdivision 3 bacterium
TGTTCGGCTCGGAACCGTATTGGTTCGCGCAACCGCACCACATCTTGGATTTGGTTTTGAGCTGGACGTGCGTTTCCAGACCGATAACAGCTTCGTATTCCATTGCGCGGCTATTTTAGCCACAGATGGACACGGATGAAACACAGATTTTTTACGCGGCGACGGGCGCGGCCACAGTTTTCTTGCGACTAAATCGTTGCTGGAAATTTTCCAGATACAGATAGATCACCGGGGTGATGAAGAGCGTGAGTAGTTGCGAAACGAGCAGCCCGCCGGTCACGGCGAGACCAAGCGCGCGGCGCGATTCGCCACCGGCACCGAGGCCCAGCGAAATGGGAAGCGAGGCCATGAGCGCGCACATCGTGGTCATCATGATGGGTCGAAAGCGCAGCAGGCAGCCTTCAAAGATCGCGTCGTAAGGTTGTTTCCCGTGTTGCTGCGCTTCGATGGCGAAATCAATCATCATGATGGCATTTTTCTTCACGATGCCGACAAGCATGATGAGGCCGACGAAGCCGTAGATGTTCAGATCCAGTTTGAACAACATCAGCGTGAGCAATGCGCCAAAGCCCGCCGAGGGCAGGCCGGACAAAATGGTGAGCGGATGGATGAAACTTTCGTAAAGGATACCGAGAATGATGTAGATGATCAGCACCGACATCAGCAGGAGAAAACCAAGTCCTTGAAAGGAGGATTGAAATACCGCCGCCGAACCCTGAAAGCTGGCGGTGATGGTGGCGGGCATCTGCAATTCCATTTGTAACTCGCGGATTTTTTCCACCGCCGTGCCGAGCGCCACGCCGGGGGCGAGGTTGAAAGACACGGTGACGGAGGGCAACTGGCCGACGTGCGTAATGGTCATCGGGCCGACGGCACGCGTGAGTTTGGCGACGGCGCTCAGGGGAATCAATTTGCCGCTGCTGGAGGTGATGTAGAGTCGCGCGAGGGCATCCGGATCGCGCTGAAATTCCGGGAGCACCTCGAAGATGACCCAGTATTCCGCGAGGTCGCCGTAAATGGTGGAGGATTGGCGCGAGCCGAACGCATTGTAGAGCCCGTTCTCAATCTGCTGTGCGGTGACGCCGAGCGCGGCGGCTTTGTCGCGATCAATGTCCACCACCACCTGCGGGCTGGCAATCTGCAAATCGCTCGTCACATCTTGAAAAATTTCTTTGTGCTCCGCGATCTTAGCCCGCAGCACAGGGGCCCATTGAAATAGCGTCTGCGTGTCCGTGTCTTGCAGACTGAATTGATAGAGCGCTTTCGTCAACGTGCCACCGACACGGATGAGCGGCGGGTTTTGCGGGAATACGTTGAAGCCGGGAATCTGCGCGAACTGTTTGCGCAGATCCTGGATAATTTCCGCCGCGCTTTGTTTACGGTCGGCTCGATTTTTGAGCCGGATAAAAATACGTCCGTTGTTACCACTGACCGTCGCCCCACCGACGCCAATCGCGGACATGAAGGCGGCGACATTTTCATTGGTCGCCACGATCCGCGCCGCCTGCTGCTGGTGCGCTTTCATCGCGTCAAAAGAAATATCCTGCGCGCCTTCCGTGATGCAAAAAATCTGGTTCGTATCTTCGTCCGGAAAGAATCCCTTCGGAATGATGGCGAATAAAACCGCCGTTGCCGCGAAGGTCGCCAGTGCCACCACCAGAGTGACGCGGTGATGTTTCATCGCGAGCTTCAAGGAGCGTTCGTAGAGCGAACGCACGCTTTCAAAGAAATTTTCAAAAGCGTTGTAGAGCGCGCCGTGCTTTTCGTTCCGCACGGAATGGACAAAACGACTGCACATCATCGGCGTGAGCGAGAGTGAAACAAAACCCGAGATGAGCACCGCTGAAATGATGGTCACGGCAAATTCATGCAGCAGCCGTCCGAGCAAGCCACTCATGAACAACACGGGGATAAAAACTGCCGAAAGCGACAAGGTCATCGAGATGATGGTGAAGCCAATTTCCTTCGCCCCGCGCAAGGCGGCTGCCATCGGTGGCACACCTGCTTCCATGTGGCGCACGATATTTTCGAGCATGACGATGGCGTCATCCACCACGAAACCAACGGAGAGCGTGAGCGCCATGAGCGAGAGATTATCGAGGCTGTAACCGGCGAGTTTCATCACCGCAAAGGTGCCAGCGATGGACAAGGGCAACGCCAAACTCGGAATGACGGTGGCGGAAATATTGCGCAGAAAAACAAAGATGACCATCACCACCAGACAAACGGTGAGGATCAAAGTGTGTTGCACATCCGCGACGGATTGGCGAATCGTCTGCGAACGGTCGAAGAGCAGATCAATATTCACCGCCGCCGGAATCTGCGCGCGCAACGTGGGCAATTGTTTTTTGATCGCGTCCACGACGGCCACGGTGTTCACGCCGGGTTGCCGCTGCACGGCGAGCACGATGCCACGCGTTTCCTTGAACCACGCGGCAACCTTATCGTTCTGCACGCTGTCAATGACCTTACCCAATTCCTGCAAACGCACCGGATTGCCGTTGCGATACGCGACGATAAGCGGACGGAACGCCGCCGCATTTTTCAACTGGCCATTCGCCTGAATCGTGAACGCCTGATGCTGGCCGTAGAGCGTGCCGAGCGGTTGGTTCACGTTCGCCGCCGCGACGGCTTGCTCGACTTGATCAATGCCCAAGCCGTAAGCCGCCAATTTGTTTGGGTCCACCTGCACGCGCACGGCGTATTGCTGCGGGCCGAACAGATTGACTTGCGCCACGCCGTTGACGGTCGAGATACGCTGGGCAAACAGATTTTCCGCAAAATCATCAACCGTGGAAAGCGGCAGCGTTTCCGACGACATCGCGAGAAACAAAATCGGTTGGTCGGCGGGATTGACCTTATTGTAAGTCGGTGGCGTGGGCATCTCCGGCGGCAACTGGCGCGAGGCTTTCGTGATGGCCGCCTGCACGTCCTGCGCGGCGCCGTCAATCTCGCGTTCGAGGGAAAATTGAATCGTAATCTGCGCGATGCCCTGCGCGCTGATGGACGTCATCGAATCCACACCCGCAATCGTGGAGAGTTGTTTTTCCAGCGGCGTCGCCACGGCGGAAGCCATCGTAGTCGGACTCGCGCCAGGCAAACTGGCCGTCACGGAAATGGTAGGGAAATCCACGCTGGGCAGATCGCTCACCGGCAAAGTGCGATACCCAAAGACGCCAAACAATAAAATCGCCGCCATGACCAGCGTGGTCATCACGGGCCGACGGATGAAAATTTCCGAAACGCTCATGGCGCTTTCGTCGCGGGTTGACCTTTATCGCTCACCGTCATGCCCGGTGCCAGCCGCAGTTGCCCATCAGTCACCACGGTTTCGCCCGCGCGCAGACCAGAGATAATGGTGGTTTCTCCTGCGCTGGTCGCCATGGTTTTCACCACGCGCACCTCGACGGTCTGATCAGCTTTCACCACAAAAATGAATTGCCCGGCCTGCCCCATTTGAACCGCTTGCGAAGGCACAACGACGGCATTGGTCAACTCGTTCAGTTGCAGCGCGACCGTCACGAACTGGCCCGGCCACAATTGGCTATCGGTATTCGGAAATTTCGCCTTCAGCAAAATCGTGCCGGTCATTTCATCCACCGCATTGTCCACAAACGTGAGTTCACCCGCCGGTGGCGCACCGACCAGATTTTCATAACTCGCCGTCACCGTCAGCGTGCGACCGCGCATCTGCTGTTGGATGTCCGGCAAATATCTTTCCGGCACGGCAAAGGTCGCGTAGATCGGATGAATCTGGTTGATCGTCAGCAACACATCATCTGGCGCTTTCACCACGTTGCCTTCGTGAAACGCCAGACTGCCCGTGCGGCCGTCAATCGGCGAACGGATTTCCGTGTATTGCAAATTTAATTCCGCATTCGTCACCGCCGCGCGATCGGCCGCCGCCGCGCCCTTCAACGCATCCGCCGCCGCTTTGCTGGTGTCAAAGACGTCCTGTGAAATCAGTTTTTGTTCGAATAATTTCTGGTCGCGCTCGAATTGAATACGGGCATTTTCCAACTGCGCCAAGTCGCGTTGCAAGCTGCCCTTCGCCAACGTCAACGCCGCCTGTGCCGGACGCGGGTCAATCGTGAACAGCAAATCGCCCTTCCGCACTTCCTGCCCTTCCTGAAAGCCCACCGCGCTGATGGCTCCGCCAATCTGGGGCCGGATCGTCACCGATTGCAGCGGCATGATATGTCCGACGGGCGGCGGATTGATGAACAACGGCACG
This sequence comes from uncultured Verrucomicrobia subdivision 3 bacterium, assembly GCA_903911825.1. Lineage (GTDB taxonomy): Bacteria > Verrucomicrobiota > Verrucomicrobiia > Limisphaerales > UBA11358 > UBA11358. The sequence continues at coordinate 4,235 of CAIWFB010000305.1, forward strand.
GTTTTTTCCACGGCCTTAGCCGTCAAGACGGGTGCTGCGACCGAGCCTTTAGCTTTTTCGCTGCGCGAACAAGCGCCCACCAGTGCCAAGCTGGCGATCAATATTAAACTGCGGGGAAATTTCGACATAGCGAACGCACTCATTTCAAGACTGGGAACCTTTGGGCGCAGCGGCCGCGCGAAACGCTTGGGCAATTTTTTGGAGAAACAACGTGTATTCGGCCTGAAATTTCACATCTCGGGGCGTATGACCGAGGATGAGGCGCGCGACTTGCGGCATGGCCATCGGAAACATCGAGAGCGAAACTTTGGCCAGTAACAGATGAAGCGGCGAAACATCGGTGCGCAAAACTCCGGCGACCTGTTTTTCTTTGATTTTAGCCGCGCCGAGACGAATCAAAGCCGTCCGCGCTTTTTCATCAAGCACCTTGTCCTTCAGTGTCTGCAACGATTCCCACGCCAGCAAGCGAACCCAATCGCCGTCCTGGCAGTTCTGCCGGAACCACTGCGGCATACTGGAAACCAAATCTTCATCGGAAACCTTGGCTTCCACCTGATGCATCCGACTTTGAATTTTATCACGCAACACGGCTCGGAATAATCCTTCCTTGTCCTCGAAGTAGTGATACAGCATCCGCTTGTTGATGGCGGCGCGGCGGGCAATTTCGTTCACCCGCGCCCCGGCAAAGCCGCGCGCCGAAAATTCTTTCAACGCCGCATTCAAAATGCGCCGCCGGGTTTTATCCGGGTCGCGCACCGGTGGTTTCACCGCCGACTTCGATTTCTTCAACATATAGACAAATAAGTAACCCTTTGGTTACATTTAACCACCGGAAATATTTTAGGGCGGAGGCGGATGGGTTTCGCCGCGTTTCAAGCCCTCGATCTCCCGCAACATTTTATCCGCCGCTTCTTTGGAAAGGCTGTGCGAGACCGAGATGCCATATTGCTGTTTGAGAAATTCATCCAACCGGATCCACTCGCCGTGATGTTTCACCTGCCCCGTCCACGCGCAAATGGTCACGAACTGCTGCAATTTTTCCAGCCGCAATAGAATCACCACGACCAACCCCAGCGCCACGGCCACGGCCACGATGAGCACCAATGACATGAGTTGCCCAGAAACTACGTCGGAAGCCGCCGCTTGCTGATGTTTGGTCAATGCTTCCTGCTGTTCAGCCCGCGCCTGAAAAAGAATTTTTCGCAGACTCTCGACCTTATGCTTGCCGCGCTCGGTCACGGCCACCACAGGCGCGTTGGCTGGCGTCTGGCCGGGTGTGAGTGCTGTCGCGGGATCAAAGACCAATTCCTCGGCGACCATTTTTTCCAAGACTGCGATCCGCGCCTGCTGCGTAGCGTCGGAGCGAGTGAGATTTTTCAAGTCTGCGATATTTTCGCGCACCGCCAATATCGCCAGTTGATAAGGTTCCAGATATTCAGCGCGTCCGGTCAGCAGATAACCGCGCTGATTGGCTTCCGCGTCCACGATGTGCGATTGGGTCTGCTCGAACAGATCCATGATCTTGTAGTTCTGCATCACCCAATTGAAGGAACGGTTGAATTCCCCGCCCGTCTGATGCACCAACCACGTCATCCCGATGAGCGCGAGCATCGGGAGTGACAACCCCAGCCAGAACAGAATTTTGCGCGTGTGCTGGGAGGGTTTCATTTTTTGTTAGTGCGAGGGTTTTACAGCACTGCTTTTTCCCGATGCCAGCCGGTGCTTTGCTCGTAAGCGTGCGCCAATCGCAGCATCGTTTCCTCGCCGAAGGGTTTGCCGAGAAGTTGCAAGCCGATAGGCAACTTCGGATTCGTCGTGAAGCCGCAGGGAATACTGATACCGCAGATACCCGCTAGATTGCAGGAGATCGTGAAGATATCCGAGAGATACATCTGAAGCGGGTCGCCGGATTTTTCGCCAGCCTTGAATGCCGCCGTCGGCGTCGTGGGAGTGACGATGGCATCCACTTTCTCGAAGGCTTTCAGGAAATCGTTGCGGATGAGCGTGCGGACTTTTTGAGCGCGCAAATAATACGCGTCGTAATAACCGCTGCTCAAA
>CAIWFB010000306.1 GCA_903911825.1 uncultured Verrucomicrobia subdivision 3 bacterium
TGGCAACTTGAAATTGAAGCTCCCGCTCCGGGTGGCCCTTACACCGTGACAATTTCCAGCGCTCAGCAAGGTATCACGTTGCACGAAGTTCTCGTCGGTGATGTCTGGCTCTGCGGTGGGCAGTCGAATATGGAACTCGGTTTGAGTCGTGTAAAAAACGGCGCGGAGGAAATCAAATCAGCCAATCACGCGGACATTCGTCTCTTCAAAGTCCAGTCGCAGCCCGCTTATTCAACGGCGGCGACGGTTCAAGGCGCGTGGAAAATTTGTTCACCGCAAACGGCGGGCGAGAACGGCGGATTCTCTGCCGTCGCCTATTTTTTCGGACGCAAGTTGCAGGATGAACTGCATGTGCCCATCGGCTTGATTCAAGATTGTATCGGCGGAACGCCCGCTGAATCGTGGACGAGTGCCGGAGCACTTTATCCGCTCAAAGATTTTGATGCCAGTCTGGCGGAAGTGGATCGTTTGCGTGCCAAGGGTGGTCCCCAATATGGCAATTTCATTGCGCATTGGTATGACGAATTTGACCTTGGACAGAAAAACAATGCTTGGTTCGCGCCGAACCTAGATGACCACGACTGGAAACCGGTGACTATTCCCGGCGGCTTCCGCGAACTTGGTGTTCCCGAGACGCCAGCCGTAGTTTATTTTCGCAAAACTGTCGTGCTGCCGGATCCGCTGCCAGCAGGCGTGGCTAAAATTTTTCTGGGTGTTATTGAACGGATGGACACCGTGCAAATCAATGGCCGATGGGTCGGGGCCAGTGCGTGGGTCGAGAATCCGCGTGTTTACAATATTGGTGAAGGCATTCTCAAGCCGGGGAGCAACGCGATTGTGGTGCGTGTTTTCAAAACGAAACCGGATGGTGGATTTAAGTCAAAAGCCGGAGAACTTAAGTTGGTGTTAGGCGACCAAACTGAAATCTCGTTGGCGGGTGAATGGAAAGGGAAAATCAGTGTGGACGCGCGTCCGCCGCATCCGCTGCCAGCTGGGTTTGAGAATTGGCCCACCATGCCCGCCGTGCTTTACAACGGCATGATTGGTCCGGTCGCACCGTTGGCCATCAGCGGAGCAATCTGGTATCAAGGCGAAGCCAACGCTGGGCGCGCCACCCAGTATCGCAAACTGTTACCAGCGATGATTGCGGATTGGCGACAGGCTTTTGGGCAAGGCGATTTCCCCTTTTACATCGTGAGCTTGGCGGCGTTCATGCAGCACAAGGACACGCCGAGCGAAGATGGCTGGGCGGAATTGCGCGAGGCGCAGGATTATACGGCGCGCAGCGTAGCGAATTCGGGATTGGCCTTGGCCATTGATGTGGGTGATGCCAATGATATTCATCCCAAGGATAAAAAAACAGTGGGCGAACGGCTGGCGTTGCTAGCATTGGCGAATCATTATGGCAAAAAAATTCCCAGTGCCGGGCCGCAGTTTGTGGCGGTAGAAAAAATTTCCGGCGGTCTGAAATTAAAATTTCGTAATGCCGGCGGCGGGTTGGTGATGAAGGGTGAAAAGCTCGAGGAGTTTTCCATCGCTGGAAAAGATCAAGTCTGGCATTGGGCGGAAGCGAAAATTGACGGCCACTCGGTCATCGTTTCGTCGAAGGATGTTCCAGAGCCCGTCGCGGCGCGCTACGCTTGGCAGGCGAATCCACGGGCGACGCTTTATAATACCGCCGGGTTTCCCGCCGTGCCGTTTCGCACGGATACCGAGCCGACGCATAACTAATAGTGCGTTCTGGTTGAGGTGGGGGATTCGTGATTGTCGGACGGCGCGTAGTTCCACTAAAATTTGTTTGTGCTCCACCAATCTAAACGCAATGCGCCCGGTCGAAGCTGGTTGCTGCTGGCGTCAATTGTGTGGTCGTTGTTGGGCGCGTTTTTTTTGGCTCACGCCCAGACCATTACTAATCTCCAACAGCTCACCCAAGCGCTCCAACTCCAGCCGCGCGTGGCGCGGAACATTCAATTGGAGGCGACGGTTTGTGCGGCGAGCCGGCCCGAAGTCGGCGTGCTGATTCTGCGAGATTACTCGGGAGTTGAGTTGCTGGAGCTGGGCAATCTTGGTCAAAAATTTCAGGCGGGTGAAACCGTTCGTATCCAAGGTTATTATTCTTTACTGCGCCGACGTGAGCTGGGGATTGAGCTTTCGGCCAACCCAGTGGTGGACAACGACGGTATCCATATGCGGCGCACCTGGGGCGGCGAAGCTATCTTGAAGGCGGGCTTAAATCCGATACGGGTGGAATGGTTTAATCATCTCCGCGAGTTCCAATTGGACGTGATGTATTCGATTTCCAACGCACCGTTCCAAAGCATGGAGGCCTCAAATTTAACGCACGCAGTGGTTGCCGCTTCTGGTGAGACCAATTTTTCTGGCGGCTTGCAGGCAGAAGTTTTTGAAGGGTATTGGGAGGCACTGCCAGATTTCAATCTGATGCTGCCGGTGAAAGTTGGAGTCGCGACTAATTTTGATTTGGGAATTCGGACTCATGATGAAATGGTCGGTATTCGTTATACTGGTTTCTTCAATGCCCCGTGTGACGGGCAATATCTGTTTCGAACGCGCTCGGATGACGGAAGTATTTTATTTTTTGGTCAGGCTGAGTTACCCGTAACTCGGGTTGGTTCCACCAATGTTCCACTGCCCGCGTCCGGATTTTTCGGTGAGTCCATGAGGAGTCTTTCAGAGCGACGTTGGCTGACGATTTCGGGACGGGTCGGTTTTGTTTCGCAAAAAGGTCGTGGCCTAGAATTTGAATTGCGCTCGGATCACGACGTGTTGTTGATTCAGGTAGCGGATGCCGCCGGCTTGGATCCCCTGCGCCTACACAATGCTTTGGTCAAAGTGACAGGCGTCGCGCGCGGTTTTTTGACGTTAGGTCAA
>CAIWFB010000307.1 GCA_903911825.1 uncultured Verrucomicrobia subdivision 3 bacterium
GGATAGTGTGCCGGCCTTGGGCTTGGTCATTTCTGACCCGCCCACGCAAGCAGAGGTGCAGGCCATCGTGGATGCCTATAACGCCCTGTTGCAGGTGCTCAAGCGCGAGTGAACCGGAGCGCCGTAGGAGCGGCCGATTCGGTTGCTGTCGCTCCTACGGAGCTTGAAACAGGGTTCGCGGTGGGTTCGACCAAGCTACCAGTCCTACGGACTTGGCCAGCGGCTACCGGAATACCGCGCCAACCTTGATGGGGAAACCGGCGAGGAACGCTTCGGCCGGCAGGCGTTTGCCGCCTTCGCGTTGAAGTTCCAAAATGCGCAGCGCATCTTTTCCACAGGCGACGACGAGGCCGGTTTTATCAGCGGACAACACCGCGCCCGGCTCCCCCGATTGTTCGACAACTTCCACGCGCTGAATTTTTAGCAGCATCGGCTTGGGTTCCGTCTGCAAAAAGGTGAAAGCTCCCGGCCACGGAGTGAACGCGCGCAGGCGATTCCAGTTCTCCACCGCCAAACGATTCCAATCAATCTGACCATCTTCTTTTTTGATTTTCGCGGCGTAAGTGGAACCCGTGGCGGGCTGCGGCTGCGGCTGGATGTTTCCGGCAACGTAGGCGGGAATCGTTTCCGTCAGCAGTTCCGCCCCCAGTTGCGCCAGCCGGTCGTGAAGAATTTGCGAATCGTCGGTGGGCAGAATCGGCGTGGTGCGCATGGTCAGCACGGGGCCGGTGTCGAGGCCGGCATCCATCTTCATCACCGTCACGCCGGTTTCGGGTTCGCCGTCGGCGATGGCCCATTGGATCGGCGCGGCTCCGCGATATTTGGGGAGAATGGAGGTGTGGACATTCAAACAGCCGTGCGGCGCAAGATCCAATATGCTCTGCGGCAAAATCTGGCCGTAGGCAATCACCACGATGAGGTCGGGCTGCAACACGCGCAGTTGGCTGATGAAGGATTCGTCCCGCGCTTTGAGCGGCTGGAGCACGGGAAGGTTTAATTGCTCGGCGAGAACTTTGACCGGCGAAGGCGTGAGTTTGAGGTCGCGACCTTTCGGTTTGTCTGGTTGGGTGACGACAGCGACAAGTTTTAACGTCGCATCACAGGAGAGTTTTTTCAGACTGGCGCACGAAAGCTCCGCCGTGCCCATGAAGATAATACGCAGCGGAGCCATCGGCGCGGTCACTTCTTCGTCGCGTGACGCAGAATATCAGCCAGCACCTTGGCAGGTTTCTGGTCGGCGTTGATGCGGTGCACGAGGTGACGTCCGTAAAATTTCAAGACCGGCTTGGTCTCGTTTTCGTAAACGTGCAGGCGGTCGCGGATGACCGAAAGATTCGCGTCGTCGAGGCGATTTTCTTTGATGGCCCGGCGTTGGATACGAGCGACGAGCTTTTCTTCGTCCGACGATTTCATGTAAAACACCGCCGTCACGTTGAGGGTGTTCTTCAGAATTTTTGCCTGATGCACGTTGCGGGGAATGCCATCCAATACCAGCGTATCGGTTTCTGGATGAAATCGACCCGCCTTAGTGTTGTTCTCGATGAAATGCCGCCAGAGTTCAATGGTCGGTTCGTCGGGCACGAGTTGGCCGCGACCGGAATACTCGATGAACGTGCGCCCCAGTGGACTATCGGCGCGCAGATTGCGAAACACATCGCCGCACGCGCAGTGAAAGAAGTTGGGAATGACGCCAAGAATTTTTCCCTGCGTGCCTTTGCCAACGCCGGGAGCGCCAAAGAGGAGGATGCTACGATATTTCAAACGGTTTTGGGGTTGAGGGTGATTTCCTGAATGTCAGCAAACGGCACGGTCACTTGCCCGTTAGGCGTTTCAAAAATAATTTCTGCGGCGCCGATTTGGGCGATGCGTTCAACCGTTAAATGACCAGCGCCAGTCTTAGCTGTCAGGTTAAACTTCAAAGCGTCGCCGCCCGGTTCACCCACAAATCCGGCAAACTTGGTTTCAAGAAAACGTTTATTGAAGGTAAATTTGCCGCGCGCAAAAATCTGTGGCTCGACTTTTTTTTCCTCTTTTTTCCAAGATGCTTCGGCAACCAAGGCTTCCTCTTTCGGAGCATGCTCAGCCGCGCCAGCGAATGCGGGCTCGGCCACCGCCGCTGCCGGCGGAGCCTCGGATTTCATCGGCATGATCAGAAAAATAATCGGCCCGATGATCGGCAAAATTGCGGATAAGCCGATGACTTGCGCACCAGAGCGGGCTTTGACGATGGAGATTTCGTAGGCGGCAAAAAGATTGGCGGCATAAATCACCAGCAGAATAAAAAGCCCCACCGAAGATTTTAGTAAGCCGCCGACGAGCGAAGGATTCGCCGGCAATTCCAGACGGGTAACAGGGTTAATTTTGATCTCAACTTTTTCACTTTTACGTTGTGACGGCTCCGGCTCAATGAAGGGTTCGATAAAAGCGGGTTTAACTTTTGCATTGGTAGCCAACTGTTTCAGCGCTTCCTGCGAAAAACGTGCCCACGGTAGATTGGTATAAAGCTCACTGCCCGTGCGCACCATGACGCCGCTGTCATCGGACTTCATGATTTCGCCCGTGACCGAAGAACCATCGGCCAAAACAAGGGTCATTTCCGCCGCCGAAGCCAGCGAGCTGACGCCCAAGCAAAGGGCTAAAACAAAAAGGAATTTACGCACGCCGTTTTCTAACAAACAGCACGCATGGGTGAAAGCAAATTCACTCGCCGCCACTCCGCCGTAGCGCGCTGAAAATAAAAAAGGCGTCCGTCGCCGGACGCCTTGGGAATTTATTATAGAGCTAAATTAAACCGTCGCTTCACCAACTTGGAAGCGCACGAAACGGCGGATGACGATTTCATCACCGAGTTGCTTGCTGATCTGGGCGACGTGTTCTTTGACACTGACTTCGGAATTACGTTTCACGAAGCCCTGATCCACGAGGCAATAGGTCTGGTAGAACTTGTCGAGCACACCTTGGAGAATTTTTTCCATCGCAGCAGCCGGCTTACCTTTAAGGCGGTCAGATTGGGCAGCGATTTCACGTTCTTTGGCGATGACTTCGGGCGCCACGCTTTCGCGGGAAACCACTTGCGGAAAACCCGCCGCGATTTGCAGCGTGATGTCTTTCACGAGTTGTTTGAATTCGTCTTTCGCCGTCGTTTCAGCGTTGTTGCAACCGACTTCCACGAGCACACCAACTTTTGCACCGGTGTGGATGTAAGCCGCAATCAAACCGTTACCGGTGACGTCGAGGCGGGCGTTGCGGGCGATTTTGATGTTCTCGCCCATCTTGCCCACGGCGAGTTCGCGGTCAGCTTCGAGGTTAGCATTTGCGTCCGTGGAAATTTTCTTTGCCAAGTCGTCCGCGAAAGCGCGGAACGCGTCGTTGCGCGCCACGAAATCGGTTTCGCAATTCACTTCGAGCAACACGCCGGACTTGCCGCCGGGCGCGATGAATTGGGCGATGACGCCTTCGCGCGCATCGCGGGATGATTTCTTGGCGGCACTGGCCGCGCCAGACTTGCGGAGAAAATCCACAGCGGCGTTGATATCGCCCTGGGCTTCCACGAGTGCTTTTTTGCATTCCATCATGCCAACGCCGGTCATTTCGCGGAGCTTGGCTACATTTGCTGCAGTAATTTCTGCCATAAAAATAGTAAAAAGTTAGTAGGTTAAAAAGGCGATGGCGGAACGCAGGGATTTCCCACGCTCCGCCACCAGTTAATTCATTAAGCAGCAACCGGAGCGGCGACTTCGGCGGTGGCCGGAGCGGCTTCTTCGTTGATACGGCGGGATTTCTTGGATTCGAATTCCGCGCGGGCTTGCGTGATGGTCTGGGCCACGGTGGTGAGTAACAAACGAACCGAACGCAAAGCGTCGTCGTTCGCGGCGATCGGATAGGTCGCGTCTTCGGGATCGCTGTTCGTGTCCACGAGCGCCACGACCGGAATGCCAAGCTTCTTCGCTTCGGCCACGGCGTTATGTTCGCGCTTTACGTCCACGATGAACAAGGCGGCGGGCATCTTGTCCATATCACGGATACCGTCGAAATATTTGTGCAAACGAGCGCCTTCGCGATGAATCACGGCTTGCTCCTGTTTGACGTAATCTTTAATGGAACCATCCGCATCCATCTTCTCAATTTCTTTGAGACGTTTGATGGAAGTCTTGATGGTGGTGTAATTCGTCAACGTGCCGCCCAACCAACGTTCAGCGATGAACAGTTGGCCAGTTTCTTTGGCGACTTCTTTGACGACTTGTTGCGCCTGTTTCTTGGTGCCGACGAACAGGATTTTGCCACCTTTACGAACCGTGGTGGCGACGAAGTCGAGCGCGGCGTTGAGCTGCGCTTCCGTCTTGCTGAGATCAATGATGTGAATGCCGTTGCGCGCGTCAAAGATGAACGGTTTCATCTTCGGGTTCCAGCGCTTGGTTTGATGTCCGAAATGGACGCCGGCGTCTAACAGTTCTTTTACTCCGATGGTGCTCATGTTTACAATTTTCCGTTGGTAATTACCTCGATTTTCTCAAGGCATCCTGCGGAACACAGGATTTTTATTGGGTGTTATTATGGCCACTTGCTTTCACACGAAGGCAAATTTGAAGGCCGTTATCCCCTGCCCTTGGGCAAAAACCCAATGACAAGGGACGTGCAAAATAGCAGAGAAGTCCTTACTGACAATGCTAAATTTGGGGAAACGCGCTGCTAATTAGGGCGCAGGAAGCTAGGCAATCTCAATCCGCCCGAATAAATTTCACGTCCACGGGCGAGCCAATCTTCAATTCTCGGCCCGTCGCCGTCAATTTTCCAGTGGCGGCATCAATCGCGAACAGCGCAGTGTTGTCCGTCTTCTGATTTCCCGTGATCAGCCAGCGGCCGGTGGGATCAATTCCCAAACCGCGCGGCACCTTGCCGCCGCTGGGAATGTTTTGGAGAAACTGTAACTTCCCGCTTGTGGCATCCGCTGTGAAAACGGTCACGCTGTCGTGGCCACGCAGCGTGGCATAGACAAACTTGCCCGTGGGATGCACCGAGATTTCTGCCGACGTAAAACCTTTTTGCACTTCCACACCGGGCGGCAATGCAGGAATAGTTTCCAGCGCCGTCAACTTACCTTTCAACGCATTCCACGCAAAAGTCGTGATGCTGCAGGCCATTTCGTTCACGACGTAAACGAATTTCCCATCCGCGCTAAACGTGAGATGCCGCGCGCCTGCTCCGGGTGGCACACTGGCTTGAACATCTCCGCGCACCAGCAAGCCGCCGTCTGCCGTGAATGGATAAACCACCACCTGATCCGTGCCGAGATCGCAAGCGAGGGTAAAATGATTTCCCGGATCGGGCGCAATGAAATGTGCGTGTGGCGCAGTCTGCCGCGTGGGATTCGGACCGTGACCAGTGTGTTGGATCAGTGAGCCATCCGCGCCGAGGCTGCCGTCCGCCTTCAACGCAAAGGCTTTTACGCTCCCCGCGCCATAGTTCGCCACAAATAAAACTTTGCCCGTCGCATCCACGCTGACGTGGCACGGACCGTTTCCGTCTGAGGATTTATGGTTTAGAGCCGTCAGCTTGCCTGTGGCTTTATCCACCGCAAATGCTGCGACGAAGCCATCGTTGCCATTCGCGGAAAACTTCGCGCTGTTGGCCGTATAGAGAAAGCGCTCGTCCGGCGACGTCGCAAGGAAACACGGGTTCGCCGATTCCGCCGCCAGTTGTGGCTCGGATAATTTCCCCGTCTCCGCATCCAGTCGCGCCACGTAGATGCCTTGGCTCAGCGCGTTCGTGTAAGTGCCGAAGTAAACAAGAAATTCTTTCGCTTGAACCAACGATGCCAGCCCAAGTAAGCCAACAACGAAAGAAATTCCCAAAGCGAGTTTCATTTTTGAGTGGGATGTGGGCAAATTCATGCCGCCATGAAAGCGGATGGCACAATCGGTTGCCAGCAGAATTCCTCTCGCTAGAATTTAACCGGAATGCGTGTCCAACTTCAAAAAGCCCTGCCCGAACAAGCCACGGCCATTGCGTCCCTACGCAGGGCGGTGGCGGATAATCTGACTCGTCAATTCGGGCATGGACCTTGGTCGTCAGGCGGCACCGAGAAAGGCGTCTTGTTTGACCTGAGAAATTCCCAACTCTACGTCGTTACGCATCAAGATAAGTTGATTGCTTCGCTCCGGCTCGATACCAAGAAACCATGGGCGATTGATTTGAAATATTTCAGCGCTATCCGGAAACCGGTTTATCTGCTCGCCATGGCCGTGCATCCCGATTGGCAACGAAAAGGTATCGGCCGACTTTGCATTGATGAGGTGAAACGCATCGGCAAATCAATGCCGGCCGACGCCATTCGTCTGGACGCCTACGCCGCCGAGGCGGGTGCCGGGGAATTTTATTCCAAATGCGGTTTTCAGGAAGTCGGGCGGGCAAGTTATAGAAACTGCCCGCTGATTTATTTTGAAATGTTGTTGTGAATTTTTTTCACACCACGAATTCCAATTCCTGACGGTGAGGAATTAAGCCGCGTTCGAAGGCCTGACCGAGGAAGCGGCGGATGGATTCGCGCCCCTTGTCGCCGTAATCCAACGTCCAATGGTTCACATACATCCCCACAAATTTATCCGCCAAATCGCGTCCCATGTCGCGGGCGTATTGCAGCGCGTGCTGCACAGCTTCCGGGCGATGGTCGAGGCTGAATTGAATGCTCGCCGTGAGCGTGTCGGAAATCTGTTTGCGCGTCGCGAGGTCGAATTTCTTATTGATCACATTGCCCCCGAGCGGCAACGGTAAACCATCGTTCTCGCGGCCCCACCACACGCCAAGGTCTTCGCAGAGCACCAGTTTCTCGTTCTGAAATGTCAATTGACCTTCGTGAATGATGAGTCCCACATCCGCCGCGCAACTGTTCACGGCTTGGAAAATTTGGTCGAACGGCACCACGATGTAATTGAATTCCTTCGCCGTTTTGCCAAGCCACAGTTGCAAGGCTAGAAACGCGCTCGTCATCGTGCCGGGCACGGCGATTTTTTTTTGGGCAATTTCTTCGCGGGAAAATTTCTGTTTCGCCACCAGCATCGGGCCGTAGCCATCGCCCATGCTCGCGCCGCTGGGGAGTAACGCGTATTTGTCCGAGACGTAAGCGTAAGCGTGAATGCTCACGGCAGAAATATCCAGTTCACCACGTGTGGCGCGTTCGTTGAGCGTTTGGATATCTTGCAGGATGTGTTGAAAATGAAAGCCGTGCGTAGGAATCAAATCCTTAGCAAGCGCGTAGAACATGAAAGCATCATCCGGGTCCGGCGAGTGGCCGAGCGTCAAAGTCGTTTTTTGCATGCGCGGAAATTAAACCAGCCCAAGCGGACTGTCACGACGAGAAGATTAACACATGGCGATAGCGCCAAAGAATTTGAAACTGTTCTGACCTCCTTGAACCGCGAAACCGACCACCGAACCAACTTCCCCCTTGGTGCACACGCACGCGCCACGTATTCATCCAGCTGCGTTAATCCACCGCCTCCTTAATCATGCGCGGATTGATCCACAGGCAAACCTAACGGGCGCGTGCGTCGTGTTACTCCTTGTTCCTTCAGCCTTGGCAACCGCGAATGCAAGTCCCCACAAACATTCGAGCCACCACGGTCCCCCACCCAAAACTTTAATACCACAACAACCGCAACCGAGAATCTTTTAGCAATGGCCGTGCCAAGAGCAAAAAATATTATTTACTCAAGAAATTCCAATAAATCCACTCCACGACCGATGAATCGATGTTGCTTTTTTTGCAGCAGGCTAAAAAAAGTCCGCAGCCAACTTTAATTTCCCGTCTTCAACTCCACCACATCGTGCGGCGCGGCTTCGCGTTGCCCAGCGGGACTCACGCGGATATAGCGGGCTTTTTGACGCAGTGCCGCCAGATTCGCCGCGCCGAGATACCCCATGCCGCTCTGGATTCCGCCGATTAGTGTGGCAAGCACGCGATCCAACGGCCCGCTGACTTCCTTGAGCGCTTCGATACCTTCGGCAGCGACTTTGCGCGTTGTGTCTGATTTTTCGTGGCCGTAACGTGCCGCGCTACCGGATTTCATCGCCGCAATACTGCCCATGCCGCGATATTGTTTGTAGAGTTTGCCGCCAATTTCCACGACGTCGCCAGGCGCTTCGGTGCAACCGGCGAACATCCCGCCGCAGATCACGCCTTGCGCAAGGGTCAACGCTTTCACGATGTCGCCGGACTTGGTAATGCCTCCATCGGCGAGAATGGAAACTTTTTTCTTCGCGGCCATGCGCGAGCAAACGTAGAGCGCCGTCATCTGCGGAATGCCTACGCCCGCGACGATGCGCGTGGTGCAAATCGAACCTGGCCCCTGCCCGACTTTGATGGCGTTCGCACCGCAGTCGGCGAGATATTCCACACCCGACGCACTGGTCACGTTGCCGGCGATGATGGGTAATTTCGGAAATGCCGCACGCAAGACTTTGACGGTGTCGCCGACACCTTGACTGTGACCGTGCGCCGTAGAAACCGCCACGCAATCAATACCACGCTCCACGAGTGCGCCGACGTGATTGAGGATGCGTTCGCGATCCAATTCGCCGAAAGCATTGCGCGTAGCGGAAACCGCCGCGCCACAGACGAGCCGAAATTGTGCATCGCGCGCGGGCTTGAACTGCGCCTTGCGTTCCATCGTGATGCGCTCGACGTCGCTCATGGTGATGAGGCCTTGCAGATGGTCGTCATCGTCCACGACGATCAGTTTATGGATACCCAGATGCTCCGTAAAAAATTTATCCGCCCGCGCGATGGGATCCTTGCCCAGTTCCTTGCGACGAATGCTGTGGACTTGGGCGCGCGGCGTGAGCGCATCAGAAACTTTCTTGGTGGCGTAACGCGGCTTGACGACGTGACCTGAAAGTAGCCCCACAAGTTTGCCCGCATCATCCACCACGGGAAAGGTGCTGAAACCAAACTTCTTTTCTTCAATTAACGCCAACACATCGCCGATGAGTTGGTTGGGCGAAATTTTAATCGGATCTTGGATCAGACCTTGAACGTGATATTTGACGCGACTAACCTGCGAAAGCTGTTCGCGTTCCGGCATGTTGTAATGGATCAGGCCAAGCCCGCCGTTCAAGGCCATGGCGATAGCCATACGCGATTCCGTAACCGTGTCCATATCGGCGGAAATGGCAGGAATATTGAGCGTTAAACCCTCAGCGATAGTCGTATCCAGCTGAGTATTTCGCGGCAAGATGTCGGAATATAACGTCGCCAACGTGATATCATCGTAGGTGAGACCAACTTTGCTATTAGCTATGAAGAAGGCATCAGCCTTCTGGTAGAAAGAATCGTCGAGGTTGGAATTGCGCGTTGCTGCCATGACAGAAAATGCCGTTTGCGCGTTGGCTTTGGCAAGAAAAAATCAATGACTAGATACCTCCGCTGACAATTGGCCGACGACTTTGCATAATCAGACGACAGTCGCCTAAAAATATGTCATTAAACTTTGCCAAAGATAGCCGATGAGAAGCGGTAGCTGTCTCGATATGACCTCAAAAATAAACTTGGCCACCACCGGCGCATGCCTGATTGGCAGCCTGACTTGGGCACAAGAGATTCCGAAAACCGCGCCAGATCAATCATTCTGGAAGCGCGATACTTTGACCGGCGATTGGGGAGGGTTCCGCACGCACCTGGCCGATTTAGGGATAAATTTTAACCCTGTTTACACCGGTGAAGTCATGAGTGAAGCCGCTGGTGGTCACGCCGGTAACCGCACGATTTACGACCACAACCTGAATCTCCCGCTCACCGTGGATCTGGAAAAAGCCATCGGCTGGCGCGGCGCAACGTTTCACGCCAACGCCTTCTGGCTCGCAGGCCGATCGCTCACGGATGATTGCATCGGCGATCTTGCCAATATCAGCAACATCTCCGCTTATCCGACCTGGCGTTTGAATGAACTTTGGTTAGAGCAAACCTTCTGGGACAAAAAAGCTTCTATAAAAATCGGCTCGCTCGCCACCGATGCGGATTTCTTTGTGCCAGAAACGTCAGCGCTATTCATCAATAGTTCCTTTGGCTGCTTTTCGCTCGTAGCCGCTAATTTGCCGAACCCACCGATTTACCCCGTCGCCGCACCCGGCGTGCGCTTCTGGGTGCAACCGGATCCGCATCTTTATTTTCAAGCCGCCATTTACGACGGCGATTCCGGCGCGCAAGATGTGAATAAACACGGCACCGATTTCAACCTTGCACAGAACGATGGCGCGCTCATCTTCACGGAAATCGGCTACGACTTGCACCCCGAGGCAGATGATAAAACGCTCGATGGACGATTCAAAATCGGTTCCTTCATCCACACGAAGCATGTGCCAACGTGGCAAACGCAAATCACGGACGGCACTGATCCGGGCGCAATTAACTTTGGCATCTACGGCATCGCGGAACACGATTTTTACAAGCACGATACCCGCAAAATCACCGGCTTCGTGCGCGGCGGCGGTGCGCCCGGCGACCGTAATGTCATCAGCTGGTATTTTGATACGGGACTGAATTTCACCGGCTGGCTCCCCGGACGAGCCGACGATGTCGCGGGCATCGCCTTCGCGCGCTCCACATTTTCACGCGGCTACAGCGATTATGTGGCGGCGACCGAACCCTTCAAATTGTCCGGTGCCGAAATGGTCATCGAAGCTACTTACCGCGCCCAAATCACGCCGTGGTGGACCGTGCAACCAGACGTGCAAGTCATCATCGCACCCGCTGGCGATCCTAAGTGCGACACCGCCTTGGTCATCGGCATCCGCACTGCGATCAACTTTTGAATGAGTTCAAAAAAGAATTTGAACAATCCACTCCGAAACCATATCTACCTTTCCGTGCAGTCGCTCAAAAAGTTTATGGTGCTGGTGCTGGTGGCCTTATGGTCGCTGGCATCGAACCATTGTAAGCTGGAGCAACTGACCGCGTTTGAATTCCTTCAATGCGGCGATATGGAAGCTGTTGCCGCGCATCCCGAATCCGATTGTGCCACCGATGGCTGCGCCACGCTTGAAGGGAGTATTTATAAAACGGAGGAAAGTCAGCTGGCGACAGTTGCTCCCCTGTTGGCGGAAATTCCCGGCACTTCAATTGCCTCCGATTTAATTCCGTCACCACCTAAAATCCTGTTCGTTCCCGCCTCGCTGCCACCGGAACTTTTCGTCGGCTGGCAATTTATTTCCCGCACAGCCGCTTCGCCCCGCGCACCTTCATTCGTTTCCTAACTAAGTCCTCCTTCGAGGATTTTTTCTCCATTGCTTGGCGCAATATCGTGCCCTGATGTCTTTTTCCTATGTTGGTATGTCCGTTTAGATTGATTATGAAACGAAATATTTATTGCCGTTGGCCACTGCTCTTGGCGGTGGCATTAGGGAGCGCAGTCGCGTTTCCGATAAGCGGCCAAGAAACAAATGCAACGTCCGCCACCAAGACGCTGACGCTCGATAGTGCCATCCATCTGGCACTTGCGAATAATCCCGACCTCCGCGTGTTGGCAGCAGAAATCGCCGCCGCGCGCGGTGAGGTGACGACCGCGAAAACGTGGCAAAATCCCGAACTCTCCGTCGCGCCCGGCTACAAGCAGTTTCGGGATTCCTCAGACAAGCAGTTTCACGGCGACTTCGGGTTGGAACAAACGTTCGAGTGGCCGGGCAAACGGGCATTGCGCCGAGCCGTGGCCGAAAAGAATGTGGCCGTGCGTCAGCTTGCGCTGGATGGCTTTCGTTCGCAACTGGCCATTCAAGTGCGTCGCGCTTACTTCACCGTGCTGGCCTCGCATGAGGTTGTGGCGTTGCGCGAACAACGGCTGGTGCTGGGCAAATCGTTTGTGGCCGCCGCGCAGAAAAAATTTGAAGGCGGTTACGCACCGGAATTCGAGGCGACCAAGGCGGAGGTTGAAGTTGTGGGCGCGCAAAAATTGTTGCGTGAAGCACAGGCGCAGCACGACGCGGCTCTCGTCGCCTTGAACGCCTTGATGGGGAGGTCGCCGACGGAATCATTGTTGGTCACCGGCAAGCTGGGTGACGATGTGGTTTTGCCAAACCAAGCCATACTGTTGGAACAAGCGCTGGCGCGAAATCCGGTCATAAAAATTCAGGAAGCCGAGGTGGCGCGCACGGGCTTGAGCCTGCAAGCCATCCGCAAATCGCGCCTGCCGGATTTCAAAGCCGGGCCGAATGTGGAATACACTCGCGATGAACAAATCTTCGGCTTTGGCATCACGTTGCCGCTGCCGCTGTGGGACAACAAAAAGGGTGAAATCGCCAGCGCGACCGCCGAACAGGAAAAGGCGTTGGCGGAGCTGGAAAAACTCCGGCGCGAAATCCTGCGCGACGTAACGATAGCCTCCCAGAATCTCATCGCCGCGAAGGAGTCGCTCGCGTTCTACGCGCCCGCGCTGCGTGACAAACTTAAGGCCGCACTTGATGCCGCCGCGCAAGGTTACGGCGAAGGCCGCACGCCGCTGCTGCTTTATCTCGAATCACAGCGCACCTATTTCGACACGCAGGCCGACTACTTCGCGACGCTGCAAAAACAATTTACGGCGCAGGCGGAACTGGAATCCGCCCTCGGCATTTCGCTCGACCAACTTTCCCAACCACCCAACAAAACCAAATGAACTTTCCCATGAAGAAACTGACCACCGCCATATTGCTGGCCGCTGTTCTCGCCGGGTGTGGCAAAAAGGATGAAAACGTAACGGCCAAACCGGAGGCCGCACCCGAAGCCAAGCGCGATGAGAACATCGTCACGCTGACGAAGGAAAACTTGCAGCACGTCACGCTCAAAACCGAGCCGGCCGCATTGAGCAGCCTCGGCATGACGCTCAAAGCGGCGGGCCGCGTGAGCGCCAACTTGAACAAGACCGCCAAAGTCACGTCCACGCTCGAAGGCCGGTTGATCAAACTTAACTTCGACTTGAACGACCGCGTGAAGGCGGGTGAAGTGGTGGCGCTCGTGGAATCGCCGGAACTGCTGGGAAAGGCGCTTGAACTGAAAGCGCCCATTGATGGCGTGATCATCGAGCGCACCGCCATGGCGGGCGAACTGGTGGACAAAGGCAAGGCCATCTACACGATCAGCGACCCGGCGCAGCTTTGGGTGATTGCCGAGGTGAACGAGCGCGACATCGCGGCGGTGAAGCTCGGTCAGGATGCAGTCTTCACCACGCTGGCATATCCCGACGAGAAATTTCACGGCAAGGTGGTGCTCATCGGCAACCAAGTGGAAGCGGGTTCGCGCACGGTGGAAGTTCGCATCACCGTGGACAACGCGGACGGGAGGTTGAAACCGGGGATGTTCGCCGACGTGGAAATTGTCACCACGATGCTCGACAACGTGCTGCTGATTCCCGACCGCGCGTTGGAAACTGAAGGCGAGAGCCAGATTGTTTTCGTGGCGCTTGACGTCAACAAATTCGAGAAGCGCGTAGTGAAGCTGGGCTTGGAGCAATCCGGCCGTGTGCAAATCCTCGACGGCGTGAAGGCGGGCGAAAACATCGTCACGGACGGCGGCTTCATCCTCAAATCGGAAATGCTTAAGGGCGAACTTGGAGAGGAATGACATGATCAATTCAATCCTCAATTTCTCCGTCCGTCAGCGATTGCTCGTCCTGCTGGCGACGCTGATCCTCACCGGCTTCGGCTGGTTTTCGCTCCGGCAAATCCCGATTGACGCCTTTCCCGACGTGACCAACGTGCAGGTGCAGGTGCTCGCGACCGCGGGCGGCATGTCGCCGCCCGACATGGAAAAACTCGTGACGCGCCCGATTGAAATCGAACTCGCCGGCCTGCCGAAGCTGACCGAAGTGCGCTCGGTTTCCAAAATCGGCTTGTGCGTCATCACCGTGGTTTTCGAGGACGATGTGGATGATTACTTCGCCCGCCAACTGGTGTTCGAGCGGATCTCGGGCGCACGGGAAAAATTACCGGCGGGCGTGGACGTGCAGCTGGGTCCCATCAGCACCGGCCTCGGCGAGATTTATCAATACACCCTTGTCAGCAAGGACAAGAAATACGATGCGACCGAATTGCGCACCATCCAGCAATACATCGTGCGCCCGATTCTGCGCACCGTGCCCGGTGTCACGGACGTGAATTCCTTCGGTGGACTGGTGAAGCAATATCAGGTGCTCATCAAGCCCGACCGGCTGACTTCTTATGGCATCACGTTGCAGCAGGTCTTTGAGGCGTTGGAAAAGAACAACGCCAACGCGAGCGGCAATTTCATCGAGCACGGCTCGGAGCAATACGTTGTGCGTGGACTGGGCTTGGTCAAAGACACCAAAGACATCGAGAATATCATCGTGGCGACGCACGAACACGCGCCCATCTATGTGCGCGACGTGGCGGACGTGGTCATCGGCGCGGAACTGCGGCAGGGCGCGGTCACGGCCAACGGCGAAGGCGAAGCGGTGGCGGGAATTGTCCTCATGCTCAAGGGTGCGAGCGGTCGCGAGGTCGTCAACGCTGTGAAGGAAAAACTGCCCGCGATCCAGAAGGCGTTGCCGTCTGGCGTTGAGCTGGTGCCGTTCTACGACCGCACGGACCTTGTCACGAAAGCCATTCTTACCGTCACGAAGGCTCTGGGAGAAGGGGCTGTTTTTGTCTTCATCATCCTGATTGTGCTGCTCGCGGACATTCGCAGTGCCATCATCGTGACCCTGATTTTGCCGCTGGCCGCCTTGTTCGCCTTCATCATGATGAAGTGGTATGGCCTCTCGGCCAATCTCATGTCCCTCGGCGGTCTGGCCATCGGCATCGGCATGATGGTGGATGGTGGGGTGGTGATGGTGGAAAACATTCATCGCCACCTGACAGAAAAACCGGAGGAAGCGAAGAAACATGCGCACGCCGGCAAAACGGAAATCGTCCTTTACGCCGCCAAGGAAGTGGGCCGTCCGATCGTGTTCGGCATCTTCATCATCATCGTGGTGTTCCTGCCGCTGTTCACGCTCGAAGGGTTTGAAGGCAAGATGTTCAGCCCACTGGCGTTCACCATTTCCTTCGCCCTGCTTGGCTCGCTGGTGCTCTCGCTGACGCTCGTGCCGATGCTCTGCACCGTCTTTCTGAAACAAGTGCCGCACGAGCGCGACCCGTTTCACATCCGCTGGTTGAAAGACGCCTATCTCGCGCTGCTGAGACCTTGCGTGCGTCGGCCGTGGTTCGTGGTGCTGCCGGCGGTGCTGGCGCTGGCGGGTGCGCTCGCGCTGGTGCCGCGCATCGGCACGGAGTTTTTGCCGACATTGGACGAGGGCTGCGTCGGCCTGCAAACTTTCCGTATCCCCAGCATCTCGCTCCCGCAGTCGCTCGAACTCCAGGGCCGCGCCGAACGCATCCTCAAAAGTTTCCCCGAAGTCGTGGACGTGGTTTCCAAGACCGGCCGGGCAGACATCGCCTCCGATCCGATGGGTGTGGAAATCAGCGACGTCATCGTCACGCTCAAACCGCACGAAGAATGGACGACGGCCAAGACGAAGGACGAACTGGTGGAGAAGATGCGCGAGGCCATGGCGGAACTACCCGGCGTGGCCTCCAGTTTTTCGCAACCGATCGCGCTGCGCGTGGACGAACTGGTTAGCGGCGTGAAGTCCGCCATCGGCATCAAGATTTTCGGCGATGATCTGGACGTGCTGAAGGACAAGGCCGAAGCGGTCGCCCGCGTGCTGGCGAAAGTGCGCGGCGCGGCGGACATCAACGTGGAAAAAGTCAGCGGCCTCGCCTACCTGCAAATCGAAATTGACCGCGACAAGCTCGCGCGCTATGGCATCAATGTCGCCGATATTCAAGAAGTCGTGGAGATGGCCATCGGCGGCAAGGAAGCCACGAAGGTTTATGAGGGACAGAAAGTATTCGGTCTTGCGGTGCGATTCCCGGAGTCGGCACGGAATGATGTTTCGCCGATCCGCCAGATCCTCATCGTGTCACCCCAAGGCGCGCTCATCCCACTCGGCCAGCTCGCGCACGTCTATGTGACGGAAGGTCCGGCGCAGATCAGCCGCGAGATGGCGCAACGCCGCATTGTCGTCGAGTGCAACGTGACCGACCGCGACATCGGCAGCTTTGTGAAGGAGGCGCAGGCCAAGATTGATGCTGCCGTGAAACTGCCGCCGGGCTACTTCCTGACCTGGGGCGGCCAGTTCGAGAACCAGCAGCGGGCGATGAAACGCTTCAGCATCGTCGTGCCCATCACCATCGCCGCGATCTTCCTGCTCCTGTTCGGTTCATTCAACTCGGTGAAGCAGGCGTTGCTCATCATCCTGAACATTCCCTTCGCGCTCATCGGCGGCATCCTCGCGCTGCTCATCGGCGACTTCAACATGAGCGTCAGCGCCAGCGTCGGTTTCATCGCGCTCTTTGGCGTCGCGGTGCTCAACGGCGTGGTGATGGTGAGTTATTTCAACGAACTGCGGCGCGAAGGAATCAACGTTGAACTTGCCGTGATCAAAGGTGCGGTGTTGCGATTGCGTCCCGTGCTCATCACCGCGAGCGTGGCGGCGCTCGGCCTTGTGCCGATGCTGTTTGCCACCGGGCCGGGGAGCGAAATCCAAAAACCGCTGGCCGCCGTGGTCATCGGCGGGCTGATCAGTTCCACGCTCCTGACGTTGTTCCTGCTGCCGGCGCTCTACAAGGCGTTCGAGCGCGAGGTGGTCAAAAACGACACTGAACAGCTACCGGAACCGCCGTCCACTAAAGAGTTATGAAGCGACAAGTGTGACACTGCATCTGTCTTCAACTAGCGAGCAGTCGTATCGTTCTGTGTGCATCTCGGTAACGTCTGACGTCGGCTATTCTCGCGACGCAAACATCTGCGTAAGATTTTTCACGAGCACGGCCAACACATAGACCAATCCCAGCAACACCACATCCGTCGGGCCGACGGGCCAGTCCCATTGATACGCCAGCCAGAAACCGAGGAAGGCCGTCACGCCACCGATGAGTGAGGCGAGAATAAAAAACCATTTCATGTTCCGCGCGAACTGGTGCGCCGTCAGCGCGGGGATCAGTAGAAAACCAAACGAGATCAACGGCCCCACGCTCAACACTGCCATCGAAACCGTCACGCCAATCAGCAGATACAGCAGCACATCCCAGAATAAAACATTTTTGCCCAGCGTCGCGGCCATGGCCCGATCAAACGAGGCAAAAAGAATTTCTTTGCTGAATAATCCCAGCACCGCCAACACCAAGGCAAACGTGACTGCGGTGAACACAAGGTCGAAATTGTCCACCGTAATAATTTCGCCTTTCATCAAATCCAGCCAGCCGACTTCGGCGTAGCGGTTTTTGGAAAGCAGTAAAATACTCGCGGCGGCGGCAACGACATAGGCCGTGCCGAGCCTTCCTTCCGGCAGGCCTCGACCGCGGCGCTCCAGGAACGCCAGCGTGAAAATCGCGGCAAGCGAAAAGAAAATCGAGCCGCCGAAGGCGACGACGTGTTCGTGGTGCGGATCATGTTGCGCTGGCGAATACCCCAGCCACATCGGCAGCGATAACGCGATGGCGACGCCGGTCGAGGAAATTTGCGGCAGCGCGACGCCCATGAATACCAAGCGTCGCAGCACCAGAAATACGCCCACAAGCGGACAGGCGAAACCAATGAGCACGCTGGTGTAAACCGAATTCCGCAGCAGGAAATCCGGCGAGAGAATTTGTTGAAGCGATTCCATAATCAACTGACCTCCATTTCAAAAATTTCCGCCATGCGCTGCGGCGTGAACAGTTCCGTGACC
>CAIWFB010000308.1 GCA_903911825.1 uncultured Verrucomicrobia subdivision 3 bacterium
CACATGACCCCGCCGCACTTTTCAGCCGCCGTTTACACCCGGACTTTCAAAGCTGCCAGTGCCAATGTCAGCAGCAGTGAGGATAATCAATATGTGCTGGTTGGTGGCGCCGGGGACGACCGGTTAGTCGGTGGCACCACGAACGACATCATCATCGGTGGCCGTGGTAAAGATACGTTGCGCGGCAATGGCGGCGCGGATTTGTTCATCATTCCCGGCACGGATGCCGGCAGTCAGACCATCGAAGACTTCACGGTTAGCGCCGGAGATGCTTTGGATATTTCCCGTTTGCTACAAGGTGCCTCCACACAATTGACTAACTATGTCAAACTCACCACGGTTGGAACCAACTCTGTGATGGGCGTGAATTTTGCCGGCGCAGGCACGAACTACACCAACACCACGATTACTTTGCTTGGCGTGCAACTCACGTCGGCCAACCTGCGTTCTTTGGTGGACAACGGAAATCTGCTGATCGGCAGCAAAGTGGTGGCGCCTGCCATCACGATTGTCGCCAGCCTTCCGGCCGCCAGTCAGAACGGGCCAGTGGCTGGTCAATTTACTCTGACGCGCAGTGGCTTAACCGCGGCTGCACTGACCGTTAATCTGACCATCTCTGGTTCGGCGGCGAACGGCTCCAGCTACGAATTGATTCCCAGTCCCGTCACTTTTTTGGCGGGGCAACGCACGCTGACCCTACCGGTAAATCCCTATCCTAGCGCCGTGACCGTCACTCAAATTGTGCAAGTCGCCGTCGCTTCCGGCACCACCTACGAACTTGGTGCGCCCGCATCGGCGCAAGTCACCATTGAACCGCTCGCACCGCAAGTGATGATCGAAGCGATTGAACCACTGGCGAGCAAGACGGACCTTACTCCCGGCTATTTTCTAGTGACGCGCTCGGGCATCATGGACCGGAGTGTGCTCGTGCGCTTGACCATCAGCGGCACGGCCTCGAGCAGCACTGATTACTCGGCCCTCACGACCTTTATCAATCTGTTGCCGAATCAGACCACCGCGCTCATCGCGGTTGCGCCTAAAACCACCGCGAATATTTCTGGTAATCCGCGCTACGTTCAAGTGGCGCTCAAAGCGGATTCGACCTATAAAATTATGAATCCAGCCTCCGCGCGCGTTTTCATCGTGGATCAAGTCTTCACCGGCGATTCTTGGCAGGCTCGTTATTTCCCCGGCGCAACGGAAGGTTGGACCTCATTTGCGAATCGTGACACCGGCAATACGGGCATCAAAAATTTGGTCCGCTATGCCTACGGCTTGAATCCTTCCAATCCGGCCCCGACGAACGGCTTGCCGGCGTATCAGATTGTGAACGGCCATTTGAGCGTCAGCTTCCGCCGTCCGCTAGCCGTCACCGATATGGATTATATCGTGCAAGTTTCCGATGACCTGATGACGTGGAGTTCGTTGTCCAATGACGTGGAACCCTTCACGCCGACCAACGCCAATACTAACGATGCCGAAACAGTTTCGTATCGCGGCAAAGCGCCGGTGGCGGGAACGCCTAAACAGTTTATGCGCGTGCTGCTCCAACCTCATTGAACGCGGCTGAATTTTTCTACTGCCCATGAAACCATTTGCCTTCCTGACCAACGCCTGCGCCTTGCTGCTGGCGCTCGTGGTGTTGGGGGCGGGCTGTGAGAAAAAAGTTCCAGAAAATGTGCTAGCTACCGTGGGCACGCAAGTCATCACCGTGGCTGATTTGAAAGCGGAGTTAAAGCGTCGCACGGATAATCGCCAGCCGATTCCTGATCGGCAGGCACTGCTCGAAGACTTGATCACCCGTGCCACGTTGCTGCAACGTGCCAAAGTCACCGGCCTTGATCAAAATTTTGAAGTGCGCCGAATGCAGGAAGACGTGCTCATCGCCAAACTTAAGGAGACGGAATTAGAACCGCGCTTAGCCGCCGTGAAAGTCACCACGGCTGCCATCAGCAACGCGTATCAACAGAACGCCGCTCGTTTTACGCAGCCAGCCAAAACTCATCTCGCCATCATTTATTTGGCCGCCGACGCCAAAATGGATACCAACCAGTTATCCGAAATTGCCGCGCGCGCCAATGCAGCGCGCCAGCAAGCGCTCGCGCTGCCGCTATCGGAAAAAGGTTTTGGCCGCGTGGCACTGGATTTTTCAGACGATCAAGTCAGTCGCTATCGCGGCGGCGAGGCGGGTTGGTTTACGCTCGACGGTTTGCTCGATCGTTGGCCCCAAGTAGTGGTCGCCGCCGGTGTGGCGTTGAAAAATTCCGGTGAGGTGAGCGAAATCATTCGCGCTGCTGATGGTTTTTATTTTGCGAAAAAGATGGATGCGCGCGCCGCTGTTGAGTTGCCACTGGCACAAGTTCAGGGCGGTCTTGAACATCAATTGCTGATCGCCCAGCGGCTCCAAGCTGAAAAAGATTTCCGCCAGTCATTGCGGTTGGCGGTGCCCGTCCAGACCAATGCCGCCTTGCTTGCAGGGTTGGCTTATCCGAATCAGAACCCTCCAAGTGGGGCTGCCGCCGAGCCGCCTGCGTTACCAGCTAACCCTTAATTTTGCTAATGAAATCAACATCCTCATTCAACCTTCGCCCCTCGGCGATGTTCGCCGTGCTCTCGCTCGCCGTGTTGTTGGCGTTGCCCACCCGCTCAAACGCCGGCGCGCCAGTGCTGGCCGTGCCAAGCAATGTAGCGATCAACGACGAGCAGAGCACTAATCTGTTTGTGGGCGTCAACGTCACGGAGGGCAATACCAATGTGCTGACGGTTTACTTGGATTATTCGCCAACTAATTTTGGCACCCTGAGCCCGCTGCCCAGCGGCGTGACATTTAATGGCACGAAATATCTGGTCGCTGCCACCAACGCGGTTCAGGCGGAAACCCTGCTTAGCTCACTTTTGTTTACCCCGGTTTCCAATCTGATTCCAGTCCCCAATTTTTCCAACGTGGTATTTCACGCGTATATTTTAGATGCCAGCACTAACGTCAATTCCAATACCTCTTTCACTCAGGCGCTGACCCTAAAGATCACGGCCAAAAATAATGCACCCACTCTGACTGCTGGTGCGCCGCTGACGCATAACATCACTGATAAAACCAATACCTTGGTTTTCACGGGCGTGACGATTGCCGACGTGGACAACAGCGGTGTGCAACCGGTGACTGTCCAAGTTACTTTGGATGATTCCGCCAAAGGTGATTTCACCGCCGCGAGTCTGTTGTCGTCCGGTTTTAACACTAACAGTGGGGGTTATGTTTTCACCGGCACTGCTGCCGCCGTGACCACTAAAATTGCTCTGCTAAAATTTACTCCGACTCCGAATCGCGTGCCGGTGGGGGCTGCCGAAACAACGACGTTTACCATCACGGTGAATGATACCTTTGCCTCGGTGACGAATGCGGCTTATACCGTGACCGCAACTTCGGCTAACGATTTGCCAGTATTGACTGGCGTAACCACGAATAATTTCGCCGCGCAAACTGGGCAGAGCGCCCAGCCGTTCGCCGTGCTCACGATTCAGGATGTGGATCCCAACACGGATACCAATATCACTGCGGGTGAAAATTTAGCGTGGTCAGTCACGTTGAGCGGGGCGACTCCGCTAGGGCATCTGGAATTGAACGGCACCGACATTGGCACCAATTATTCCAGCACGGATGATCCCGCCGCCGCAACCACCGGTTTGCGTTCCTTAATTTATCGCGCCCCCACACTGGCGATTGCGAATACTAACGTTCTCACCTTTGCCGTCGGATTGGATGACGGACATGGCACCACGGTGGTCAGTAATTTATTTTTGGATTTATTCTCGGTGGTCACACCGCCCGGACTTTCCGGCACCCAACTGGGGCAAATTGTTAATGACAACACGACCATTACGCCCTTTTCTAAAGTGAACATCCAAAGCTTCAACGGTAGCTCCGTCACCGTGCAAATCCGCCTAGCGGGCAGTGCCACCAATGATGCGCAAGGTCAATTGGTCAACCTAGGCGGTTTTACGCGGACCACGTTTCCGGCGGCTCCCTCCCTGTATCAATTCACTGGCACGAGCGAAGGCGCTACGGCTGCTATTCGCACCCTCCTGTTTCAGCCGACCCCGAATCGCATCAGCGGTTCCGGCACCGACACCGCCATATTTGGTATCACGCTCGTAGATGGGCCGATCACCAATGTGACTGACACCACGACCAGTGTCATTGTCGTGCCGGTCAACGACGCGCCCCTCATCACCGGTATCTCACCGCTGGTAACGATTCAAGACAGCGAAACGTTGACGCCCTTCGCCACGACCTTGATTACGGACGCGGACGAAAGCGGCCAGCAATCCGTGACAGCCACCATCACTTTGGACGTTACGGCTAAAGGTGCCTTCAGCACGAACAGCCTGATCGCTTCCGGCTTCACAAATATCAGCGGCAGCTACAGCTACTCAGGTTCGCCAGCTAATCTTACCGCCGCCATTCGCCAATTAGTTTTTGTGCCCACGCCAAATCGTGTGCCGGTGGGGCTTAATGAAATCACCACCTTCACCATCGCTTTGAATGACGGTCATGGCGGTTCTCTGGCGAATGTTGGCACGCAGGTGCGCGTCGTTTCCTCCAGCGGTTTACCCATTGTGACTCTGCCTCAGCCGCAGCCGGTTTCGGTGCCGGTCGGAACCAATATTTATCCTTTCCAATCCGTGAGCGTGGCCGACGCAACCCTGCTGAAAGTCAGCGTGCGCATCAATAACACGACGCAGGGATTCTTTACGACCAACAGCGTGTTAGCTGCTGGCTTCACCAACAGCGGTGGCGGGGTTTATCTCATAAGCGGCGTGGCGACGAATATCACTGCGGCATTGGGGAAATTAGATTTTTCACCAAGCGTCACGTTACCGGTGGGCGCGGTGATTAATTTCACCATCAGCGTCACGAACGCATTGCCTAATTATGTGACCGTAAATCACGCCATCGTTTTGCGCACCGTGCAAAATTCTTTCATCGTCACCAAGCTTACGGATTATGATCCGAACGGCAGCGCCTCGCTCGCTGAGAAGAACGGCACCCTGCGCAAAGCGATTGCCGACGCCAAGAGCAACGATCATATCACCTTCGACATTCGTTCAACCGTGATCGGCCAGCCAGATTATCCGGCAGTCATCCATCTCGTAGCTCCGATTGTTTTGGACAACAACCTCACGTTTGACGGCCCCGGTGCCGACAGCCTGACCATCAGCGGCGATTCCGATGCGAACGGCTCGGCGGATGTCCAACTGTTCACGGTCAACTCGCAAGTGACGATGAACCGGCTGACATTCACTAAAGGATTTGCATCATTTGCTGGCGGCGCGTTTGAAGTCACCGAGTTTGGTGATCTGAAATTAAGCTACTGCGCGGTCACTGATTCCACGGCCGATGTGTGGGGCGGCGGTGTGGACGTGGATCACGGTAGTTTGGTGCTGGAACATTGCTTGATCGCTGGTAACAAGACGAGCAGTTCGCTCGGGCAGGGCGGCGGCGGCGTTTCTCTTTACACGGAAATGGCGTGCAGCATTGTAAACACTACGTTCGCCACCAATCGGCAGGTGGCGATCGGCGGTCTGGGTGGCGGGGCATTGTATGTTGAAACCGCTGATGCCGGGGTGGAACTGGATGTCACTGTTTTGAACTGCACTTTCCATGACAACCGTGATGCTGCGGGGCACGGCACCTCGATTCGGCCGAATGTTTTTAACACGTTTGTGAAATTGCAGAACTCCATTGTCGCGGATGGTCAGGGCAAGAATATGGAGATGGATCAGAGTGGCACGATCGTTTCGCTCGGCGGCAATATTTCGGATGATGCAACGGCGACGACCTTTTCGACTGGAGGCTCGGCCACGAACACCTTCATTTTTCATCCGCCTTTGGATTTGTTGAATTATAGCGCCACGAATTTTCTAGCCGCGCTCGCTAACAATGGCGGTCCCACTTTGACGTTTGCTCTCACGGCGAACAATTTAGCTTTGGATCATGCCGTTTCTAATGCCCCGGATGCGACGTTCTACACCACGCTGGGCACGGATCAACGGGGTTATTTCCGCAATCAAAGTCCTGACATCGGCGCGTTCGAGCGAAATGCCGCGCAGCGAATTATCATTCAGGAAATTCATTTCAATCCGGCGGCCCCGAATACGAATAACGAGTTTATTGAGTTTTATGTTCCGCATGATTCAGCCGCCTGCGCGGTGGACGGTTTCAAAGTTTTGGTGGATGGCGTTTTGCGACACACTTTTTCGAGCCAGTCATTGCAACCTGGCGAGGCGTTGGTGCTCTTTTCTCATGATGCTTCCAACACGGGTTTGCCCTCCGGTGTGTATTCCCAAATCGCGGCGGCAAATCTGCAGCTGGACAATGCCAGTGGCAACATCACGTTATTGAACTCGTCGAATCAGGTGGTTTACGAAGCTGATTATGTGGGCGCCTTCACTTCCACCGACCCGAACGATTACGGTCTGTTGACGAATAATCAATCGCTCGTTTTAAGTCCGCCGTTCGCCGGGGTCTTCCTGCCTTACCAGCGCGTGGTCGCCAAACAAGGCGGCAGCGATACTAATTCGTTTTCTAATCCCGGATATGATGCCACGGGGCGTCCGCTGGCCATCGGCAATGCGCCGCCGCTGGCTTATGACGATTCGGCCGCTACCGATGCGCATACAATCTTGACCAACATATTTGTGCTGGCGAACGATGTGGAATCCGACATCACCGACACCATCCACGTCGTGGACGTGGGCACGAACGGAAATGTTTCTGGCGTGACAAACTATAGTATCTTGGGCGCACGGGTCATCATCAGTAATTTTGGCGCCACTATCAGTTATGATCCGACGGCTTCGGCCTTCATCACCGCGTTACCGCAGGGCAGCAATGTGGTGGATAGTTTCCGCTACGCGATTTTGGATTCTTCCAATGGCGTCGATCATGTGCGTGGTTCAACACCTTTGGAAATTGCTCAGAACCTCGCCAAAGCCACGGCAACCGTCACGGTCAATGTGGTGGGTGTTAATTCCGCCCCGACTCCGCAAATGGATGATGTGAATACCAATCCGTTGCTCACGACGCCCGAAGACGTGGTGCTCGATTTTACTACCGCCACAAACATTCTCGCCAATGACACCGATCCTAATTCAGACGACAACAGCACAACCCTGAACATCGTGTCGCTTTCGCCAACCAATGGCTATACCTCGAACCTGTTGTCGGTGGTCAGTATGTTGGGCGCGACCGCGACGCTTGATATTCGGTTTGATCGCAACGAAACGCACATCACCTACGACCCGCGCGGTTCGGCAATTTTGAACACGCTTGGCTTTGGTCAAACGACGAATGACACATTTTATTACAGCGTGAAAGATCGTTACAACGTCGTCGTCACGGCGGCGATTCATATCCAAGTCACCGGCGTGAATGATGTGCCGACCGCCAATCCTAACTTGCTGACGACCGATGAAGACACGGCGATCACCATAGCGGATGCGACCTTGCTGGCGAATGACACCGACTACGATCAGGCGACTGTCCTGCACGTTTCCGCTGTTACGCCAGTGAGCGCACTTGGTGCGAGCGTCACGCTTGTGGGCACCAACGTGATTTATAATCCGACGGTTTCCACGAACTTGAATGCGTTGGCGAATAAAGAATTTGCGACTGACACCTTCACTTATACCGCGATGGATGAACACGGTTTATCGAGCAATGCGATTGTGACCGTCATCGTCGCGGGTGTGAACGACCGTCCGATTTTGCAACCGGATGCTTATGCCACGGACGAGGAAACGCTCTTCACTACCAATTCACCGGGCGTATTGGTGAATGACCGCGAGCCGGATATCAATGGTTTGTTACCGGATGATTCGTTTCGTGTGATTCCGGCTACCAACATTACTCCGAACAACGTCGTTGTGGTGATGAATGCCGACGGCAGTTTTGGTTACAATCCGTATCACCTGTTTGATTGGTTGAAAGAGTTTCAGACGACGAACGAATATATTAATTACGTCGTGATGGATCACAGCTTGAGCATTGCTAACAATGACATCTTTGCCATCACGGCGACGAGTTCGAATAATATTCTGCCGGTGTTGGCCAATGATGCCGTCCTCTCGGCGGTTGGCGGTGCCTTCACGCTCACGGGCGTGACCACGCCCAATCACGGCGGCACGGTTTCGCTCAACAATGCGAGTAACTCGATTGTTTACACTCCGCTGGCTGGCTATGTGGGCACGGAAAATTTCAGCTACACCGCTGCCGACGGTTTGGGAGGTAGCGATACGGCAGTAGTTACCGTTACGCTTACGGCGAGCACGCTTACGGCGAACCCCGACAGTTATACCGTTGCGACTGGCACGACGAACTCGCTCGATTTGCTCATCAACGATAGTTTGATTCCCGCCACCGGCGCATCAGTCACCATCGCCAGCCTCGGGTCGCCGAGCGCGGGTGGCACCGTTTCACTCAATGGTTTTGGTCCGAATAATTTGGTTAGCTACACGCCGAATCCAAGCAATCCGTGTCCGTTCGTTGAGACATTTAACTACCGCATCACCAGCGGCACCCTGTCGGCCACGGGAATAGTTTCCGTCACGGTGCTGGATCGGGGCAACGGTCTGACGGCGAACAATGACTTCTTCACCGTGATCGCCGGCGGCGGTAATAATTCACTCGATGTCTTGGGCAACGATTTAATCTTACCCGGCCCGAACACAAATCTGACTATCACTGCTTTCAATAGTAACAGCGTGCTCGGCGCAGTTTCTTTAAATACCGCGCATACGCGCTTGGTTTACAAGCCTAGCAATACAGTCACGAATCATCAGGAGCCGCTCATCGCTTATACGATTTCTGATGGCGCGGGCGGCACGGCTACGGCCTATGTTTCGATTCGCGTCCAGCCGAGCGGCTTCTTCGCGAACGACGATACGTTTGTGGTCGTGAAGAACAGCACGAACACGTTGCCGGTGATGATCAATGACGTGATTCTCCCGAACCTCGGTCAGACATTATTCATCAGTGGCATCGGAGTGAGCACCAATGCGCCTAATCACAATGGCTCAGTGACCATCAACGGTCCGGGCACGGGCTTGGTTTATAAACCCGCTGCGAATTTTAACGGCGCCGAAGATTTCACCTATGAAATTTCTGATGGTAGCCCCGCGCGTGCTCTGGGCCATGTGCACGTGGTAGTGTTGGATAATTCTCCGGCCACTTCTAATCCTGATACTTACCGCGTGATGCGAGACAGCGCGAACAACGCGTTGGACGTGCTAAATAATGATTACACGTTGCCGAAAACTTTCGTGGCTTTGACCATCAGCGGTCTGCAAACGAATGGCGTTCACGGCACGGTGGCGCGCAATAACACGGCGACCAATAATTTACTTCTCTACACGCCGAACTCGGGTTTCATCGGCCGCGATTATTTTAATTACGAATTCACCGATTTGCTCGGCAACAAGGGCACCAATACCGTAGCCGTGACGGTGGGCGACTTGTATCCAAACAATGATTTGTTCAGCGCGGTTTCGGATTCTATCACGAATGTTTTGGAGGTGCGGGCGAATGACTTGGTTTATCCAGATAGCTCCAGCCTACGCCTAATTTATTCGTTTGATGTTCCAGATCAGGGTGGCACGGTCACCACGAACAGCAGCGCCACCGCTGTGCTCTACACGCCCGCTGCCGGTTTCGTGGGGGTGGAGCATTTCGCTTACACGTTGAAAGATGATTCCACGAATTTATTCTCCGCGCTGGCTACCGTGGCGGTCACGCGGCGTGGCTCTGATCGCGAAACGAATACCGTGACGATGACCGTCATCGGCGTGAATGACATTCCGACGATTGCCGGTAGCACCAATTCGGCCATCACGGATAAAGAGACGGTGCATCCGTTCGCGACGATTTCAATCGGAGACTTGGACGAATACGGCCTGCAATTGCAGACGGCGACCATCCGGATGGATCATACCGATAACGAAACGCTGCAAAACCTTGGCGGCTTCTCGCAGATTTCTCTGGGTGTTTTCAGGATGCAAGGCACGCCTACCAATATTTCGACCGCCTTGCGCAACCTTGTTTTCGCGCCGGTGGAAAATCACATCATCGTGCCGACCACGGTCGTGACGCATTTGGTCTTGAGCATTGACGATGGTTACATCACCGCGCCGGTGACGAACCTCACCACGGTGGCGGTGACGGCGGTGAACGATTCGCCCACTACGGCCGGAGCGGGCAATTACAACATCACGGATAAACAAACGGTGAATCCGTTTGCTGGCATCGTGATTGCGGATGTGGATGATGACGCGTTGCAATCATTGACGGTGCGCATCTCTCCGGATCATCTCGATAATCAAACGCTGACGAATTTGGGCGGCTTTACGCTGACGACGAATGGCGTGTTCATCCTGTCCGGCACGCCGGCGAATCTCACGACCGCCTTGCGCGGCATAGTGTTTGCGCCAGTGGAAAATCACATCACCGTGCCGACGACCGTGACCACGCGGCTGACGCTCACGGTGGATGATTCATTTGCTCCTACGGTGACTAATGCGATCACCACGGTGGCGGTGACGGCAGTGAATGATTCGCCCACGACAGCGGGCGCCGGAAATTACAACATCACGGACAAACAAACGGTGAATCCGTTTGCCTCCATCGTGATTGCGGATGTGGATGATGACGCGTTGCAGTCGTTGACGGTGCGTATCGCGCTCGACAATTTAGATAAACAATCGCTGACGAATTTGAGTGGTTTCACACCGGTGACGAATGGACTTTTCACGCTCACCGGCACGCCGACCAATCTGACCACCGCCTTGCGGGGCATTGTGTTTGTGCCCACGCCGAATCACATTCCCGTCCCGACATCTTCGACTACGCATCTGTTGCTCACGGTGGATGACACCTTTGCCCCCACGGTGACTAATAATCTTACTACCGTTACGGTGACCGCAACGAATGATGCGCCGACGATCACTGGCAATGGCAATTACAACATCAGCGATAAGCAGACGGTGCAGCCGTTCGCCAGTATCGTGGTGGCGGATGTGGATGACGATACGTTGCAGCCGCTGACGGTTCGTTTGTTGCTGGATCATCTGGACAATGGCGCATTGCAAAATCTGGGCGGCTTCACGCAGACCTCGAATGGCGTGTTTACACTTTACGGTTATCCCACCAACATCACGACCGCTTTGCGCGGCATGACGTATGTGCCGGTGCCAAATCACATTCCGGTGCCGACGACGCAGACGACGCATCTGGTGTTGAGCGCCGATGATGCTTACATCAGTTCGCTGGTGACTAATCTGACGACGGTAAACATCACGGCTTCGAACGACGCCCCGGTTATCTCCGGCACAGTTGCTGGCCAAATCGTTTACGACCGCGGCTTCATCCGGCCATTCACGAGCGCATTGATTACGGAATTAGATAATGACCGCACGCAAGCTTTGCGCATCACGGTGACACTCGACAGTGCTGCGAAAGGTAATCTGTCTGACCTTGGTGGCTTCGTGAGTTTAGGCGGCGGGGTTTATTCTTATGGCGTTTCCAATGGAACTGTGACGGCCGCGATGGCGACGACTGCCTTGCGCGGTTTGTTATTCACTCCCACCACCGTCAGCCGTGTAACGCCCGGCGCGCCGGAAATCACCCGGTTTACGATTCGAGTGGATGACTTCTTCGCGCCGACAGTGGTGGATACCAATACCACGGTGATTGCGATTGATGCGCTCACGGCCAAAGTTGTCGCCAATGACAAGAGCAATGGGGCTCAATTTGGCTGGTCAGTGGCCGCTACGCGAGACCTCGCCTTGGTTGGCGCTCCGCATGACACGGCGACCAATGCGGGCGCGGCATATCTCTATGCCCGCAGTTTGGACGGTTCCAATACGTGGACGCAGATTAGAAAATTCACCTCGCCGGATGCTCATGCTCAAGACGAGTTCGGCACGGCCGTGGCGATGGCTTCCCAATCGCTAACCGAGCCGCCCTCCGCGCACTTACGCGCGATGTGCATTGCCAGCCATGTCTTGCCAAGGCCGCGCGCGCCATAGATAAAACCCAAGTCACCTTGCTTAAACCAACTGCCCAAAATCGGCTCGCGCGTCGGCACGGCAAGCTTGGCCAAGCCTTCCGGCGTGTTGGTGGACTCATTGAAACTTGTCAGCCATTCCGCTTTCAAATCACTTCGCGCGATTTGGGCTTCAGGTTCCGGCACGTCGTCACGGATGCCCATTGATTCAAGTTGTGCGTTCAAAGCGTTGCCTCCATGGGTTTGAAATTTAGAAAATAGACGGTCTGTTGGTTGCCGTTATTTCGTCGCCCGTCCGGCATTCGGACGAATTGGCTGCGCGTCCATGTCATGTGATCCGCGCCCAGTGAGACCGCGTAACGAAAAAACTTTTGCACCTTTGTTTCTGGCTGTCCCGCCACGAAAAACCACCCGTGCAAACTTTTCCCGCCACTGTGAACCACGCAAGCCAACGGGGCGAACGCAGCCAAGTGAATCAGCAAAGCGGCGTGGCCATCGGTTGTGCCGGTGTCAAACTCGACCACCAAAAAACGTCGCGTGCCGGTATTGTTCAAAGTGTGCTTTGATTCACGCCCGTCTTTTGTCAGGCCAAAGACTGCGGACATAGCCGACGGCACAATCAATTCCAACTTTGCCAATTCACCGCGCCAAGAGTCACGCGGCTTCGTGTCAAAAACTGATTTGGACGCACCACAGCACAACAACGGATTGCCGGGAAACAATTTGCTGATGATTTCTTCCGTTTGTTGCTGGTCGTTATCAATTCGCACGGGGGAAAGTTCCCAAAGATCAGCCAAGCCGCCGCCATCTCGCACAATTGCCTCCCTTTGTTCTTGGTTAACAGTTGGCCATTTGGCTGAATTTTGGGGCGGATTGCCTTTGGACGGCTGCCACGCGCTCGCCAGAGCGCTTTGCACAGCAGAAACTATTTCCGTGCGTGGAACGTGTCGCCCGCATTCAGCAACTTTGCTTTCAAGCAAGGCGACGATTTCAACGGCTGGCAAATGTGCGTGCAACTGGCGTGCAACTGTGAAAAGCCAACCGTGAACGCCTTGACCGGCACGCGGCGGCGCGGCCAGTAGATCGAGCAGAAATGGCGGAAACGGTTTTACTGCGGCTTGAGTTAGTCTTTTCATCGTTATGCCTTTTCCGCGTCGGGGTTCGCCACGGTGTTTAGTCGGGGGCGATACTCTTCAATCAGGGCGTTTTGCAGTGTGAGCGCGTGACTTGCCGGGCAGCGCACAATCGCCACCTCAACTTTTGAGACGGCGAAAGTTGCGCCTGCGGTTTTGCCTGTCCAGCGTTGGAAATGGCGAAGCAGCGTTGTGTTAAGCCGATTGGTGTGGCTCTCGCCGATATAAACCACGTCGCCGCTGAAAAACAGAAAGCCGGTTTTCTCGCGGATCAAATAAACTCCGCTGCGGCCTTTCAATTCCCTAACCCATTGCGCGACGGTGCGGCCTTCTTTTACGGGGCGAAATTCGAGTGACATAATTTGCCCTTGGATTAGTTGGTGATGGATTCGCGCAGAAAGCGCTGAATTTCAGTGAGCGGAATCACCTTGTTACGGATAGCGTCAGAGGCACGCATTTTTCCGCGTTTAAGTAGGCGATGAACCGTTATGTAGGAGACACCCAAAATTTCCGCCGTCTCGCGCATGGTGTAGGCGAGGCGGGGCAGGGTGGCTGCGGTTGCGTGGATGTTTTGCGAGATTGTGGCTTCGCTTTCGCTTGCCTCAACTCGCCCAGTGCTGGTGTTGAATTTACTTTTCACATAGGAAAGCCTAGTGAAAATTTTTTTTCTAAATAGCAACTAACCGAAAATGAGTAAACCGAGCTGCTAAAAAATGACTTGCCCGGTTTTGACGGTTTTTGAAACCACCTATTTATTTTTATTAGGTCTGCCAGCTTTTTCACGCAGTCTGAGGCCAATGCTACGGCATATATACCGAGTTTCTGCGGGGTCTGTAATTTGTGGGAGGATTTTATTTTCTAAAAACCAAATATGCAATTTTCCCGCACTTTCAAAATTTTGAAATTTCTCCCACATCAGGGAAATCATCAGATAACATTGGGTCCGTTGCGACATGGCCGTGACACTATTTAACATTTTTTTGGCTCTAACCCGTCCTTTTGCAAATTCCAAATTTTTTTCTGCTGGCAAATCTTTTGCCTCGTCCTTGATGAATTTAGCCAGATTATCAATTCCCTTTTGAACTTTAGTTGGGGAATCTGTCACCGGGGTAAGCTGAATAAATTCTAAGATTTTGCCCATATCCTCAGGCTCGCAATTTTGCAATCTCCCCAAAAAATCCATGCCAACAGTCTCCCAAAATTTTCTGGAGGCTGCTTTAGCCCATTCGGGAACAGCGATTCCGATGTCAATTTCCGCACCAAGGCCAGAGATCATGCCCGCAAACCTACCGATAATTTCATCATTGCCAGCGTTTAAAGCTTTTTTGAATTCCGGCACTACCGCTGCAATTTGTTCGCTATGCGATTTGTTTTTCAGCTCTGCAAAAACTTCCAGTCCCGGCGGGATGGCTTGGCTTGGCGCTGCTGGCTCGATTGATTCTTTCTTTGATTTTTTGGAAGTTTTCATCGGTTGATTTTTATTTCCCAAAAGTTACGCGTTGCGCCATTGCTGCGGAATGTTCGCGCCGCAAATGACCATAGGTTTTCATTGCCAGTGCGCCGCCGTCAGAGTGCCCTAGCCAACGGCTAACGGTTTGAATGTCCACGCCGGATTCAATGCAGCGAGTAGCGAACAGGTGCCGCAAATCATGGTGTGTGATTCGGTGAATGCCAAGCACCTTGCACGCGCGGGTTAACGATTTCTCGCACTCGCCTACGCCGCAAACCGTAGAATCGTCAGCGGGATTGGCTTTTTTCAAGCGCTTCAATAATTCCAGCATCGGCGGAATAATCGGCACATATCTCAAGTTTGAAGCGCTTGAAGTTTTGGCGCGTTTGGCGGTTTCAATCCGAATTTCCGCCCTTTCAAAATTTATACTCGACCAGCGGACGCTGCGGGCTTCGCTTAACCGGCAACCGGAATACGCCAGAAAACGGACGAAGTCGGCGCAGTGGCGAGATTGCCGAGCGCCTGCGGTGGCTATGGTTTCAAGCAATGCTTCAAATTGTTTAGGCTCTGGCAGCTTCAATTCCTTTTGCTTAACCCCAAGCCGCTTCACTTTACGCGCTGGGTTTTCGTCTCTGCCAATGCCTGCCCGCTCTAGGATGTTTCGCAGGGTGCCGAGTGTGTTATTAAAGAAATTCTCGTCATAATCCGCCGCAAACTTGCCCGCCCAAGCGCGGCAACCCGTTTCGGTGATCTTGCTGGGGGCAAGGGCGTCTAGTTCCGGCCATGAGCGCAAAAGGGCTTTGATGCAGTTCCGGCGATACAGCTTGCTTGTGTCTTTTAAGGTGTGATCGGATTCTAAATCCTTTTCGTAATTGGCGCGGGCTTCTGCGAAGGTTCCGGCGATAGGGCGAGCCGCTAGTTTCTGCTTCTTTTTGATATAATCACCTAGCAGCAGCTTGGCGGTAGTGAACACGTTAGTCTCTAAGCTTTCCCGAAAAATCTTGCCCTCTATTTTAACTCTGCCAAAATAAATTCCCGTGTTGACGTATTGAAGCAGGTTCGGAACTTTTGGAAACGAACGCCATTTGCCATCGGGCGAAATTCTTACGTCACGGGATGTTTTCGCGGGTTTTGTATCCTGCGTTGTATCGGTAGTTAATGTTGTCATAAGCACCAACATTCTATGGGATACAAAAGCGGGATACAATCCCGAAAGCGCTGGCCTAAAAATCGGCATAAGTTCTTGTAAAACAACAATTTGCCTCGGTAGCTCAGTTGGTAGAGCAGTTGACTCTTAATCAATTGGTCCACGGTTCGAGTCCGTGCCGGGGCACCACTTTTACTACGGTTTCGTCACACTTGGCGAAACCGTTTTTTCATTCGTAGTCTTAAAAAGTCTGTTCAACCCACCCGACACTTGGCAGTTAGCGACTCTTTTGCCAAGCTGCGGGGGTGAGCACCATCAAATTTGGCACCGACGGCTGGCGCGCGGTCATCGCGGAAGATTTCACGTTTGCCAACGTCGCCCGCGTGGCGCAGGCCACCGCGGATTATTGGAGCGCCCATCCCATCGCCGGCACGGAGCGCAAGGTTGTCATCGGCTACGACCGCCGGTTTTTATCCGACCGCTTTGCGCAACTCACCGCCGAAGTGTTCGTGGGAAACGACTTTCACGTTGTCCTCACGCCCGAACCCACGCCCACACCCTCGATTTCGTATGCGGTGAAACACTTGCACGCCATCGGTGGCGTGATGATCACGGCGAGTCACAATCCGCCCATTTTCAATGGCTTCAAACTCAAGTCGCACTTCGGCGGCAGTAGTGATGCCGACACCTGCAAAGCCGTGGAAGCGTTGATTGATAAAAATCCGGTGCGCTCGCTGACGTTCACTGAAGCTGTTCGCCTTGGGAAAATCAAATTAGTGGACGTGCGTCCCGCGCACTTCGCCGCCATCAAGCGTTTGGTGAATTTTCCCCTCATCGCGAAATCAAAATTACGCGTCGCGCACGATGCCTTATTCGGCGTCGGGGCGGGGGTGTTTGAAACGCTGTTGGCCAAAACGAATTGCCACGTCACCACGCTCAATGGCCGGTATGACGTGCTCTTTGGCGGCATCTGCCCCGAGCCATTGCCGAAAAATTACGTTCTCGGCGGCGCGCAATTACGAAAAAATCCCCACGACATCTGCCTTGTCACCGATGGCGATTCCGACCGCATCGGCGGCATGGACGGACGCGGCAATCCCTTCACCAATCAACAGATCATTGCACTGCTCTTGCATCATCTCGTGCAGAATCGCGGTGACCGCGGCGTCGTGACCAAGACTTACAACACCACCGCCATGGTGGACAAGATGTGCGCCGCGTGGCATCTACCGCTCACCGAAGTCGGCATCGGGTTCCGCTTCATCGCGCCGGAGATGATGAAGCCCGGCGCACTGTTCGGCGCGGAAGAAAGCGGCTCCGTCGGCTTTGCGCATCACATTCCCGAACGCGACGGACTCGCCGCCGGGTTGTTTCTGCTGGAGATGCTCGCGATGGAAAAGATTTCCGTGAATAAAATCTGGGCGAAGCTGGAAAAAGAATTCGGCCCTCACCGTTACGGACGTTACGACGCCCATTACCCGCTGGAAAAACGCGCCGCGCTCATGGCCAAGCTGCAAGCGAATCCCCCCGCCAAACTCCTGCGCTCCAAGCTCGCCAAGGTGGATGCCCGTGACGGTGTGAAATTTGTCGCCGCCGATTCCACCTGGCTCATGCTGCGCGGTTCCGGCACCGAACCCGTCTTGCGCATCTACGCCGAAGGGAAGTCCGATGCCGACCGGGACAAGTTGCTCAAGCTCGGCCGGTCGTTGCTGGTGGATTAATCGGGTAGGGCGGTGGTGCGCCGCCGCCCCAAACCCCCGTTTCACACTTCCACCAACTCCGGCAACTCCCCGGTCGTCGCGAACCAGATCGCCGGAAAGAAAAAAGCCCCCAGCCGATAGATGCCCCGTTCCGCACCCGTCACGAAACCTTCCGTCACCGTCTTCGCCTGTTCCCAGCGGGCGCGAAAGCTGACCGCATCTGTGGCCGTGACCTTGCCTTTAGCCGCCGCCGCTGTCACGCCACCCATAAATTCCAGCAGCTCATGCTGCATCTGGTTTTCCGCAGCCAACAAGGTTTGGGGCGCCGGGGCGGGCGGGGGATTGGGCACGAAATAACCACCTGCCTGTTCGCAGAACCACTGGATGAGTCGCCGGTCGCCGGTCAGCCGATACAATAAAATCACCCGTTCCATCGGATTCAAGACACCGTTCGCCTTGCCGCCGTCCGGGTCACACCATTTATAGAGACACGACTCGGAAATCCCGAGTTCCACCGCCGCGCGTTTGAAGCCATAATCCTGCAACACTTCCCGCAACACTTCGTTGGATTTCATAAACAGTTCTTTCTCTATTTAATTAGAATCAATCAGACTAGTTTAACGCCCGTCAACCATGGCCATATCAAGAAGCAGCGTAAAGCCATCGTGGAACGACAAACCGTTCTAAAAAAACTCGCCATTGTTGGCAAGCTGGAATTTTAAACAGTCAGCCAACCTTAAAGAAATTCGTTATCGCGTTAAGGGCGCTAAGTAGTCTTTCCCCAAAATGAATTGCTGGGGTTTCATCAGCTTTTCTACTCCAAAATAATCCAAAAGCTCCCGTTGGCAGGAGTCCCCGAACTGTGGCAAAAACGGTGGCGTCGCTTCCGGCGAGTGCCGGAACGCGTTAAACCAAACTAAACCGTGCCACAGCCACTCACATTCGATTCCGGTTTGACCTACGATTCTCCGGGTCTGGTCTGGGATGGCATGGCACCTGACCCCAACCGTGTTATGCCTACTGACAATCGTATCTCCGCTGTGCTCCTCGCCGCTG
>CAIWFB010000309.1 GCA_903911825.1 uncultured Verrucomicrobia subdivision 3 bacterium
CGCTCAAGCGGATGCAAGGTGTGAAGGATGATGAAGAATGAACATTCTCGATAAAATCGTTGAGCAGAAAAAAATTGAAGTCGCGCAACTTCCTGCGCGCCTCATTGCCGTGGGCGATTTGCGCGACGCGATGCTGGAGCACGGTGAGCGGCGCGACTTCATCGCTGCGCTGAAAAATCCGCGCATCGGCAAAATCGGTTTGATTGCCGAGGTGAAGAAAGCCTCGCCTTCGCGGGGCGTGATTTGCCCAAACTTCGATCCCGTCCGCATCGCCAAGGAATACGAAGCGGCCGGCGCAAGCTGCCTGTCCGTTCTGACGGACGAGAAATTTTTCCAAGGCTCGCTGGATTATCTGCGCCAAATCCGCGCAGCGGTGAAGCTGCCGCTGCTGCGCAAGGATTTCATCATTGATGAACGCCAGATCCTCGAAGCCATCGAATGGGGCGCCGACGCCATCCTGCTCATCGTCGCCATTTTGACGGACGAGCAACTCGCCAAATTCCATTCACTCGCCATCGAAGCCGGTCTGGCCGTTTTGGTTGAAGTTCACGACGAAGAAGAACTGGAACGCGCACTGAAAATCTCCCCCGCGCTACTCGGCGTGAACAATCGTAACCTGAAAACCTTCAAGGTGGATTTGGCCACTACGGAAAACCTTGCCCCACGCATTATCCAAAATGGTTCACTGCTGGTTGCCGAGAGCGGCATTCACACGCGGGTCGATGTGGAGCGCGTTCAGAAATGCGGCGCGGGCGCCATTCTCGTCGGTGAATCGCTCGTCAAACAAGGCGACATCGGCGCGAAGGTCCGCGAGCTGATCCGTGGATGATTTGGCCGTCTTGCATTGGTTTAAGTAGCCCATACTGACTGCAGCAACCCGCTTACACCTCAAATTTACGCCCAAACGACATTTTAGGCCTAAACATCTGATTCCCAACTAGTTTTTGCCTCTCCCCCCATTTTTGAGGTGCTCCCAAAACGACCAAAGGTCTACCCAAAGAGCTTGAGGGACGACCCAAAGGCTGGCCGGGTTCACCGCTCGAAACGGCGGGTCTAGCTCCTGAGGTTTTGGGTTTACCCGAACGCGTTAGGAGTCTACCCAAAACCGGTTTGGGAGCTCCCTAGTTCAGGGGTGTTGCCCCGAGTTTTCCGCGGGCTGGACTCTAATTATTATTCCGTGCCAACTGCTTCGCCAACCGAATGGCTGCAATCATACTTTCCGGATTGGCGATGCCTTTTCCGGCGATATCGTAAGCCGTGCCGTGATCGGGCGAGGTGCGGATGAAAGGCAAACCGAGCGTCCAATTGATCCCGCTGTCGAAAGCGACGGCTTTCAGCGGCGCGAGCCCTTGGTCGTGATACATCGCGACGACGGCATCGAATTCCCCTTTCAGCGCGTAGTGAAACACCGTGTCGCCACTCAAGGGACCGACAACATCGAAGCCGCGCTTCTGCATCGCCAAAACGGTAGGCGCAATCGTCGTGATTTCTTCATCGCCAAATTCTCCGCCTTCGCCCGCGTGCGGATTCAAACCAGCCACGGCAATTTTCGCACGCGCCAAACCAAGATCGCGGCAAGACTGCGCGGCGAGTTCGATGGCGAGGGTGATTTTCTCTGCCGTCAGTTTCTCAGGAACGGACTTGATGGAAATGTGAACCGTCGCGAGCGCCACGCGCAGCCAGCGGCCGCGTTCGTCGGTGCCGAGCAGCATCATGGCGGTGCGTTTGGTTCCGGCGAGCTCGGAGAGAAATTCCGTCTGGCCAACAAATTTATTTCCGGCACGGATGATGGATTCTTTATTCACCGGTGCGGTGATGAGGGCATCCAGTTCGCCGCGCAAACAACGTTCCCCACCAGCGCGCAGAGCAGCGACAGCCGCTTGAGCAGCGAGCGGGGAACCGGCGGGCAGATTTTCGGGCAACACTTCGGGCCGCGGGTTGGTGGTGAAAAACTTTCCGCTGTCGGTATAACTAGAAAAAGTTTTTAGCGGCAGATTCAGTCCCAGCGAAACATTCAGACGCTCAAGCACGCCTGCATCACCAATGAGTAGATATTTAGTTTCGTCGGTCGCAACTTCGGCGGCGATAGCCTTAAGCGCCACTTCGGGGCCGACGCCAGTGACGTCACCGAGGGAAATGCCGAGCCAGTTTTTCATCGTGCCAGAGGACACGGTGATTTCAGAAGTAGCGGATGAAAGTTTTCTTCTTTAAGCCGTCCATCCAGTTCTTCTGCAACTGCGCCTGCTGCTGGACGCGGAGCGTTTTCTCGATTTCGCCACGCACATCGGCGAGCGGTTTGGCGTGTGACGGTTTCTTTTCTTCGACGAGCATGAAGTAAATGGAGTCGGGCGTTTCAATCGGGTCGCTGGTCTGACCGGGCGTGATGGTGAATGCGACTTCAGCAAGTTCCTTGCGCAGCACACTGCGTTCGACCCAACCCCAATCGCCGCCTTGACGTTGCTGCGAGCCTTGGGAATAGACGTTGGCCATTTCGGTGAACGAAACGCCTTCTTTCACTTTGGTCTGGATTTCGCGCGCAAGTTTCACGGCGTTGGTGTCGTCGGGCGAAGTTTTCGTCAGGACGATCATGCGCAACTTGACTTGATCTTCGAGTTTGAATTTATCCTGATTCGCTTGGTAGTAGCTTTCCACTTTGTAGGGGGAGACGACGATTTCGCGTTGGATATTCTGGCTGCGCAAGGCGGATTCGATGTATTGATCACGCACCTGTTTGCGGAATTGCTCGAACGTCAGCCCTTGGGCCTGCAATGATTTCATGAGCGTGATGCGATCGCCGAAACGCTCGTGAATGCGTTCGCGCACGACATCGTCAATCACGCTTTCGGGCAACTTGTAGCCTTCGGAATCGAAGCTGTGCAAGATCAAGGCGCGTTCCACGAGTTGTTCCAAACTATCGTTGAGCGCTTCGTT
Organism: uncultured Verrucomicrobia subdivision 3 bacterium; assembly: GCA_903911825.1. Lineage (GTDB taxonomy): Bacteria > Verrucomicrobiota > Verrucomicrobiia > Limisphaerales > UBA11358 > UBA11358. Next base: position 2,932 of record CAIWFB010000309.1, read on the forward strand.
GAGCTTCTGCTGAAACATCTCAGGCTGCGCGGCGTATTGGCGGCGGAGCGCATCGGCGGCGGGGCGCGTGTAATCTTCCACCTCGGCAAAAGTGATGACGCGTTCGCTGACGACAGCTTTGACACCATCGGCAACTTCAGCGCGGAGGAACGCCGGCGCGAGAGTCGCCAGCACGAGAATGAAGCGGAAAATTTTCATCGAATTATCTGTATGGTAACAACCGGCTCTGCGCGGTCAAGGCTTCGGCTTGGACGTCCACCATAACACCATCGTCAGCAACGCCCCAAAAACCAGCGACACCACCACCGTCCACGTCAGCAACTTGCGCTGCTTTTGGCGGTAATTGCGCCCGCCCTGCCCCGGCAACAGGTAGAAACGCTCGCGTGGCTTGTTGGATTTAAAACCGAACACACGCCAGTTCTAGCAGCTTTCCCGTTCCGCCTCAAGCCGTGCGCTTGCGGGGCGATGAAATTGGGGTAACGTCTCCGCGTGCAACTCGAAGACCATTTTGGCGACATCATCCGCAAAGGCCGGAAAATTCTCAACCTCCCCGCCAGCGTCTCCGCGGCGGCCGCTGGACTTTCCGAAACCGAACTGACCGCGCTCGAAGAATCCGGCCAGTGCGCCCAACCGATCAATTTCACCGCGCTCGGCCCAGTCATCGGCATGGACGCCGCCAAACTCGAAAGTATTTTTGCCGGCTGGCTGCCGACGCCGCAAGACGTGCACCGCTGGCAACAACTGCGCGTGTTCACCACCAGCGATGACGGCATGGCCGTCCATTGTTATCTCATTTGGGATGCCGCCACGCGCGAGGCGACGCTGTTCGATACCGGGATGGACGCCGCGCCCATTCTTGCCGAACTAACCGCACAAAAACTGCAACTGCGCCATATCTTCATCACCCATTCGCATTGGGATCACATCCATTGCCTGGGCGACATCCGCAAAGCTTTTCCCGAAGCCCAAATCCACAGTCGCATCCACGGCGCCCCCCGAGCTCAACAACTCCAGTCGGGCGACACTTTTACACTGGGTGGCCTGCACATCACGCACCGCGAAACGCCTGGCCATGCGGAAGACGGCGTGACTTATCTCATCAATGGTTGGCCCGCCAACGCACCGCAAGTAGCCATCGTCGGCGACGCGATCTTCGCCGGCTCCATGGGCAATGGAAACGGTCAATGGGAACTCGCCCGCCAGAAAGTGCGCGCGGAAATTCTGACGCTTGCCAACGATACCCTGCTCTGCCCCGGCCACGGCCCGCTCACCACCGTGGGTGAAGAAGTGGCGCACAATCCGTTTTTCTAAAAAAACTAAACGCCCGGCTTCGCACCCTTGTTCGATTCAAAGGGGATTTTCGTTTGCTTGATCTTGAGGAACGGCCCCAACTCATAGACATTCGTATAGCCGTAGGTGTAGAGCGAAATGTAGGTGGAAAGATTCAGCGAGGCGGGCGGTGATTTGGCGGCGAAAGCGAGCGGCGAATCGGCAAAGTTGTTGTTGCAATAAATCAGCACGCGCGTGCCTTTCGTGGGAATCACTTTTGCCAAACTTTCGGCGGTGAAGTCGGTAAAACTCAAACCCACGGCTCCCTTGATGTGGAGCAGTTCAAACATATTGTGACTGCGGGCATCCAACAGCACTATGCCGGGCAGCTTTGCGTCGCGGATGAATTCGTCTTCCGTTAGCCGATGTTTCTCCCGCTGGGCCGCCGCCACTTGAGCAATCTTGAGAAAGCCGGGCATATCAATATTGGTGTTCACCATCGCCCGCTCGCCGGACGGTGAATAAAAAGTCTGGGCCGCAGCGGTAAACCTCAGCGTCAGGGACAAAATGGCGAGGCAAACGGGTGTTCTCATGTCCATACCAACAACCTAAGCGGCGGAAAGTTTCGCGGAGAGAATTAACCACGGAGGACGGAGTCAGCTTGCTTCTCTGTGACTCTGTGTCTCCGTGGTAAAACACTTCACTCAAACTGAAACCCCTGCTGCCGGAGGCGCTGCAATTTGTAGAGTAACGCGCGGCGGCTGATGCCCAGCGTTTTCGCCGTTTCGGTGCGATTCGATTTGTGCTGCTGGAGCGCGGCGAGAATCGCGTGGCGTTCGATTTCATCCATCGTTTGCATGTCGAGCGAGAGCGTGGGCGGCGCGTGCTTGGCGGCTTCGCGCAGCTTGGCCGGAAGATGTTCGGGCAAAATCAGATCGCTCTGCGAGAGCAGCACGGCGCGTTCGATGGCGTTGCGCAGCTCGCGCACGTTCCCGGGCCAAGAGTAATTGCGCAGACAATCCGCCGTGGCTTCGGCGAGGCGCGCGCGGTTGCGGGCAAATTCGCCCACAAATAGATTCGCCAGCGGCAACACGTCTTCGCGACGCTCGCGCAGCGGCGGCAGATTCAATTCCACCACGTTGAGCCGATAAAATAAATCTTCGCGGAAGCGTCCGGCTTTCACTTCAGCTTCCAGATCGCGGTTGCTCGCGGCGAGAATGCGCGCGTTCGTCTGGATTTCCCTATTGGAACCGATGCGTTGAAATTTTCCATCCTGCATCACGCGCAGCAGTTTCGCCTGCAACGGCGGGGTCATCTCGGCGATTTCATCCAGAAAAATCGTGCCGCCATTCGCTTCTTCAAAGCGGCCGATGCGCGTGGCGGTAGCGCCGGTGAACGCACCTTTTTCGTGCCCGAACAATTCGCTTTCCAACAACGTTTCAGGAATCGCGGCGCAATTGACCTTGATGATTTTCTCGGTCGCCCGCGTGCTCCACGCGTGGATGACGTCCGCCACGACTTCTTTGCCCGTGCCGCTTTCGCCGGTGATTAGCACGCGCGCTTCAGACGGCGCGATGAGGGCAATCTGTTGGAATAGCGCGACGGTCAACGGGCTTTGCGCGATGACGTTCGGCGGTAATTTTCTTTCCGCGCCAAGATTCAGCGCGGGTGCGGTCACGCCGGTGGCTTGGCGGACGGTCGCAAGCAATTCATCCAGATCAATCGGCTTGGCGAGATAATTCAGTGCCCCGTCGCGCATGGCTTCCACGGCATCGCGGATGTCCGCGAACGCGGTGACGAGCAGCACGGGCAGCGCGGGGAAATCCTGTCGCACGCGCCGGAGGGTTTCCAAACCGGAAAGCCCGGGCATCCGCACATCGGAGATCATCAGGGCAAATTTCGCCGTGGGCAGCAGTGTCAGGGCGCGTTCGCCGGAATCGGCGAGGACGGTTTCAAAACCTTGGCCGCGTAAAAATGAATCCAACAAACTGCGCTGCCCGGCGTCATCATCCACAATGAGCAGGCGGGGCGGCGGATTAGGTTGGCGCGATTCAGCAGGCACGGGGGCCAAACTAACGGAAATAGCTGACGGCTCAACGCAATTTTCCATTGTCAGCCACGGGTCGGAGAACTAGAGTCGGACAGTCACACACCCCCATCATCCACAACCCCGGAGGATTGTTTGAAACGCTTTTATTTTTTGGCTTTGGCCATCAGCGCACTTGCGCTGGGCAGCAGCTTATTCCACCAGTCGCCACTACCACCAGCAATCCGGCTACCAGTCGCCGCGAAAGACGCCAAATTATCCAGCCCCGCAGTGGCCAGCCAACCTGCGCCCAGCGTTCTAACCCAGCTGGCCAACGTCACCACGAATCAGCCGAAAGTTCCCGAAGTTTTTAGCGAATTCGCCCGCTGGGCGGAGCAATTCACCAACGGCTCGGTCAGTTTGATCGAAGGCGAACGCTTCGCCTGGCAACGGCGCGAAGCCTTGAAGGAATTGATTCAAATGGATCCGGCGCAAGCGCTGGCGCTGGCGGTGCCGTTTGAACTGCGCCAAAGTTTGCCGCCGCAGATCACGAAGTTTTTGGAGGAACAGCTTGATGGGCGCGGGGATTTCACGATGTTGGTCGGAACCGATTTCGCCAGCGGCCACACCACCACTTCGCGCACGGTGCAGTTCGGCGAACGCCGCTGGCAAGCTTACGTTTACGGTCGCCGCGTTGCCCAAGTTTCGCAGACGAGCATTCCGCTGCACGGCATCGCGCTGGATGGCCAAATGGCGGTCTCCACCGAACCGCTCCGCGTGTTGTCAGCCGCCGAAGCGACGGCGCTGGATAAAAATGCGGGCGCCACTGACGCCATCTGCTCGGTGTCCGGCCAACTGGCCACTTCGCGCAGCCAGCCAATCTTTGCCGAAAGCGGCGGCGGCGTGATTCATTTTTGCGGCGTAGATCATTATGACCGCGTGAATCAGCAATGGATGCTGGCGGAAAGCGGCGGCACCTCGGCGGGGAGCAATCCAATTTTTGTCCAGCCCGCGCAGGATCGCTGGACCCACGGCCGAAAATCCGTGCTCTACATGCGCGTGAATTTTCCGGATGACTTGACGGAACCTATTTCGGAAGCGGGCGCGTATGCGGCGATGGATGGCGTGAATTCTTACTACACGGAAAATTCTTACGACCTAACGTCGCTCACCGCCACGGTCACGCCGTTGCTCACCGTGCCGCAAACCAAAGCGTATTACGGAACGGATCCCGGGTTGTTGCTGGATGACGCGCGAGCCGTGGCGCGCAAGGCCGGTTTTGATACGGCGAATTACGACCGCGATATCGTCGCGCTGACTTCGGTGCCGGGCTACGATTGGGGCGGACTGGCCGCAGTGCATGGCAAAGGGCTTTGGCTGCAAAGCATGGGCGTGGGCGTGACCTCGCATGAACTCGGCCACAACTACGGCCTCCTGCACGCCAACTTTTGGAATACACTGACCAATTACAGCATGGTCGGGCCGGGCACGAATTTGGAATACGGCAACATTTACGACACGATGGGCCGCGCTTCGGCAGGCAATAATCTGTTCAACGCGGCGCACAAAAACATTCTCGATTGGCTCAAGGCGGACGCGGTGCAAAGCATCACCAGCAACGGTGTGTATCGGATTTATGCGTTCGACGTCTCCGGCGCGCGGCGCGGGGCGGGGCGGATGTATGCGGCAGCGGTAAAGAAAGATTCCCAGCGCGACTACTGGCTGGAATTCCGCCAGAAATTCACGAGCAATCCGTGGCTGGAAAACGGTTTGACGCTCAACTGGACGCCGTGGGATCAGAGTAGCGGCGGCACGGAAATGATTGATACCACGCCCGGTTCGCCAGATGAAAGCGATGCCACCAGCCGGAGCGATGCTGCCGTGGTCATCGGCCGAACCTACACTGACCACGAAGCGGGCGTGCACATCACGCCCTTGCAACGCGGTTCGACGGGGACGGAACCGTGGATTGACGTGGAAGTGAATAGCGGATTTTTTCCCACGAACCATCCGCCGACTTTGGCGGTCGAAGTCGATCAAACGAATGTCGTAGCGGGTGGCCTCGTGCATTTTCACGCCACGGCCACGGATGTGGATAGCGATGCGCTGGCTTACAGTTGGACGTTCGATGACCTGACCTTTTCCACCAACAATCTGCCGTGGACTTCTAAAGTATTTTCCGGCGGCGGTGATCACTTAGTTCGCTGCGTGGTCAGCGACCGGAAAGGCGGCGTTGCCAGTGCCAACATGGTGGTGAATACCGGGGCCGCAACGGGCGCACAACTCACCGGGCGCGTGACCGATGTCAACGGCGCGCCGCTGGAAGGCGTCTTAGTCGGTAACGGAGAAATCACAGCCAGCAAATTCATCGGCGGCTGGACGGATAGCGACGGACGTTTCACGCTGGTGAATGTCGGCGGCACGACGAATGTGGATGTGCATGCATTCCAATTCGGCTACACGTTCACGAATGTGAATTGGGCCAACCCATTGTTGCCCACGAACAATCTGGCCGGACTGGATTTCATCGGCCTGCCGCTCACGCGCGTCAGCGTGACAGCGGACACCAACACCGTGGCGGAAAACGATGGTTCCACCCACCGTTTCACCATCACGCGCACCGGCGACACGAATGCGGATTTGCGTGTGAACATCGCGCCGCTGCGTTTTTCCGGCACGGCAACTCCCGGCGCGGATTACATCTTGGATAGCCAGCTGAGCGACACGAATGATTTCATCATCATTCCCGCTGGTTCCAATAGCATTGCCTTCACCTGCAATATCATCAACGACACCACGGTCGAAACTGCGGAAACTATCAACTTCACGCTGTTAAGCGACAGCTCCAACATGGATGCCCCGACCTACGCGCTCGGAGCGCCCGCCGAAGCGACGATCACGATTCTCGACGATGACGCACCTGTAAAACCGATCGTGACCTTGCGCACGACCACGCCGGGAATTTCCGAGGACGGCATGGATTTGGGGCAACTGATTTTCACGCGCAGCGGCAGCACGGCGGCAGATCTTTTTGTGAATTATTCCACCAGCGGCACGGCCACCATGGGAACGGATTACGTCACGTTATCCGGCGTGGTTTTAATTCCGGCCGGCCAAAGCAGCGCCACCGTAGCCGTCCAGACGATTGACGATAAAAACGTGGAACCCGACGAAACAGTCGTCGCCACCATCAGCACGGATGCGACCTACACGACTGGCAGTCCGTCGTCCGCTACGATCAACATTCTCGACGACGATTTCATGACGGTGACGATTTCGCCGACGAGCGACACGGCGGCGGAACCGGGCACGACGGGGAAATTCACCGTGAAGCGCGATGGCGATTTGACCGAGGCGTTGGTCGTGACTTACAACGTCAGCGGCACGGCCACGGCGGCGACGGATTACACAGCCTTGAGCGGCACGTTGACGATCCCGGCGGGCGCGGCTTCGGCGGATATCACCCTCACCCCGTTGGACGACGCCCTGCTCGAAGGCCCCGAATCCGTGACGGTCGTCCTGACCAACAGTGTGAATTACGACGTCGGCACACCGGGCAGCGCGACACTGTTGATCCGCGACGATGAAAAACCATTGGTCACGATCGCCACCACGCAAGACAACGTTTCCGAACAAGGTGATCAACCGGGACAATTCACTCTCACCCGCACCGGCACAAGCGGCGACCTCACAATTTATCTCGCCGTGAGCGGCACGGCGACGAGCGGCGCGGATTATGTGCCCATTGATAATCCCGTGGTGATTCCGGATGGTAGTAGTTCGGTGACACTGGACGTCATTCCCTTTCACGATCTTTCGCTCGAACCCACCGAAACGGTGAAGCTCACGGTTTTGACCAACGCCAACTACAACGTTGGTTCCGGCGCCACGGCCAGTCTGAATATCCTCGATGACGGCACAGGCACGATTCCGGCCGTTGGCTTTTGCTTCGCCTCGTCGGCCGTTCTGGAAAACGAATCGCCCGGCATCGCCGTCAGCTTGAGCATCACGTCAGCCGTGCCAGTGTTGGTGGACTACCGTGTGATCGGCGGCACGGCGGGCACGAATCGCTACTCGCTGGCGCAAGGCACGTTGACCCTCACGAATCAGGTCGCCTTTGTGCCGCTAAAAATCGTGAACGACTCCGTGGCGCAAGCGCCGCAAACTATCCGCGTGGCGCTGTTCAATCCGGTCAACGCCACGCTCGACAGCATCAAGATCCACACCTACACGATTTTGGATGATGACACTTCCTCCGTGAGCGTCGCGGCCACGACGCCGAGCGCGGCGGAAGCGGGACTCATCGCGGGAAATTTCCGCATCACGCGCACGGGTTCGACCAACGCAAATCAGCCGGTTAATTTCCAGATCACCGGCAGCGCCAGTGCGCCGACCGATTATGCCCCGCTCGGCAATTCCGCCGTGATTCCAGCGGGTGCGACCTTCGTGGATTTACCCGTCATTCCCACGGATGATAACACGATGGAATTGGCCCAGACCGTGGTGCTAACGCTGACCAGCGCGACGAATGCGAACCTCATCTCGCCCAACGTCGCCACCGTGACTATCGCCGACAACGACACGAATACTCTGCCGGTCGTGACGATCAGTTCCACCAATCAACCTTACGCTCTCGAAGGCGGCGCCAATGGCGAATTTGTTTTCACCCGCAGCGGGCCAACGACGAATGCGCTCACCGTTCTATTCACCGTCAGCGGCACGGCGAATAACGGCGGCGATTACGCCACGATCACCAACGGCGTGACGTTTGCGGCGGGTCAAGCCAGCGTCAGCCTCAGTGTGGCGGCCGTGGATGATTCGCTCGTGGAAGGCGATGAAACCGTCATTCTCTCGCTGACGCAGGGCACGACCTATCGCACGGCTTATCCGGCGTTCGCCCAAGTCACGATCCAGGACAACGACCAAAGCGTGTGGGTGGATGCGAGTGATTTCACCGCTTCCGAATCAGGGCATGATCTCGGCGAATTCACCTTCTCGCGCTTCGGCACGACGAACACGCCGGTGACGATTTTCTACACCGTGAGCGGCACCGCCAGCAACGGCGTGGATTACGCGTTCATCACGAATGCTTTCACCATTCCCGCCGGGCAGGTCACGGCTACCTTGCCGGTTGTCCCGTTGGACGACACGTTAGTTGAAGGCGCCGAAACCGTCACGCTCACCCTGCAAGCCAATGCCGCTTACGCGCTCGGCCAACCGACGAACGCCACGGTGACGATCAATGACGACGAGCCGATGCTCACCATCTCCGCCGTGGTGACGAACGTGATGGAAGGCAGCAGTTCCAATGGCGTCTTCCGCCTCACGCGGACCGGCGATCCCAAATATGATTTCACCGCTTACCTCGCCATCGGCGGCACGAGCACGTTCGGCGTGGATTATCCGGCGTTCGCCACGAACATCTATTTTTCCTGCGGCATCATGACCATTGATCTCCTAGTGACGCCGACCAATGAAGTGGTGGTCGAAGGCGACGAAACGGTGACCGCTGCGATTTTGCCGAATCCAGCTTACTCCATCCTCTCGCCGAGCAACGCCGTGCTGACGATCACCGATGTGGGCACGAACCAAACGCCGTCCGTGACCATCACCAATCCGCACAGTTCGATCGTCTTTCTCGTCGGCACGAACGTCGGGCTGGTGCTGAATGCTGCCATCATTGATGACCAGCCTTCGAATACGTTGTCGTGGTTCAAAGTGAGCGGGCCGGACAGTTTGTTTTTTGAAAGCACGAACACCGCGGACACCACGGTGACGTTCACGAACAGCGGCTTTTACACCCTGCGACTCACGGCAGACGACGGCCAACTCCAAGGCCACGCGGATTTGATTGTCGTCGTCTCGGCCAGCGATTTGTCAGTGACGAACATCTTGCATTGGCCGCTCGACGAACTGACCGGCACGAACGCCGCTGACACTTCCGGCTACGCGCGTGATGGGTTGCTCAATGGCCCGCCCGTGTGGACGACGAACGGCATCATCGCCGGCGCGTTGGACTTTGCCGGCACCAACGATTGCGTGCGCCAAGTCGGCGGCTCGAATCTGTTGAACGGACTTACAGCCTTCACCGTTTCGTTGTGGGTGAAACCCGCTGCAGATTTTGCGGATCGTGGTTTGGTCACCGCCGACGATTCCGCGACGAACGAAACGTTCAGCCTCATCACCAAAAACTTCGCCAGTTGCGGCCGCGCCACCAACGTGGTGGAAGTGGTGATTCCCTCCGCGCAAGGCGCCGTGCATCGGATCAGTGCCAGCGGCGTGCTCACGCCCGGCCAGTGGCAGCACGTCGCCGTGACGTGGACGAATCAGGAAGCGCCCAAACTGTATTTCAACGGGCAAGTGGATCAACCGTTGGCCAGCTTCGTCACCGCTACCGGCGCGCTGATGAATTGTTCCCAATTCGTCGTGGGCAAAGGCGGTTGGGGCAGTGTGAATTCGTGGCACGGCGCCATTGATGACGTGCGCGTTTTCGACCGCGCGTTGAGCGGCGAAGAAATTTTGGCCATCGCCGACAGCGCGTTGTTAAACAAAGCCCCCGTCGTGAATGCCGGGCCGGATGTCGCCACGCAAATCGGCGTGCCCGTGACGCTCACCGGCATCGTCACCGATGACGGCAAACCGAATCCGCCCGGAGCCGTCACGAATTTCTGGGCGTATCTCGGCACGAATAATATCACCATCACCAATCCAGCCAGCCTTACCAACACGTTCGTGTTCGATACGCCCGGCACTTACGTTTTCCGGCTCACCGCGTTCGACGGCGAATTGACCACCTTTGACGACGTGACCATCACGGTGCTGGAACCGACGCAGATCAGCATTTACGCCAGCGACAGTGACGCCAATGAACTTGGCCCTGATCCCGGCGAATTCACCGTCACGCGCACCGGCGATACGAATGAGATGACCGTTTACCTCACCGTCTCCGGCACCGCGAGCAACGCGGTGGATTACGTCCCCTTCCCCAACACCGTGACGTTCGCAGCGGGCGCAGACACCACCAACTTTGCCGTCCTGCCGATTCTCGATGACCGCATCGAAGGCGATGAGTCGGTGATTGTCGCCGTAGCGACGAACCTGGCTTACTCCGTCAGCGGCGGCCCCGCGACGGTAACGATCCATGATTCGCCCTACGGTCTGTGGAGTATCCAACAGTTCACCTTGGAGGAATTGACCTTTCCAAACATCAGTGGCGCGGCGGCGGATTGGGACCATGACACCGTGAAGAATTTCGCGGAATACGCCTTCAACCTCGATCCCAAATCCCCCGATGCGAACCCGCCATATCAATGGGGCTTTGAGACCAACACCAACGACAATAAGCAGCATCTCACGCTTACTTACACGCGCCGTCTGCCGCCGCGCGATGTGGAATATGGCGTGTTCGTTTCCACCGATCTAATCAACTGGAACAGCGACACGAACTACGTGGAAGAATTTTCCCGCGCCAGCAATCCCAACGGCTTCACCGAAACCGTCAAGGTCCGCGCGCTTCAGCCGTTTCCCAGCGCCACGAATCTCTTCATGAACATCCGCGTCTGGCTCCAGCAGGTGCCCGCACCCGCGCCGTGAGCTTGCGCCGATTCACTGCGGATTTGTCAAACGCCGCCGCCGCCGTTACCGTGCGGCCATGAGCGCCTTGCCCGTCAGTCTGGAAAAAGCCAATCAACTCGCTGCCCGCATGGCGGCGCTCGGCGTGACCGAAGCGGAGATCGAGGAATCCTTCGTGCGCTCCGGCGGCAACGGCGGCCAGAACGTGAACAAAGTTTCCACCTGCGTCATGCTCGTGCATCGCCCGACGGGCGTGCAGGTGAAATGTCAGGCCACGCGCCAGCAGGGCATGAATCGCTTTCTCGCGCGCCGGTTGTTGCTGGATAAAATTGAAGCGGCGAAAAATGGCTTCGTCGCCGCGCAACGGGCGGAGATCGAGAAGATTCGCCGCCAGAAACGGAAGCGTTCCCGCCGCGCCAAAAACAAGATGCTCGCGAACAAGGCGCACCAGAGCGACAAGAAGTCGGGCCGCCGTTCCGTCGGACACGATTAGGACTGGGCACCTCCCATCCGCTCAGCCTGCCGGCTTAAACCTCGTTCTGCCAATCGTTAAACGAACTTGGCTGAGGCTCCACACCAGCGGCTTGGGGTGAAAAACCCCATCGGAGCGGTAAATCACCCCGTCGGAGCGGTTTTTTAAGGGATCAATGGGGTGAACCAGCCGGCTGGAGCGGTGCGCCACCGCATGAATGGGGTGACTTAGCTGATTGGAGTGGTTTTTCAGTCCGTTGACGGGGTGACGCAGGGAATGAATGGGGTGGCGAACCGAGTCAATGGGGTAAAAAACCGCATGAATGGGGTTATTTACCCCATTGGGGAAGATAATCCGGTTTAGTATGCCAGACGGCCCGCAAAGCCTGTTAGCCTGAGCGTCTATGAACATCCTCATCGAAGACGCGGAATCCCTCAAATTTTTTACCAGCGAAGGTCTCTGGAGCAAAACGGTCGGCGACGGCAAGCATTACGCTGGCACCGCGCTCGCGTTCAAAGCGGCGAAACAGGAACTCATCGGCAAGTTCAACATCGTCGGCTACATGCCGGACACGGAGCAATTCATCAATCTTGACCACGGCAAAGGCAAGCGCGTCGCGGAAGTGGTAGCCTAGCATCCCCTAAAAGAGTAGTTGCCTCGCTTTCGGCACTCGCTCAAATTTACGGGATGAAAGCCACCTGTTCTGTCGCCGTCCGGCTGCTCACGCTCGCCGCCGTCGTTTTTGCCTGCCACCTGCGCGCCGCTGATTCACCCCGCGAACATCTCTCGCTGGATGCGAATTGGAAATTTCATCTCGGCGACGATTGGCCGAATGCCTTGCGCCTCGACAAAGCCGGTTCCAGCGGCGGCCCGGCGGCGGAAAAATTCAATGACCAAGCCTGGCGCGGGCTCGACTTACCGCATGATTGGGCGATTGAATTGCCCTTCGACAAATCGTCCGACACCAGCCACGGTTACAAACCCGTCGGCCCCGGCTTCACCAAAAACAGCGTCGGCTGGTATCGCCGCACGCTGGAATTGCCCAAGGAAGACGTGGGCAAACGCATCTGGCTGACGTTTGATGGCGTGTTCCGCGACGCCACCGTCTGGGTGAATGGCTGGCTCGTGAAACGGCACGAAGGCGGCTACTACCCGTTCCGCGAAGACATCACCGACGTGGTGAAGTTCGGCGACAAGAACGTGATTTCCGTGCGCGTGGATGCGACCAAGTTTGAAGGCTGGTTCTACGAAGGCGCGGGCATCTACCGCCACGTCTGGCTGGACAAGACCGCGCCAGTGGCCATCGCGCCGGATGGGGTGTTTGTTTATTCCAAGTTTGCGAACAATGTGCCGGATGGAAATGCCGAAATTCACATTCAAACTGAATTGGTGAATAAGCAAACAAGCGCTTCGGATACGACAGTTAAATGGGAATTATTTGCGCCGGATGGAAATCAAATTGGCAATCATTTCACTACTCGTTCTGCAAAATTGGAACCACAAGCGGAAGCACAAGTTGAATCGCTTTTTTATCTTGTCCCGAAGAGTCCGAGCGGTGTTGATAATTTAGATTTTGCAACCAGAGTTGGCGACAATGTTGAACTTCACACACCAATTCTCTGGTCCCCCGAAAACCCAAAACTCTATAAACTCGTCACCACGGTTGAAGTTGGAGGCAAAATCGTTGACCGCAAAGAAACTTCGTTCGGCATCCGCACCGTCGGCTTCGACAAGGACAAAGGTTTTCTCCTGAACGGTCAGCCTTACGAACTCAAAGGCACTTGTAATCATCAAGACATGGCGGGCGTCGGCGCGGCGTTGCCAGATGCGCTTCAGTATTTCCGCGTGGCCAAACTGAAAGAATTCGGCTGCAATGCCTATCGCACCTCGCACAATCCACCCACGCCGGAATTGCTCGAGGCCTGCGATCATCTCGGCATGATTGTGATGGACGAAAGCCGCCTCCTCGGCAGCGATGAGGAAAACTTGCGTAAGTGGAAAGACCAGATTCTCCGCGACCGCAATCACGCCAGCGTCGGCATCTGGTCGGTCGCCAACGAGGAATTTAATACGCAGGCCACACCGCAGGGCGGCAACGTTGCGAAGACGATGCAGGCTTTGGTGAAGTCGCTCGACACGACGCGACCGGTGACTTACGCCGCGCCGCAGGGCGATACGTTTGATGGCATCAACGGCGTCATCGAAGTGCGCGGCTGGAATTATCAGGTGGGCAAACGCGCCGATCAATACGGCCGGAACATGGACAGCTATCACGCCAAGCATCCCGACCAGCCGAACGTCGGCACGGAACAGGCCAGCACCGTCAGCACCCGCGGCATTTATACCAACGACAAAGAGCGCGGCTACGTCAGCGCTTACGATGACAATGCCCCGAGCTGGGCGAATCGCGCCGAGGAATGGATGACGGTCTTTGGTGCGCGCCCGTGGTTGAGCGGCGGCTTTGTGTGGACGGGCTTTGATTATCGCGGCGAGCCGACGCCGTATGCGTGGCCGTGCATCAATTCTCATTTCGGCATCCTCGACACCTGCGGTTTCCGCAAAGATCTGGCGTGGTATTACGAAGCGTGGTGGACGACGAATACGGTGCTGCACCTGCTGCCGCACTGGAACTGGGCGGGCAAGGAAGGTCAGGAAATCCGCGTGGACGCGTTCAGTAATTGCAAATCAGTGGAGCTATTTCTGAATGGCACCTCGCTCGGCAAACAGGACATGAAACCCTTTTCGCATGTGACGTGGCCGGTGAAATACACGCCGGGAACCTTGAGCGCCAAAGGCTTTGACGCCGCTGGCAAACTTATCGCGGAAGATAAGATTGAAACGACGGGCGCCGCCGCCCAAGTCCGCCTCACGCCCAATCGCCCGACCATCAACGCCGACGGCGAAGACGTGAGTGTGGTGACGGTTTCCGTGGTGGATGCGCAAGGTCGGGTGGTGCCGACGGCGGGCAACAAAATCAATTTCGCGCTCGAAGGTGCCGGGAAAATTCTCGGCGTGGGCAACGGCGACGCCAGCAGCCATGAGCCGGATACGTTCATCGCACAATTGCCCATCAAGACAATCGCCGTGGAAGGTTGGCGCTGGAATCTGGCGAAGATTCCGGCCAAGGGCGCGTTGGCACCTGAATATGCAAACGACTTCGATGATGCGACGTGGAAAATCATCAAACCCAAGACGGACGGCGACACCGGCGACATGGTTTTGAATGAAGGTGAGTCAGGCATTTTCCGCGCGCACGTCCGCGTGACGGAAGCGGAACTCGCGAGCCCGGGCATTCAGATTCGTTTCGGCGGAATTGACGATCACGGCTGGGTGTTCGTGAACAACCAGCGCGTGGGCGAATCGCGCGATTGGGCGGCGCAACCGGCGTTCGACATCAAAAAAGCCCTGCACGCAGGCGACAACGTCATCGCCGTGGGCGTCTCCAATCAATCCAATACGGGCGGCTTGAATCCAGATGTGAATGTGGAACTCGTCGGCAAACCCGAAGCGCAACCGTGGTCGCGCAGCGTGTTCAACGGGCTCGCGCAAATCATGGTGCAAGCGTCCAAAACGGCGGGTGAACTCAAACTGACCGCGAGCGCGGAGGGGTTGCAGTCCGTGACGAGCACCATCACGACACAAGCGGGAGCCACGCGGCCAAGCGTGCCGTGAGCGCGCAGCTTGGTTGATAAGAAAACTGAGTTTGAACTTGAGTGCGGGGCGGTGCTGGCGAGAATTTCGCCATGCTAACACTGCCCCGCATTTCTTTTGGTGTGCTCGCGTTATTCCTCCTGCTGCCGACGACTCACGCGCTAGAAACCAATTCACCACTGACGCTGTGCTACACGAACGCAGCCACGAAATGGACCGAAGCTTTGCCCATCGGCAACGGCCGTTTGGGCGCGATGATCTTCGGCGGCGCACAACGCGAACAACTGCAACTGAACGAAGTCACGCTCTGGGCGGGCGGGCCTTACGACCCGAATAATACCAACGCGCTCGCGGCCTTGCCCGAGGCGCGGCAGTTGGTCTTTGACGGCAAATATGACGAGGCACAAAAACTCATCGGCGAACAGATGATGGCAACACCCCTGCGCCAGATGCCGTATCAGACGATGGGCGATTTGTTTCTAGATTTCCCCACAAACGTAGCCATCACGGATTATCGGCGCGACTTGGATATTGATGCTGCCGTAGCTTCCGTCAGCTACACTGCCAACGGCGTCCGCTTCCGCCGAGAGATTTTTTCGAGCGCGGTAGATCAGGTCATTGTCGTCCGGTTGACGGCAGATAAACCGGGGCAGATTTCTTTCAGCGCCGGACTGACCACGCCACAGACGGCGACCATCACCGCCACCACGAACTTACTTCTGATGGCCGGAGTGAACGGCGAGGCACGCGGCATCAAGGGCGCTTTAAAATTTCAGGCGCGGGTCCAAGTGCTGCCGACGGGTGGCATTTGTGCAACGAATGGCAACACTGTTTCAGTGAGTCACGCCGATGCCGCGACGGTGTTCATCGCGGCGGCGACGAGCTATAAAAATTATCGGGATGTCAGCGGCTTGCCGGCAGAAATCACGGCGCAGCAAATCAACGCGGTCAGCAAGAAGAAGCCGGAAGTCGTGTTGCAAGCGCACGTCGCGGACTACCAAAAATTGTTCCGGCGGGTGGAATTGAATCTCGGTGAGACGGACGCGAGGCAATTGCCGACGGATCAACGCATCGAAAAATTTGCCGAAGGCCACGACCCGCAGCTCGCCGCGCTCTATTTTCAATTCGCCCGTTACCTTCTGATCAGCTGCTCGCGCACCGGCGGCCAACCCGCGACGCTGCAAGGTTTGTGGAACGATTCCGTGAAACCGCCGTGGGACAGCAAATACACGATCAACATCAATACAGAGATGAATTATTGGCCGGCGGAAACCGGCAACCTGCCCGAATGCGTGGAACCGCTCACGCGCTTAGTTTTAAAAATCGCCGAGACGGGTCAGCGCACGGCCAAAATCCACTACGCCGCGCGCGGCTGGGTGACGCACCATAACACCGACCTCTGGCGTGCTACCGCGCCAGTGGATGGTCCGCAATACGGCATGTGGCCGATGGGCGGCGCGTGGCTCTGCCAGAATCTGTGGGAACATTACCTCTTCTCCGAAGATAAAAATTATCTGAAACAGATCTATCCGGCGATGAAGGGCGCGGCGCAATTTTTTCTCGATACACTGGTCGAAGAACCGACGAAACATTGGCTGGTCACGAATCCTTCACTCTCGCCGGAGAACACTCATCCCGAAGGTAAATCCAGCATTTGCGCCGGACCGACGATGGATATGCAAATCCTGCGTGACCTCTTTGCCAATTGCATGCGCGCTTCGGAAATTCTGGGCGTGGATGAAAAATTCCGCCGCGAAGTCGCCGCCTGCCGGGCGCGTTTGGCACCGAATCAGATTGGCGCGAACGGGCAATTGCAGGAGTGGTTAAAAGATTGGGATTTGCAGGCCAAAGACCTGCATCACCGCCATGTGTCGCATCTCTACGGTTTGTATCCGAGCGCGCAGATTGATGTCAACCGCACGCCCGAGCTGGCCGCCGCCGCTAAAAAATCATTAGAGATTCGCGGTGATCAAGCGACGGGCTGGGCCACGGCTTGGCGCATCAATCTGTGGGCGCGGCTGCACGATGGCGACCACGCGTTCAGCATCTTGGAATTTCTCCTGAGCCCGGCGCGCACCTATCCGGACATGTTCGATGCGCATCCTCCATTCCAGATCGATGGTAATTTCGGCGGCGCTTCCGGCATGATGGAAATGCTGTTGCAAAGCCAGAATGAAGAAATCCAAATCTTACCTGCTCTTCCTAAAGCATGGCCGACGGGCAGTGTGAAAGGGCTGCGAGCACGCGGCGGCTTTGAAGTCAGCATTGCGTGGAAAGACGGCAAGCTGGTGACGGCTGAAATCAAATCGTTGAACGGCAATCCCTGCCGTATGCGTTATGGCGGCACCACGAAATTCGTGCGCATCAACAAAGGCAAAACTTTTCAGTGGGACGGCCAATAAACTGAATCTGCTCCGGATAAAAAGTAAACCGCCCGCAGTTCAAAAAACTGCGGGCGGTTTTCAATTTGATATTTCAGACGACTTCCAGCGCTTCGCTTTCGCAATTGAGATAGGTCTCAATCATCTTGTCGTAAACTTTGGCGGCTTTTTTGTCCGGCTTAATTTCGCTACCGGCCAGCGGGGCGGTGAAACCGGCGGTGATCTTTTCCCATTTCAGCGGCTTGCCGGTTTCAATAGACCAACCGTGCACGGCTTGCAACGCTGCGCCGAGCGCCGCGCTCTTGGCGACTTCGATGCGCAACACAGAGCAATTCATCACGTCAGCCATGACTTGCAATAGTTCCTTGTTGCTGGCGGCGCCGCCGGTGGCGTAGATGCAATCGGGAACCACCTGCATCCATTGGGAGTGCAGGCGCATGGCCAAAATCTGGGCTTCAAAAATGGCGCGGCAATTGGCGGCGGCATCTTTCTCATCCAGATTGAAGCGGCGGACACCGGGTTTGTTCACGCGCGGAACGATTTCCGATTCAAACCACGGGAGCATCACCGCACCGTTGTTGCCGGGCGGAGTAGAACTGACGAGTTTGCCGAACGCATTCCAATCTTTAAGGCCGTATTGTTCACGAACTTTTTCGCGGGCGAGCGATCCGTTCTTGAAACAGATCAACGTCATGTAATCGCCAGCGGGCGAACCAAAAACATGGCCTTCGCCTTCTTCGTCGGTGACGCATTTCTGCATGGTGCCGATGAAAGTGTCGCTCGTGCCCAAGCTGATGGCTACCATGCCGGGCTTGGTCAAACCAAGGCCCACGACGCTCGCCGGATTATCACCGGTCCACGCGGTCGCTAACGCTTCGGGATTCAGACCGTATTTGGTGACGAAATAAGCACTGACTTTGCCGATGACTTTGCCGGGTTCGGCGAGCGGCGGCAGTTTCTTGGAGAGACTCGGCGCCGTGGCTTTGAGCGCATCGAGGTTCCAAATCTTGCGGCGGATATCCATCAAGTTCATCCCTGCGCCATCACCGTGATCGATCGGAGCAATTTTGCCGGCCAACAACGATGCCAAGAACGAGCTCACCAGCGCGATGCTGGTGGTCTTTTCGTAAGAACGCGGATCGGTCTTGTAGAACTTACGGATTTGCGGACCGGAGAAACGTTCAAACGTATCTGAGCCCGTGCGGGAAGCGGTGAATTTGATACCACCCAATTTTTTGCGGATCTCCGCGCATTCGTTCGTCGTGGAAGAATCCATCCAGATCGGCGAGGTCTTGCGCGCCAAAATTCCCGTGATGTTCTCGACCAAAGATTTTTTTGGATTCAGATTCAGCAAAGTTTCCGTCGTAGTCTCGTTCAGATAAACCGTGCCGTGCTGCTGGCCGCTACCGCTGATGGCAATGATCTTACCGAGCGCGACTTTGTCCTTTTTCATCTGCGCGAACAGCAGATCCAGCGCGTCGGCCCACAACAGCGGCGAGCTGTGCTTC
This sequence comes from uncultured Verrucomicrobia subdivision 3 bacterium, assembly GCA_903911825.1. Lineage (GTDB taxonomy): Bacteria > Verrucomicrobiota > Verrucomicrobiia > Limisphaerales > UBA11358 > UBA11358. Next base: position 21,811 of record CAIWFB010000309.1, read on the forward strand.
ACCAACTGGTCGCGATTCGGCAGGACACCGTTCACCGTTTTGTATTGCGGCAACGCCTTGTCGAAGTTCAGAGATTTTTCGTAGATGACCTTGCGCGTATCGAGGTCGATGACGACGGCGCTCAAGCTTTGGGTGCTGGAATCCAGTCCGAGAAATAATTTGGCCATGTATATTTGGAGATTTCGTTTCCGCAACTTTCGCTATATTAAAGGGAATCCATGCAAATGAAAAGCCTGCTCTCGAGCTACTTGCTTGCCCTGCTCGCCCCCGTTTTGGTAGCGGCCGCGCCGATTGACCGCCACGCGCTGGTCTCGCGGCATGATGTCGTGCTGACAAACTTCGACGCGACCAACCCGCTTTCCGTCGGCAACGGTCAATTCTGCTTCACGGTGGACGCGACGGGATTGCAGACGTTCCCCGAGGCGTTCACCAACACCACGCCGCTCGGCACGCTGTCGGACTGGGGTTGGCACACGATTCCGACCACGAACAACTGGAACGTGGACACGTTTCACTTCAAAGAATTTGCCGACTTGAATGGCCGCCCCGTGCCGTATTGCGATGTGCCGAAGAATAACAAAACGCCCCAAATCCAATGGCTGCGCTCGAATCCGCACCGGTTGCATCTCGGCCAAATCGGTTTAGTGCTAAAACACGCAGATGGTTCGCTGGCGACGACGAATGATTTAAAAGACATCCGGCAGAAGTTGGATTTGTGGAATGGAGAAATCGTGAGCCGGTTCACATTTGATGGCGAGCCGGTGGAGGTTCACACGGTCTGCGAGCCGAAGCTCGATGGCATTGCAGTGCGCGCTATTTCGCGGTTGGTCAAACAAGGGCGGCTCGCGATTCAAATCCATTTTCCCTACGGCACTGGCGAAACCGTGACGGCCGATTGGAATCATCCCAACGCACATGAAACGGCTTTTTCACAGGACAAAGTCAACGCCGGTCATTTCGAGCGGAAACTGGATGGGGATAGCTATGTCGTGGACGCCAAGTGGTCGCCGGGAGCAGCAGTCACCAACACGGCAAAACATGAGTATCAGATTCTGCCTGACCGCAACGCTGACAAGCTGGAATTCGTGGCGGCTTTTTCCCCCGCCCTCAATTCAAAATTATCCAGATTTGCCGAAGTTCAGTCTGCCACGAAAAAATTCTGGAGCCAGTTCTGGCAAACCGGCGGCGCGATTGATTTATCCGGCAGCAAAGACTCGCGCTGGTTTGAACTCGAACGCCGCATCGTCTTGTCGCAATACCTGACCGCCATCCAAGATGTCGGCAAAAATCCGCCGCAGGAAACCGGGCTGACTTACAATACTTGGGAAGGCAAGTTCCACCTCGAAATGCACTGGTGGCACGAGGCGCACTTTGCGTTGTGGAATCGTTTACCGATGCTCGAAAAATCTTTGGACTACTACCAAAAGATTTTGCCGCGCGCGGTCGGCATGGCCAAGCGTCAGGGCTACGCCGGCGCGCGCTGGCCGAAGATGACGAGTCCCAGCGGCGCGGAATCGCCTTCGCCCGTCGGGCCTTTTCTCGTGTGGCAACTGCCGCATCCGGTTTTTTACGCGGAACTGTGCTGGCGCGAGCATCAGGACAAAGCCACGATGAATAAATTTCGGGACATCGTTTTTCAGAC
>CAIWFB010000310.1 GCA_903911825.1 uncultured Verrucomicrobia subdivision 3 bacterium
CAGCACCAAGTTCAAACATGACATCGTGAACAATTATTTCGTGGCGGGGCCAGCCAGCGGCGGAAATTTCCCGTGGTATCAGGTGGATAACAACCAGAGTATTTATTTCACTGGCAACCTTTACGACGCCGACAAAAATGGGGCACTCAATGGCGGCACCACCGCTCCGTTACCCGGTTATCAAGGCGGCGGCACAATTCTCACGGCGCCATTTTCGGCGTGGACCGCCATCATCCCAACGATGTCGGCCGACTTGGCGTGGCGCTATGATCTTTCAGCCGCAGGAGCGTTTCCGCGTGATGAGGTGGATTCCCTTGTGATCAGCCAGATGAAAACACTTGGCAACGGAACCTCGGGCACAGGCGCAGGCACCGCCGGACCGAGTGGTGGCCTCTACACCAGTCAGGCACAAACCGGGTTGAGCAATAACGGCTACGGAACCATCCTCCCGCTCATCGCGCCGACGGACACGGACAACGATGGCATGCCCGACTACTGGGAACTCGCCAACGGCTCCAGCACGAGTGCCGCCAATCCACAGACGAACACTCTCACCGGTTATTCCCTGCTGGAAAATTATCTGAACTGGCTAGCCGCACCGCACGCCGTCACGCAAACCAACACGGCGGTAGATATCAATCTCCGGCAGTTTACCGACGGTTTCTCGGCCAGCGCGACATTTAGCCTGACCAATGCGACGAACGGCACCGTGGCGCTACTTAACGCCACGAACGCACATTTCATCCCCACGGCGAATTTCTCCGGCCTCGGGAGTTTTAATTTCATCGTCACGGAAGGCAGTTACAGTCTCAACGTCGCCGTCACCGTCTGCGTCACGCCGATTGCGCCGCCAGCCAGCGCCGCGGCCTTCAACGGCGCACTGATCGGTGTCACGATTTCTACGGTGTCCGCACCGCTGCCCGCAAATCTGACTTGGCGCGGCGATGGTTCGGCGAACACGTGGAACACCAGCGTCTCGAACTGGTTCAATGGCTCCAGCCTCGCCGCCTTCAAAAATAACGACGCGGTGACCTTTGATGATACCGGCTCGAACACGCCCGCCATTAATCTGTCCACGACCGTTTCGCCCGCGTCGTTTGTGTTCGATTCCACCAATAGTTATATCATCAGTGGCAGCGGCGCGTTGAGCGGCTCCATGAATATGTCCAAATCCGGCAGCGGCACTCTGACACTTTTCAACACGAATGGATTCACCGGTGGCACGACTTTGAATGAAGGCACATTGATCCTCAGCAATATCACTTCGCTCGGCTCGGGTGCGCTGACCCTGAATGGTGGCGCGGTTTCACTCATCGCCGCCGGCGGGCCCGCCATTTATAACAATCCCATCACCGTAGCCGCACCTTCCACGGTGCTGGTGACGGGCCCGGCCAACTTTAATGAAGCGTTGGGCGGCGCGTTGAGCGGGAGCGCCAATTTGGATTTCAATATCGCTGGCAACGCTACCTTTTCGGCCCGCAGCACGATGACGATGAGCGGTTACAGCGGTCTCGTCACCCTGAAGTCGTCCGGCTTCTTTCGCTGGCAGGGCGGCACCGGTAGCAGCACGACGATGTTTGACCTGGGCACCAACGGCGGCGTGATGTTAGCGCGCGATG
>CAIWFB010000311.1 GCA_903911825.1 uncultured Verrucomicrobia subdivision 3 bacterium
CTTCCCTAATTTCTCCGTCGCCGAAACCGGCCGCATCTCTGGGCCTGGTCGTCGCGAAATCGGTCACGGCGCGCTCGCGGAACGTTCCATCGAGCCGATGATCCCGATTGAAAATTATCCCTACTGCGTCCGCGTCGTCAGCGAAATCATGGAGTCCAACGGCTCCACCTCGATGGCTTCCGTCTGCGGCGGCACCCTCGCCTTGCTCGACGCCGGCGTGCCCATGATTCGCCCCGTCGCTGGTATCAGCGTCGGTATCTGCACCGAATACAGCGGCGACACCATCTCCAAATACGAACTCCTCACCGACATCATCGGTTGGGAAGATGCGTATTGCGACATGGACTGCAAGATCGCCGGCACCGAGAAGGGCATCACCGGCTTCCAGCTCGACTTGAAGCTCAAAGGCCTCCCGCATTCCATCATGGAAATTGCCGTGGAAAAAGCCCGCATCGCCCGCATCGCCATCCTCGGTGAAATGGCCAAGACCATTTCCGCCCCGCGCAAGGAAATCAGCCAATACGCGCCCCGCATCACCACCCTCAAGATCAACCCCGAGAAGATCGGCGCCATCATCGGGCCAGGCGGCAAGAACATCAAACGCCTCGTCGAAGAATCCGGTTGCGAAATCGACATCGAAGACGACGGCACGGTCAACATCTTCTCCGTCTCGGCGGAAGGGATGAAGATCGCGGTGGACGCCATCAGCGGTATCACTGCTGAAGCTGAGATCGGCAAGATCTATCGCGGCAAAGTCGTGACGGTGAAAGAATTCGGCGCCTTCGTTGAATTCCTCCCTGGCAAAGACGGCCTCGTGCACATCAGCGAACTCGCCAACTTCCGCGTGAAGAACACCGAAGACATCTGCAAAGTCGGCGACGAGATTGCCGTCAAATGCCTCGGCGTGGATGAAAAAGGCCGTGTCCGTCTCTCCCGCAAAGCCGCGATGGAAGACCGCGACAAAGAAGCTGCTGCCGCCGCCCCCGAAGTGCCGGTCAAGTAAGCTGCTAACAATTCCAAGCGCGGATGGCGAAAGCCGTCCGCGCTTTTTTATTGTCCCTGTGGCAGCGGACGTGAGTCCGCTCTGATTTTTACTTCCCGCCGCCTCACCTTCGCCAGCGCAGGGGAGGGGTGGCGCGCTGCGCCGTCCCCGTCGCCGAGCGCCGCGTCAGGCGACGGACGCGAACTTCCCCAGCGCACGACTTACCACCCTCGTTCCGCCCTTCGCTCCGCTGCGGGCGGGGACAGCCCGGCGGTCTGTCCCTACCTTTTACACGCTGGCCCGCCGACGTTCCCCTTCGCCCAGTCGCCTCGCTTGACAAACGGTTCCGCCGGTGGAAATTTTCGGGCGCACTTCGCAATTATTTTATGATGGCCGATGGTCATAGAATCGTTCAGGTCGTTCCGGCGCTGCTCGACGCTGGTTGCGGGGAATCTTTTATCCCGCCTCGCCTGTCCGGGGGTGCCGAGCGGAACCGCCAACCCCTCCGGAGCTTAGTCCGCTGCCGATTGCCGAACCGCCAACCCGTCCGGAACCCGCTCCGCAGCCACTTGCGGAACCAAAACCAACGGCGGAGTTGCCGCCGGAGCCACTTGCAGTTCCGAAACCACCAGCGGAATACGTTCCGGAGCCTCTTGCGGAACCAAAACCACCTGCGGAACACGTTCCGGACTGACTTGCGGTTCAAAAACCACCGGCGGACTAAGCTCCGCAGCCCCTTGCGGTTCGCCCAATTCCGTCCTTGTCGCAGAAAATCAATGATTTACCCGCATTTGACCGATTTTTACGCCATTTCTCCCTCACTCCCCAACCATAACCATCAACGAAAGGACTCCTATGCCCTCCCGCCGATTGCCCAATAGCATGATCACCATCATCCGCGCCCTGCGTAAAGCGCGGGACGAATGGAAACTCATCGCCAACCCCGCCGACCGCGCCATCAGCACCGACCATTGGAACCAACTCAATGACACGGTGCCCACCAGTTTCCTCAACCGTTTGCTCAAGGAAGATACGGATGTGGATGTGGCCTTGGCCGAGCAAGCGCCCAAGACCGCCGCCTTGGAAACGCAAGCCCGGCGCTTGACCCTGTATTGTTCGCACTTCCATCAAGTGCTGGATATGGGCATCGCGCGCGGCACGTTTCAGCCCGGAGCGCGGGGTTATTACGGACGCGATCTCGGGGCGACTACTATCCCCGTGCTGCGCAGTTACGACGACCTCAGCGAAGTAGCCAATAAAATTGTTGCCGGCGAAGCCGACCGGCAGACCGCCGAAGGGGGCGCTTATGTAGCCATGCAATTGCCCAGCGCCGCCGAAGTGAATGCGCAAGCGGCCGCCTTCCTAGCCGCGCGGAATCAAAGCGAGCTCGCCCTCACCGCCACCGACTTGCAACGGGAACAATTGCAAGCGTTCTACGACGAAGGCCTCGCCCTCGCCATCGACATCTGGGACAGCGTGGAATTTTTCTATCGCAAAGACCCCGACGCCAGCAGCCGCCGCATCAAATGCGAACGTTGGGGCGTGGTCTTTGCCGACGATGCTCCCGCCACGCCCACCCCGCCCACCCCGCCCGCGCCCACGCCGCCGCCGTGAGCCGCGCCCGCAACTAAAAACCAGCGCGACGGGCGAAAGGCCTGCCGCGCTGGTTTGGTTTTTGGGGAAAGAGGTTTGGTGACCGGAGAGTTTTTGTTCAGCTTATCTTCATATTAGGCAGCTTCCTCATCTCATACCTTTCACTAAATACATAACAAAAACCGCGATAACACATGCAATAACTAATCCATAAAACCCCACAATGGACCAAAATGTAAATGGCTGCTCCTCTCGCTTATAGTCTTTGCCATGCTTGTGAACTACGCCTGTGGTCAATCCCAACCAGAAGCATGAAATAATCCCGAAGAGCGCTATGGAACCAAATATAACCAATACTATCTTCCGTAATCCCAAATGAGGGAAGTAGTCTAGGATAGTTGTCATGGCGTGCAATGCTGCCTAATTAGTGAGTGGGTTGAAGTGTGTGTCCTATTCAGGTATTAGGCTACGGATGCGTCATGGTTCTGCCTTCACCGAATAATCATATCCACCTTGGGCAGGAGTCGGAGTGAAGGTCACCCGATAAAACTTAACCGTTCCACAACGCTCAACACGCCATCTCTCGACAGTAGTGCCGGGCTTATCCGAGGGCACCGACTCGACGGTAATCTGTCGCCGCTCCTTGCAATCGGGACTTTTGCCTGCATCAACATAAGCAATCATGTGTCCAATGTCGCGTCGCACACTAAATGGTGCGGCCGAACCAGTGATGGAGGGGTTCATCGTGGCGCAGCCAGTAATGCTCAACGCTATCCCAATTAAAATTATGCTAAAAAGTTTCATGGTGTGAATGCTGCCGAACTAGTGAGTGCGTTGAAGTGTTGCGGCCGATCAACTTTCATGCGGGCGACTGTATTCTTGGCGCAAATTTCTGTCCATCAGAATTAATCGGCCCCCCGGCGGTTGCCGGACGGCGGTGCGGGGTCGGGGGGGGCGCGGCAAGATTTGTCGGTGGTGGTGGCAGAAATTGTTTTGTTTTTAAAAACTGCCTGTTAATTTTCGGCCATGAAATCATCCCAGCCGTCGTCGTCGCGCTTGCCTAGCCGCCGCGCTTTTCTCCAAACCGCCACGCTCGCTACCGGCGCTCTCGCGTTGGGGGTGCCCACGTTGGTGCGGGGTAGAAATCTGAACAGTAAATTGAACGTGGCGTCCATCGGGGCGATGGGCAAGGGCCAGTCGGACACGGATCATTGTGCGGAGGAAAATATCGTGGCGCTGTGCGATGTGGATGCGGCGCGTTGCGCGGGTCAGTTGAAAAAATATCCGAAGGCGAAGTTCTATCAGGATTACCGCCAGATGTTCGAGGCGATGGGCAAGAGCATTGACGCGGTGACGGTGTCCACGCCGGATCATTTTCACGCGATTGCGGCGTCGCACGCGATGCGTTTGGGCAAACATGTGTATTGCCAGAAGCCGCTGGTGCAGACGATTCACGAGGCGCGTTACTTGCGTCATCTGGCGCATTCCACGGGGGTGGTCACGCAGATGGGCAATCAGGGCAGCGCGGCGGATGGGTTGCGGCGCACGGTGGAGTTTGTGCAGGCCGGAGTCATCGGCCAGGTGCGGGAGGTGTATGTGTGGACGAATCGTCCGGTGTGGCCGCAGGGCTTGGAGCGTCCGTCCGGCAGCGACCCGGTGCCGTCGACGTTGGATTGGGATATTTGGCTGGGGCCGGCGGCGGTGCGGCCTTACAAGCAGGGGGTGTATCATTCGTTCAACTGGCGCGGCTGGCTGGATTTCGGCACGGGGGCATTGGGCGATATGGCGTGCCACACGGTGAACATGCCGTTCCGTTCGTTGGGCTTGGGTTACCCGACGGAAATCGAAGCGGAAGCGATCACGCCGATGAATCAGGAGACGTATCCGCTCGCGTCCAAGATCCGGTTCCAATTTCCGGGCCGGAAAATCCAGGTGCCGGCTCAGCACAAATCATTCTTCCACCGCACAGACACGTTGACGCTGGATCCGTGCACGCTCTGGTGGTTCGATGGCGGTCAAGCGGTGCCCGGTCAACCCGGCAAGCATGATGGCAGCAATAAACCGCCGCGCGATCTGACGGCGGATATCGAAGCCTTTCGCGGCGAAGTGCCGGGCAGCGGTTGCTTGCTCATCGGCGACAAGGGACAGATTTTTTCACCGGACGATTACGGCGCGGATTCGTTCATCAAACTGAAAGACGAAAAGAAATTCACGCATTACAAAAAGCACGAAGCCATCACGGCGGTGCCGGAATCGTTGCCCCGCAACGCGGCCAAGGGCGACAGCGATTATCGTCATCATCGCGAATGGATCGAAGCGATCAAGGCGGGTAAGCCGGAAGATTGCTACTCGCGCTTCGCCGTGGGCGCGCAACTCACGGAAATCATGCTGCTCGGCTGCGTCTCGCTGCGCGTGGGCAAGAAATTGGAGTGGGATGGACCGAACATGCGCGTGACCAACGCGCCGGAAGCGGCGCAATTCATCAAGCGCACGAATCGCGCACCGTGGGCGCTGGCCTGAGGCTGAATTATTCCCGCCGCTATGCCAATGGCGGCGGGAATTTTATTCACGCTCACACTGGCGAAACGCCAAAGTGTTTCGCGAGGGCGACGGCGCGGTAGTTGAAAATCTTCTTCACGTCGTGGCGCACAAAGAGCCAATTCACCAACGCGCCACCGGGCACGGAATATTCCACACGGTCATGGCACAGCGTGCCGCCGTCGCGTTCCGTGAAGGTGTGCGTGTGATGCCAGCGCCGATACGGCCCGAGCAATTGCTGGTCGGTGAAGCGCAAGGGCGGTTCCCACGTGGCAATCTCCGTGCGCCAGCGCACCGGAATGCCGTGGATGCGCAATTGATAATCGATAAGCGTGCCCGGAGCCATTTTGATTTCGCCGGGCGTGAGCACGGTGAAATTCAGCCAGGGCGGGGTGATGAGTTCCAGATTGCGGGCGTCGGCGAAGAAGGGAAAAACTTTTTCGCGCGTGACGGGCAGCCATTGTTCCGTTTCAAAAAGGTGTGTAGTCATTGACCGCGCACAGTAGCTCAAAAATTTCCGCACGCAAATCGCTTCACGCTTGAACCAACTTGCTTGCCTGCTAGTATCTTGAAAATTTTGATGAAAGCGATTCTAGCCCTCGAAGACGGCTCCATTTTTCACGGCACAGGTTTTGGCGCACCAGCGTCGGCCTGTGGCGAAGTTTGCTTCAACACCTCCATGACGGGGTATCAGGAAATCCTCACCGATCCCTCATACAAAGGCCAGATCGTGACGATGACCTATCCGCTCATCGGCAACTACGGCGTGAATTTGCAGGACGTGGAATCGTGGCGTCCCCATGCGGCGGGCTTCGTGATTCGTGAGCTTTCGCCGGTGGTCAGCAATTGGCGCGCAGATTTGTCGCTCGAAAAATATTTGGAGCAGAACGGCATTCCCGGCATTCAGGGCATTGATACGCGTTCCTTGACCAAAAAACTGCGCGTGCGCGGGGCATTGAACGGTTTCATCACCACCGAAAATATTTCGGAAGCCGAAGCGGTGCAGCGAGCCAAGGAGTTCGTTTTTGAAGGCGTGGATTACGTCAAAGAAGTCACGCACAAAGAAGCGTTCCAATGGGACGCCAAGGACGAGCAGAGCGCGGAGTTTGATCTGGTGCGTGGTTTGAAAATGGCCGACGCGCGCAATGTCCGCAAGCCGCTGCCCGCCGCTGATATTCCGATTGTCGCCTTCGACTACGGGATGAAATACAACATTCTCCGTCGCTTGCGGCAGCAAGGTTTTAGCGTGCAAGTGTTGCCCGCCACCGCGACTGCCGCAGATGCGCTCAAATACAAACCCGCTGGTATTTTCCTCTCCAACGGCCCTGGCGATCCGTCTGCGCTGAATTACATCGTGCGCGAAGTGAAGACGCTGTTGGATTCCGGCATTCCCATTTTCGGCATCTGCCTCGGCCACCAGATTCTTGGCCAAGCGCTCGGCGGTAAAACCTTTAAGCTCAAGTTCGGTCATCGCGGCGGCAATCAGCCGGTGAAAGACCTTGAAAATGGCCAAGTGGAGATCACGTCGCAGAATCACGGATTCGCCGTAGATGCGAAATCGCTGCCGTCCGATGTCGCCGTTCACAAGATCAATCTCAACGACCAGACCGTCGAAGGGTTGCGTCACAAGACCAAGCCGGTGTTCTGCGTGCAGTATCATCCCGAGGCCGCGCCTGGCCCGCATGATTCTTCGCCGTTGTTTGGTGAGTTCCGCGAACTCATCAAGAAGCGCGGCTGATGGATTTGCGTTTGACTTGAACCGTTCCACGCTCATAATCGCAGAAAGAATCTATGGCCAAACTTGTTATCCTCAATCAAGGCATGACCGGTCGCACGTTCGAACTCAACATCGAACGCAACACTGTCGGTCGCGTGGAGGACAATACGTTTCAGATCGCTGATGGTTCCGTTTCCAGCCACCACGCCGAAATCCTCTTGCGCGGTAGTGACATCGTCATCAAAGACTTAAACTCGACGAACGGCACTTTTCTTAACGGCGAAAAAATTTCCGAAATCGTCCTCAAGCCCGGCCAGACGTTGCGCTTCGGCCAAGTGGAACTGAAAATTGACGACGGCACGCCCGTTTCTGCTGCGGCTCCTGCGCCAGTTGGATCTGCTCCGGCACCCGCACCCGCTCCGGCAGCGCCCAAGAAGTCCGTGGATGGCACGATGGTCATCCCGCGCGGCGTCAGCTTGAGCGATCTGGAACAAGGCGGCGTGCGTCCCGCTGGTTTCGATACGAATACCGTTTTCTCCAAGAAGAAAAACAAAGCCAACACCTATTTCCTCATCGGTGGCATCATCGTGGGTGTCATTATTGTTGGGCTGATTATTTTTGCGCTCACGCAAGCGGGTGGGCCGAAAAAGTAACTTCCCGGGCGCACTATGAAACTGCGCCTCTCCCCCAAACACAACGCCGCGATGACGTTGTTTGAAGTCGGTGTGGTTGTAGCCATACTTCTCGTTTTAGCTTTGATCTTTTTGCCCGCGTTGGCGGCTTCAAAAAGAAAATCTTCCAAAATCAATTGCGTTAATAACCTTAAGCAGATCGGTCTTGCCTTTCGACTTTGGAGTGGGGACAACAATGATAAATACCAGATGGATATTTCTGTCACCAATGGAGGTGCTATGGAATTTGCTTCGGTCGGTAATGTAATCGAAATTTTTCAAGTGATGTCGAACGAGCTGGGAACACCCAAAATATTGCTTTGTAATGAATCAACTAATCAGGTCGGTGCGACAAATTTTGGTTCAGGCCTAAACTCAAAAAATATCAGTTGCTTTGTTGGCGTGGATGCCAAGGAGATTTATCCGCAGATGATTTTATCCGGCGACGATAATCTCTTGCTCAAAGGTGTGTCGGTAAAATCTGGTTTATTGGAAATCACCAATCCCACCGCCGTTCAATGGACTCAA
>CAIWFB010000312.1 GCA_903911825.1 uncultured Verrucomicrobia subdivision 3 bacterium
TCCCGCAGGATGCGAATCTTGTCTTCCGTTGTATACCGTTTGCCTTTCATGGTCTGGTCCTTTCTTGGTCGACCCAGACTAACAAATTACCTGGCCTGAAAAAGCGAAGTCACCTCAGATGGCCACGCGCTCATCTACGTCCACAAGGAACACGAACTCGACGACGTGGAGCAGCGTTTCCCGGCGGAACATTACGTGATGATGGACGACAAGCTGCGCATCTTGACCGCGATGAAAAAAGTCTGGGGCGACCGCCTGACCACCGTCTTCCCGCGCCAAGGCCATTACGCGCTCGACCCCAAAGCCGTAGCCACCTATCCACCGGCGGACATCACGCTGGAACGCATCGGGGATTTGGTGAAATACGATTTGGCGGCGTTGCTGCGAGCGAAGCAGTAAACGGGAATGTTCAATTTACCTTTGCGCCTCGCGCCTACGGATGGGCGAGACGGAAGAAAAGATTTCCGGGCGATGTAGAATTAGTGGCAGTTTGAGTGGTTCCATTGTCGCCAATCATTCCGCTGAAAGTCGTCCAGTTGGGACTGTTTAGGCTAGTGCTGGCTTCCAGATTCCAGCCCGCCCAACCGGTCCAGGATGAAGGCCATGAGACGATCACATTGTTGTTTGACCGTTTCAGAGCAAGCTGTGGCAGGAAAGTTAAGACATTGGTAAAAACCGAAAGCGTGCTGTCATTGTTCTGACTAATTAAATCCAACCGGCCATCGCCACTTACATCGGAGGTAACGAACCAAGTGGGATTGCTTCCTAAAACCAACGTGGATGCGAGTGCGAAGCCGCCATTCATATTGTTTGTATAAATAAAAATATTATTGGTGGCATTGCAGCAAACCAAATCAACCCAGCCATCCCCATTTATGTCTGCGACCACCGGAGCAAATTTATTTTCTAGTGAATAATTTGGTGCGAGTTGAAAACCTCCGTATCCGTTATTAGTGAATACCGAAACCTTGGCGTTTTGAATGACGGGGTTGTCGCTGATTAAATCCACCTTCCCGTCGCTATTTATATCTGCCGTCGTAACCGCGTAGGGGTTTGAACCGGCACCTAGGTTGGCGGCAAGGACAAAGCCCCCGCTTCCATTATTTGTAAACACGGTCAGTCCGGTTAGAAAAACATAGGGTTTTATTGGCGAGAAAACGGCACATATCATGTCTGGCATGCTGTCTCCATTAACATCAGCGGTTGTCACCGAGGTGGTAAAACTTGCTACGGAATATTTCCCGGACAGTGTAAAGCTACCACAGCCATCATTCGTCATGACCGAAAGTGTTCCTTCACCCTCGTTAGCGCTTATTAAATCCATCTTGCCATCAGCGTTGACGTCGGCAGCGGCGACCGACCAAGGTATTTGCCCCACAACCAACGAAGCCGCGAATGTAAAGTGGCCACTGCCGTCATTCGTCAAAACGGAAAGAGTGTTGCCATAAACGGGTGGCCAACCATGGTTGGCTGAAATTAAGTCTACCTTGTTGTCTCCATTCACATCCGCCGCTGTGACTGCAATGGGATTGTTGCCTACAGTGTAGGAACCCATAAGCTCAAATCCCCCACTTCCATTATTGGTCAAAACTGAAAGTGTATTAGTGTTGAAATTTGCGCTGATCAAATCAGGCTTGCCGTCTCCATTTACATCCGCCGCTGTTAACGAAGTAGGCCCACCGTCCACGCCATAGCTACCAGAAGGTGAGAAGAAGACTTGCGCGCAAAGCTGTAGATTAAGAACCAGCAAAGCCAACCCTGCAACCAGCAGCTTGAGGGGAATGCTCACAACACGACTGTATCACGTTTCGTTCTGGATGCGAACAAGACTTTTAGTCTCCGCTTTCGAGCCAAACAAAAATCATGTCAGCCCGACAAAATTCTTCAGCAGTTGCAGGCCGATCTTCTGGCTTTTCTCCGGGTGAAATTGCGTGGCAAAAACATTGTCGCGCCAGACGGACGACGCGAAGTTATCGCCGTAATCCGTGCGCGTGGCGACGATGCTCGCATCCACCGGCTGCGGATAAAAGCTGTGCACGAAATAGACGTAGCTGCCGTTCGCGATACCGCGATAGAGCGGGCAATCCGGACGCACGATCTCCAATTGATTCCACCCGATCTGCGGAATCTTGTGCCCGGGCTTTTCGGTGAAACGGACGACTTTGCCCGCGAACACGCCAAGACCGGCGGCGCAGGAATTGAATTCTTCGCTCTTCTCAAACAACGCCTGATAACCGACGCAGATGCCGAGAAAGGGTTTGCCGGTCTTGATGAATTCTTGGGAGGCGGCGAGCAAGCCTTGGTGGCGGAGGGCATGGATGCAATCGTCGAACGCGCCGACGCCGGGCAATACCAGACCAGAAGCATCGCCAATCTCTTCAGGGTGTTGCACGAGGCGCACGTCCGCGCCGACCTTGAGCAAGGACTTGTGCACGCTGCGTAAATTTCCCGAACCGTAATCAAGCAAAGCAATCACGCGGTTATCTTAGCCACAGATGAAACAGAGATGAAACACCGATTTTGATGGAGCGGTAGGGCGGCGGTGCTCCGCCGCCTTGATGTCTGGGCGAAGCAGCAACTTCGCCCTACCAGTTAGGAATCACCCGCCTTTATCCGTGCGGTTCTTGGCGCGTTCGCGAGCTTTGCGCAACGCATCAATGGCGGATTCCGTGCTGGCGGGTTGTTCGGGAGCGGGTTTCGTGGCGTTGGCAGGAGCAGCCGTGGTTGCGGCTGGCTTGGTTTGGGGTGCGGTAGATTTCGTTACCGCGCGTGCGGGCTTGCGAGGGAGCCAAGGGAACGCCGCTTTGGCAGCTGGTTTGGTTTCAGAAATCTCCCCTTCGTCAGCGTCTATTTTAACGATGACTTTGCGTCCGAATAATTTTGAAACCCAACCCGTGCGGCGCTCGAGGATTTCCAGCAGGAAGCAAATCGCTCCGCACACGAGCAACCATGGCGCGAGTTCGACGTAGCGGGATTTCACGGGCAACTCGCTCCAGATTTTGGGAATCTCCACGCGCTCGCGACCACCGGTGGTCGTGGCGATTTGCGCGAGCGTGGCGGCTCCGCGCCCCGGTTGATCCGGCGCGAACTCCGGCGAATACGGCAGACACGCGGCGGGCAACGTCACGGCAGGTTGACCGGTGATTTCCACCGTGTTCAAAACTGTTTCCTGGCCCGCGATGGGGACGATGGCTTCCAATAGATCCGCATTTTTCCAGCGCAGCGTGATGGTTTCTTTCGTCGGTGCGGCTCCGGGCAAGCCATGCAAAACGCGCACGCGGGGCAGGGCGGCGAAGGGTTCGCCTTTACGTTCGGGGTCGAGATGTAATTGCACGACGGCGACGCCTTCGCGGATTTCTTGCGTGAGCAATAATTCATCCGGCAAGGGCTGATGTTTACCCGCGACCCAGCGGGCGAGCGTGGCGTAGAATTCGCCGACCTGATTCCATTTCGCGAAGTCGCCGCTGAATTTCCCATCCGCTTCGCCGAGATAACACAGCACGCGACCATTCCCCGCATTCCACGAAGCGACCACTGGTGCTTTGTATTCGTCCGTGGTGACGGCGGCCAGGTTCGCTTCAGGGCGGATGTAGCACAGATTGTAGCCCCCGAGCGCAGGTGCAGCGGTAGCGGGCGACGCGCCAAGCAATGAATAACCGGCGGTGAACTCAAATGGCGTGGGCTGATCTATGAACGTGCTGCGTGCAATGGTGAACGTGTCTTGCGCAAAGATGCGCGGAATTTCATCTGGGTCGGCGCTGAAATAACATTCGCCGCCGCCGCGTTTGGCGATGTCTTTCAGGAGATTCGCATCCACATCGCGTTCGGTGCCGAGGCCGATGACGCTGATGGTCACTTCGGCTTCGCGCAGCTTGTCCACGATTTCCTCGTAGTGCATGGATTGTTCCGAATCCGCCGCATCCGCGAAGAGCACGATATGTTTGGTCTGCGCTTTGGCGGACTGAATCATGCGCGCCGAAGCGACCAACGCTTCGTAGATATAAATACCGCCGCCCTGCGAACCGATGGCCAAAATCTGATTTCGATACGAACGGTTTTTTTCGACGGTGTCGAGCGGCATGATTTCGTGCGGCGTGGTGTCCACGGCGAACACGCCGATTTCATCCACGGGCGAAAGCAGATCCAACACTTGCACCGTGCCGAGGTCCGCCAGATCCATCTTGATACGGCCGCCGCCCGCCGGCATAGACATGCTGCCGGAGCGATCCAACGCCACGACCACGGCCACGCTCAATTTGCGATGCTCGCGTCGCATCTCCATCGAGATGGGCAGAATGCGTTCCAGCGGCGATTTGAAGTAGCCGCCCGGCCCGTAAGATTTTTGGCCGCCAGTCATCGCCAAACCGCTGCCGGTTTCTTCGACCCACGCCGCCAGCGTTTCCATACCGTTCATGCCGATCTGACCGGCGGGAACATTTTCCAAAATGACCGAGGAATACTGCGATAGCTCGGCCAATGACCATCCACATTGAATTGGCGTCTTGCCGACGACTTCAATGGAACCACCGCGCAAAACTTTCACCAATCCGGACGCTTCTCCCGCCGCAGATACGATCAGCACCGGCTTGGCACCTTCCACGCCCACAAGGGCTCGCGCAGTATTGTTTTCGGGAATCGGGTCATCCGGCGGGCCTTCGATCGCGACGCTATATTCGTTCACGCCTGCTTTCGCGGCGCGGTCGCGAAACATTAAACGCGTGCGGCCAGCGGAAATCTTTTTGCTGCCGGACGAAATGATTTCGTTGCCGCGCCGAAGCTGATAGCGGATTTCCTGATCTGTGGGCGATTGCACCCACGCGCTCAGAACAAACGCCTGCCCCGGCTGGACTGATTGAGGAGTGAGAAAACTTTGAATGGCGACATCGCTCACTTGCGGCCGCGACAACGAACGATAATCCACCGCCACACCGCGACCAGCGGCGCGGGCCGCCGCTGCCGCAGGATCTTTGCCCGTCCATTTGCCGTCTGACACCACCAAGATGCGTCCACCACCATCGGGAGGAATCACAGAAAGCGCTGATTCCAGTGCGTCATTCAGACTGGAATGATCCGTGCCCACTTGTGCAGTAAAGCCGCCAAATTCGCCGCGCTGCGGTGATTGCTCAATGACCGCCTGCCGCCCGAAGGCCACGACGCCGAGTTGATCGCGCGGCCCCATAGATTTGTGGAGCAGGCCGATGATTTCTTTTTCCGAAGCGGCGGCATTCGCCGGCATGGATTCGCTGCGGTCGGCTACCACAATCACTGTGCCCGCGCGGTCGGGCAGTTTGATGGCCAGCTGTGCTAAGGCGACGACGATGCATAGAAAGATTAATGCCCGCAGAAATTTTAAGCCACGATTCGGCAACGGCCACGCATACCAAGCGGCTGCTAACGGAATCAACAGCAGCAACCACACCGGCTGAAATAACACGAACATGTTAGCTGCCTCCTTTCAGCGTTTTGAGCAGATACAAATGCAGCGTCAACAACGCCAGCGCGAGTAGACCAAGCAGCCAGACAGCGGAGGTGTCCTCTATGCGCCGTTCGGTTTCATCGCCCCACCGCCCCCATTGCTGGCTCATTGCACGCGAGATATTCGATTCGTCAGCGGCGAGGGCGTTGACGGAAAATTGATTCGTCACCGTGCCTACGGCCACGGAATAGATTCCCGCGAGAGGCGTTTCTAACGCGAGTTCGCCACCGGTTTTCTTGAACGACTTCACTGCTCCGTCCGGCTGCGTGACCGTGACCGCTTCATCCGTGGTTTTGAGGATGACTTCCGCACCGAGGCGGGCATTGCTTTCTTTCAAGCCAGGCATCTCGGCGATGCGCCACGATAAAATATTCCAGAAGAGAATTGGCCAATCCGGCGTGCTGGTGAGCGTGGAAAGTCCGGGATTCAAATTTAACGTCAGCAGTCGCCTTCCAAATATATCTTCACGCGCCGCTAGCAACGGCGTGTTACCCGCGAGAATCACCGGCACGTCGCCGGGCGAATTGGTGGCGTTCGCCGCCGCCCAGATGACGCCTTCCAAAGCAATGCCTGCCGCCAGCGGATGCGAATTGTCCACGATGAATGGCCCGGTGAAGGCATTCGTTGCGCCCGCACTAATCCAGCGCAGGCTCCAGGAATTGCTCGTTGCCAGCGAATCCGTCTCGTGAATTATCAATTCCGGTTGCTCGGAAATCGCCGCGCGCAAGCCGGTCGCTTCTAATGTGCGATTGACTAGGTTTGCCAGAGCTTCATCCGCCAGTGCCACCTGCACGCGCACTCGCTTGCGAATCGGTGGCAGCAATTTCACTTCATTATCCTCCGCCAGTGAATCGGTGGCGAGCGTCGCTTGCAGCATCGGCGCGGTGGACGGAATATTAAACACGAGTCGCTGGCTTTCGCCTTGGCCCAGCGTGATGAGCGAACTTTGCACGGCATTGGAACTCGTCTGCACCAGCAATTTCGTAGTGCGCGTGCCGCCGGAATAATTCGCCACTTCCAACAGGCAGCGATCTTGTTCGCCAAACGCCGTGCGCGAGGCGTTGACGATGGCAAAATTATCGAGCGGCAAACCAAACGCCTGCCAGACGAGGCGCGGGCTGGTGATTTTTTCCTCCGCCGGTTGATGGTCGGTCAGCACGAGAATGTTTGCCTGCTGTTTGCCAAGTTCCGTGGCCAAGGTGATGGCGGCATCCAAGGCTGACGCTGGGGACTGGCATTGCCACTGGGCTAAGACTGTTTCGACTTCGCGCCAATTTTTGGCCGTGGCTCCCAGCGAGCGAGCATCTTTCCCAGCCAGGATCAAGCGAGTTGCCGGCGGCGCTGATTGGCGGAATAGTTTCTCCAGAAAATCGTGCGCGCGTTTTTGGGCCGAAATATTTCCCTGCTCGGCGCGCATGGAGAAAGAATCATCTAGCACCACGATCAACGGGCGCGTGGATGCGGGTAGTTTGATGTGAGGACCCGTGGCGGCTAGCACCAACAGGAGTAACGTGAGCAATTCGAGAAAAAAGAGCAGGGGCAGTTGGAGCCGATGGACTTTCGCACCACCGGCTTTCGACTGAACCTGAAAATGCCAGAGCAAGAGATTGGAAACCTGCCGCCGCCGGAACCGATTGCGTAAAAAATAAATCGCCGCCAGTGCTGGCACGGTGGCCAGTGCCAGCAGGGCGAGGGGATAAGTCAGGAACGGAATCATGCGGGCACCAGCAGTTGCATGGCTTCCAATTCATGCAGGGAAGTTTCGAGATCTTCGGCGACGAGAGTGGTCAGGTGCGCACCGCATTGCCGGCAGGCGTCATCCCATGATTGTTGCAACCGGCTCAGATTCTCGCTGTATTGCTTAGCCAGACTGGAATCAATGTAGATTTCCGATTCTTCACCGGTTTCACTGTCCACGACGCGCAGATTGCCGTGTTCCGGCGGCGTCACGTCTTCGCGAGCGAGCAACTGGATCACAAACAGCGCCGCCGCTCCTTCGCGCAAACGCCGCAAAATTTGCAGCGGTTCGCCGGGCCACAACAAATCACTGATCAGCACGCGCACACCGAGGCGACGCAGTTTCGGCGGCATGATGGCATAAGCTTGTTCGGGTGTGCGCGGACTATTCAATTCCAGTTGGTCCCACGCGCCCGGCGTGAGTGTGTCGTTGGGCAACCGTTGAAACCCTTCGGCCGAAAGCCAGACGGCTTGCGAGCATTGAGCATTGGCAGCGGCGGTGGCGAGCAGCGCCGCTAGTTGCGCGACGGCTTGTGCTTTGGCGGTTTCCGGCAAATTCATCGAACGCGAGCCATCGAGTATCAAATCGAGGTGCGGGGTTACTTCCTCGCGAAATAATTTCACCGTCAGCCGATCAGTGCGGGCGTAGATGCCCCAATCAATAAACCGCAAATCATCGCCGGGCTCATACTCGCGGTAATCCTGAAAATCAATCGAACTGCCCGCCCGGCGCCCGGCGCGGGCGCCGATCAGACCGCTGGCCGCGACTTGCGGCACCTGCAGGGCGTAGCGCGCACCGAGTTTTTCACCGTCACGCAGGGCTTGTCGGATGGTTTCGTCCATCGAGAAAATTATTTAAGCACCGGCGGCGCGTTGTCTGGCGTGGTTGGTGTATTCGGTTGAAAGTTTTTCACCTGACGACTAAACCATTTCAAGCTAAGCAGCACCATCAGCACAAACCAGCCGCAGGCGAAGAATTCGTGAGCCATCTGCTGATCATAGTCGCGCAGGGAAAAGATATTGAAGATGTTGCCGAGCTGGATGCCTTCCAGCGATTTCCAAGAGAGTTTGTTGATGAAAAAAAGCGCGATGCTCGGCACGATAGCCCACGCGCCAGCGAGCAGGATGGCCAGCAAGCCGGCAATTTTTGGCGGACGTTTGGCGAGAAATTTCCGGTGGATCAGTAACGCAGTCAGGGCGTAGGCAAATGCATAAACTGTCGTGGTGGGCAGCCAGTTGCGGTATTCCACGGAAACGCTGGCTGGAAACGTTTCGCAAACTAGCCGTGTGACCAGATAGGTGATGGTCAACAGCAAGCTCAGCCACACCAAGCCACCCGCCGCACCGTTGTAAAATAGAAAGGCCAACATTCGTTTTAGGCGCGTATTGGGAATCGTTTTCCGCACACGCTGGCTCAATTGATCGGCGTTGCTAATGGTGACAATCAGAGCAAACGTCATCACGGCAAAGGTTGGAAAGGTCCAAGCAAACAACCGGTCGCCATCACCAGTTTGAACCACCCAACCTAAACTCAATAACCCACCGAGCACCCAGATGGCTGTCAGATAAATACGGACTGGCAGGGCGCGGTTGGCTGACGGCGGAGAAATGAGGGCCACGGTCAGCACAAAGAATAGTCCCGTTAACGCCAGACCGATACCTCCGGCAGTAGCCACGCCGATCCAGAAATCATGTCCGCTCATCATCGCACCGACACCGGAGCGCATCATCAGGAGCGACGTGCCAATCAGCGAACCAACGATGCCGAAGGATTGAAAAAAACCGTAGATGATGAAGAGGAATTTAAATGGCCGGCTCATCGGCAGGCACGCGAGAAAAATGGCGATCATGTTCGCCGCGCAAACGACGAGGAATAGGAAGGCCAGAATGAAGAACACCGTCGGCAAATCCACGCCGCGTAGCAAGTTGGTGAACGCCATGAACGGCATACACGCACTGAAGAACAAGCCCGCCATGTAGGCCCCGCACAGAAATTTCCCCAGCACGATACGGAAGGGCGAGAGCGTGCTGACGTAGAGCAGGTCAGGATTATTTTCCTGTCGTTCCGCCGCCACCCGCACGCCGACGTAGAGCGGGATAAAAAACGCGCTGGCTCCAGCCAGTATTACTACGAACGCGGAAAACATCGTGGCGCCGAGCTGCATGTTTTCGTTCACATCGAAACTCTGGCCCACGAGAAATACAAGCGACGTGATGAAGAGCACCGTCAGAAACAGCAGCAACATGCCCGTGACGGCCCAACTGCGCACCGCTTGCCGGAGTTCTTTGATGACGATGGGGTTGAATTCCCATTCGCGCCAGTTGAGGAAATGACTTTTAACGATGGCGAGTTTCATTGCACCCCTCCTTTGGTGACGTTCATAAAGATATCTTCCAAGTTCTGCTTGGTCTGGCGAAATTCGATGATGCGATATTTTTTGGCGATGAGTGAATCCAGTATGTCGCACGCAGCGGATTCATCCCCGGTGAACTCAAAATGGATTTCGTTCGCCACATCGCGGGCATTTTCCACGAACGGCGTCTGCAACAACTCTTTCAGCAGCGGCGCGTTTTGCGTGTCCAGTAAGCGGATGGCCACGGTGCGGCGCGGCGTGCTTTTCTTGAGCACATCGTCAATCGTGCCAGTCTCCAGAATCTTGCCGCGTTCGATAATGACCACGCCGTTACAGATTTCCGTCAACTCGGTGAGGATGTGCGAACTGATGAGAATGGCTTTTTTGCGCTGAGCTAAAAGCATGAGCAATTCGCGCAATTCCACCCGCGCCCGTGGATCGAGGCCGGCGGCGGGTTCATCTAATACCAGCACATCGGGATCGTAAACCAACGCGCGGCCAAGGCTGACACGTTGCTTCATGCCTTTGGAAAGCGCCTTGAGATGCTTCTCACGGATACCGGCGACGTTGGTGAATTCTTCAATCGCCTCGACAGCTTGCGTGCGTTTCTTCCCACGTAAACCGTAGGCGCGCGCGTAAAAATCCAGATACTCGTGCACCGTCACATCGGCATGCGCGGGCAGGGTATCGGGCACATAACCGACAGCCCGACGAGCAAGTTCCGGTTCTTCGCAGACGGAAATGCCATTGAGCAACACGTCGCCTGAACTGGGTTCCTCGATGGTCGAGATGATCCGCATCGTCGTGGTTTTACCAGCGCCGTTGGGACCGACGAATCCGAACACATGGCCGGAATCGAACGAGAACGAAATGTTGTCCACGGCCACGGTCTTGCCGAATTCTTTGCGGAGATTTTTGACTTGGACTTTCATTTGGTTTCAGGCGTTTCGAGGAGGCCAAAGACAACGGCGGAAGCTTTGGTGCGCTTAGCGCTGGCCGCGGAGCCGAGCGCATTTTCGAGGAAGGGATTTCCGTCGAGCGCCGCGAGATAAGTGTTCGGCGTCAGATGCCTCGCCGTTTTCTCGTTCACCGTATCCGCGCTGGCGGTGTAGCCGATTTCGCGGAATAAAGCGTCCGGTCCAGAGTTATCTAAGCTGATCTTCTGCGAAGGCACCAAGCCACCTTTCTGGCCAGCGGCGACGTTATCCACCTCGTAAAGATTCAGTTTGGCGTCGGCATACCAGAGGGCTTTGATGGGTGCGCCTAGACTATTGACGATTTGCAATTTTCCGTTTTCGTTCAAGATTTGGATGCGTTCGCGGCGCGTTTCAGATTTGCGCAGATGAAAATGCGCGGGCACGCGGGCGGACACCCAGCCGCGACTGAAATGTTGGCCCTGCGTCCAATCTACTTCGCGCCCCGTGCCGCTGCCGTAACCTAACGAGACGAGCGGCGTCGCTTCGGTTCCGGCCTCAAAATGTAATCCGCTACTCGGTGTCAGCGGACAATAAAACCCGCTCGCTCCCATCGTCGCGGCGTGATGACTCGTTTGATCGAGCAAGGTGAAGCCAGCGATGCGCGTGTCCGGCGTGATCCCTTCGCGCAATAAACTATAGGCGAAAACCACCAAGGTCGTCGCAAATGAAATTGCCGGAATCGTCCATAACATCCACGTCCGTTTTTGGCGGCGATTCAACCAGAAAATGTTCACCGGCCCGATAAGAATGATGAAGGCCAACATGATCACCACGATGCCGCGGATCGGCACTTGCAGATTTTTTACCACCGGCATGGCGTTGTTTGCCGCCGTGCTGTCGCTCGGTAAGCTCTGCCAGTAACGTCCCGTTTCGCGCACCCGATCGCGTAACATCTGGAGCGTTTTTTGATCTAGCGTATTCAAGTTTTCCGCTGGGAAAATATAGCAATGACCCAAGCCAACGCTTTCTTCGGTGCCATCAGTCATGGCTCTAGTTTGCGCGTTGTGCCAGCCGCTCGGTAACGCCGTTTGACCGGAGATAAAAATATTTCCGCCCGCATAGAGATAATCACCTAAGGCGCTCGCCACTGGCGCTGGTAAGCTGGCAAGGTCGTTAGCGTTTAACACCACGGCGTCGAACGGTGTGTAGGCCAGCCAATTTTCACTCCAAGCATTCACCGCTGTTTCAGCCCGGACACTTTCCACATTATTCGCACCACTACTACCCGGTGCATAAGAGGCGGTAGAGGCGCTGTTATCACTGCTCGCGCGAGCTTCGGCGGCCCACTGACTGTTGGTGGCGACGGAAATTTCCACGGCATCAATGCCGATGGAGTGTGGCGCTTGTTTGCCAAAATTTAGCCGCACCGTTTTCACGGGTTCAGTCGTCGCGGGCAGCGTGAATTCCGCCTGCCAAGTGGAACCGCTGTAACTATTGCGTCCAGCGGTGAACGGTAGCTGCACTAAATTAGTTCCCGAAGCGCCGCGCAAGGTGAGCGACCCCACCGTGCTGGCCGAAAGCGTGTAATGAACTGTCACGCGATCGACGACTTGCGGCGTGTCGTAGTCAAGTTCCAGCCAGTTGGTGGCGTTGTAACGGCGCGTGTCTGGCATCCATGAATTCACTTTGTAACCGCCGCCGCCGCCGCAGTCTGGCGCGCCCGCGGCCATCGCCGCCGTAAAGGCTCCACGCCCCGCGTTGAAGAGATGGCCAACCGCATCAAAATCCAGATTACGACTGATCAACAACGTCGCCAGTCCGCCGCCCCGCCCGTAAAAATTGCAATGATTATTGCCATTCGGCGCGCGCACGTCGCCTTCGCGCCGCCCGTCCACTTCCACGCGGATATTGTTGTCGCCATTCGCCGGCAAGGGCGGTTGCAACAACGTCACGATCTCTTGCGCGCCAGGTTCCAAAGTGACCGTGCCTGCCAGTCGGTTAATGGCATTGCCGTTATTCCATGCGTTGTTCGGAAACGCTAGCGTCACACGATGTGGCTTCGCGCGGGAGCGATTCTCAAGCGTCAATCGCGTCTCGCCGTAGCCGTGATATGTGTTGCCGGAATACATCGAAGCCGCCGAGACAGCGATGTCGCCAAACTCTTCAGCGGCGGGAACGGAAATTAAAAATGCAAAATTAAAAATTAAAAAAGCCGACCAAAGCCGTCTGGTAGAATGCCCAACCTTGAATTTTGAAGGTTTCATCTTAATTAGCTTTAGCCACGGTCACATCCTTCGGCAGATTCAAACCCGTTTCATCCAATTGCGTTATTAACTCCGCCACCAACTTGGCCGGGGTCATCCGGTCAAAGCGCGCTTGATAATTCAATATCAAACGATGA
Organism: uncultured Verrucomicrobia subdivision 3 bacterium; assembly: GCA_903911825.1. Taxonomy (GTDB): domain Bacteria; phylum Verrucomicrobiota; class Verrucomicrobiia; order Limisphaerales; family UBA11358; genus UBA11358. The sequence continues at coordinate 12,886 of CAIWFB010000312.1, forward strand.
TTCAATACTGGTTGCGCCACCAATTTCACATCTTCAAAACCCACGCTCGGCCGGCCGGATACCAGCGCATTTCCGCGCGCCGCTTCCGCAATGGCGATGGCGGCGCGCGGCGAGGCTCCGTAGCTGACGTATTTATTCACCGGCTCCGTCGCTTCTGCGCTGCCTGGATGCGTGGCGGTAACTAACCGCGCGATGTAACGCGACACCGGCGCCGGGAGATAAATTTTTCCCATCGTCGCGAATAATGTTTCCAGATCAATGCGTTCCATCTGCCACGTTGGAGTGGGCAATTCACCGCGCCGCCGTTCGGAAATGATTTGCGTCAGCACCTCGGCATCTACGTTGTCAAACATCACGCGGAAGAGAAAGCGATCCAGCTGCGCTTCCGGCAGCGGATAGGTGCCTTCCAATTCGATAGGATTCTGGCTGGCCAGCACGAAGAACGGCTGGGGCAGGGGACGCGTGGTGCCCAGCAGCGTCACACAATTTTCCTGCATGGTTTCCAACATTGCCGATTGAGTCTTGGGCGAGGCGCGATTGATTTCGTCCGCCAGCAAAATGTTCGTAAAAACCGGCCCCGGTTGGAACACCAATTCACGTTTACCGGAACCCGTTTCTTGCAAGATGTGCGAACCCAACACATCGCCCGGCATCAGATCCGGCGTGAATTGAATGCGCTTGAAATCGAGTTTGAGAATCTGGCCGATGGTTTTGACCAGTGCCGTTTTGCCAAGTCCGGGCAAGCCTTCCAGCAAAACGTGGCCTCGCGCCAAAACGCCGATGAGCACCAGCCGGTGAAGTTCTTTGCGCCCGAGCAGAATGCGGTCGAGCTGTTCCAACGTTTTCCGCGCCAGTTCGGCAGAGGGTTGGAGTTCTTCAGGTTTTAAGATGATTTCAGCCATATTGTTGATTGATGCTTGATCCGTGAAACGTGGTTTTTTGTGAAGCCTTAGACTTCACTCATCACGCTTATTTCCCATCCCGTTTGAAAAATGTCTGCACCGCCTGCCGATGCTCCGGCAAAATCGTTTGGGCATGCGCCGAGCCACCACTGGCAGCGGCGTTATCAAGGGTTCCACGCGCCGCCAACGTGTCCGCCTTCGCCAACTCTGGCGCACTCTTGCTCACGCCCACCAGTTGTGCGTCCGAGAGATTGGAAGCTGGTGGCAGAGTATGTTCTTGAAACTTGGTGTTGTCCTCCGACGTGTTATTATCCCAGGTCATGTCGGCATCCGGTCCGCCACCACCGGGTCCGCCTTTGCCCGTTCGAGCCAACCACGAAAACAGCAGCTCCGATTTGCAATTCCCGCCTTTACACTTGGAAAGGTAATCCGCCAAGCCGTCGCCTTTCGGGCATTTCATGGCGTTCTGCATTTTGGCCAATGTCGCCGCATCAATCATCTTCAGCCCGGCTAGATTACTCATCGTGTTACTCAACGCATTTTTGTTCAGCTCCAAAGCCTTGACCAATTTTTCCATCTGCTCTTTGTCCAGCCCGCTCAAATTCGCCAGCAACTCCGGTGGAATCTTCCCGTTCAAAATACCCGCTTCCAACTTCGCTTCGTTCAACATCGCGGCCAGCGCCTGGGTCGCCGTGGACGCCGTCGCTTCATTCATGCCAGACTCGGCGGCTTGTTGCATCGCTTTCGCAAGCGTCTCAGCTTCCGTAAGTGACTCGGTTTTCTTCAAGGCCTCTTCTGCCGCCTGCTTCGCCGCTTCGGAATTGGACTGTTTGATATGGTCGAGCGCCTCCCACGTCTTATTTGGGTCGTATCCGGAAGCGTCCTTTTGTAACTGTGACAATTGCTTTTGCAGGTCGTCTGATTTCTTTCCATCCACGATTTTTTCCTGTGTCAACGTCTGCACCTCCGCCTGCAATTGTTCCACGATCTGTCCGATTTCCAGTGAACGGTGCGTGCCCAACCGCGTCAGCCGTTCCGGCAGCAGTATCGCCGTCGCCGCGAACGCCGCCGCCACGCAGAATAAAATCATCGTGCGTCCGCTGCGCCATTGCAGTTCCGGCACTGCCGCCGGGCCGATCAAATTTTGCCACGCCGAAGTGTCCGCCGCTTCGGCTGACATCATGATGCCGCCGCATTCGTTCAGCCGATCATAGCTCGCACGGACGTGGTGCGAGGCGGGACGATTTTTCTGCGCGAATAAGGCGGCGATGAATGCGACCGGAGTGGCCAAAAGAATTCCCAGCAGTAACCAACTGCCGTTGCCAAAACCGGCGATGCGCGTCGCGAGCACGATGGCGCCCCAGACGAACAACATCACCGTCAGGGCTTGCACCGCTTGGCGCAGCATGAGCAAACGGGTGAGTCGTTGATTAAAAAGTTTGAGCGCTTGGTCGTGGGGATGGGTCATAGCCGCCTCCTCCAAAAAGGCAGGTTGCGCCGAAGCGATTCATGCTGAAGTGCCTGAACGTGCATGGCTGTGCTGCAATAGACAGTGAACCTAGCAAATGGTCACGAAAAATTTTCAAAAAGTTTCGTGACCGGAACCCGTGGCCACGGACGTGTGAGACTGTCGTTTCAATTTCCAGACAAGAGCCGAGCCGAGCTCGCTTCGGCAGCTGCCCAAAGCGGATCTAATGCGAGCGTTAACTCCTCAAAATTAAAAAAAAAGCCCACGGTTTTCACCGTGGGCTTTTTTTGATTAGCGGCAGATGGGGCGATTTATTTGCCAAGGGCCTTGGCGACAGCAGCCACAAGATCGTCGCCGCGTAAATCTTTGCCGATGATCTTGCCATCCGGGCCGACGAGGACGGTGAAGGGGATGGATTCCACGCCATATTTCACGGCGAGTTTATTGGCCCAGCCTTCGCCATCGAAGAATTGCGGCCAGGTCATGCCCTCGGTTTTCTTCAGGAAAGCGTCGAGTTTGGCGCGGTCTGAATCGAGGCTTACTCCAATGATGTCAAAACCTTGGTCGTGATATTTTTTGTAAGCGGCGATGACGTTGGGTAATTCCGCGCGGCACGGTCCGCACCAGGTGGCCCAGAAATCTACCAGAACGACTTTGCCTTTATGGTCACCCACGGAGAGCGGTTTGCCATCGAGATCTTTTTCGGCAAAATCTGGGAAAGCCAGACCGGTGCCGAGGGCGGATTGAACTTTTTTGGCGGAACTTTGCTTGGCGATCTGATCAATGATTTTGGCAGCGCTCTGGCCGTATTTGGTGCCGGCGTAATCATCTTTGAGCGTCCGCATGAGCTCGCCCCCTTTGTCGGTGTTGTTGAACACTTGCAAATACAGCATCGCTTTCATGTAGATGATTTCGGCGGCCTCGACGGTCTTCACACCTTTCTGGGCCGCGAGGAGAGCGTCGAATTGTTTCAGTTCCGGGGCGAGCGCGGCTTCGGTGTTCTCGCCGGCTTTAAGTTTAGCGCTGACTTGTTGCACAAGGCCGCTCAGCTCGGCGTTCGTGAAGTTTTGCGCCGGGACGGTGGTCGCCGCGAGCAGGCTGGCGGCGAAGACTGCGAGGATGGTCTTTAATTTCATATAATTTGTGACGTGACAATTCCAGCAATTGGACCGGCACGCAACCTTTTTGCTCAAAGATAAGGGAACATTCTTGACAGGTGGGGGACTTTCGTAGTTTTCTTTATTTAATGATCTACGTTCCTTCCCGCATGGGCCAACTCAATCGCCGTGCCTTGCTCCGGCAATTGCAGAAGTTGGGTGTGGCGTCGCGGGCGGACTTGGCGAAAGCGCTGGGCATGAGCCAGCCTACGGCCGGAAAAATCGTAGATGAATTGCTCGAACTTGAGGTGCTCGAAGAAGTGGACATGCCCGCGACCAACCAACGTGAAACGGAAGCGGTGGTTGGCGAAAACGCCTTGCGTGGCCGACCGGGAAGGCAGTTGCGCCTGAACCAATCCGCCGCGCAAATCCTCGGCATTCAACTCGGCGTGAACGAAACCACCGTTGCGGGGCTTTCGCTGGGTGTGCCGGATCGCGATGAATGGCACTTTACTTTTCCGACCGGCACGAGCAGTTCTAGCTCAGCGAAAAATTGGGAACAAAAATTACGCGCTTCGGCTGAAAAGATCGCTGGCGAAAAATTATTAGGGGTCGTCTTGAGCGTGCCCGGCGTAGTGGATGAATCCGCTAATCGCGTGCTCTTCTCACCGAATATTCACTGGACGGAAAACGCTGACCTCGCCGCGATCGCTAAACGTATCTGGAACGTGCCGGTGTTGTTAGTGCAAGAAGAACGGGCTTTGGCGCTTGGTTACCAGCTCACGAATCCCGGCAGTGATGATTTCCTGCTCGTGGATTTTGGCGAGGGCGTCGGCGGCGCGATCATCGTGGATGGTCGGCCCTTGGCAGGCACGTTGCCCATCAGCGGCGAACTCGGCCACACGCCCGTGCTGGGCAATCATCGCAAATGCGGTTGCGGCGCGGTGGGCTGTATCGAAACACTGGTTTCCACCGGCGGCTTACTGGAAAGCTTTACGGCTGCGAGTCGGCGCAAAACAAAATCCTGGGCGGAATTGAATGCTCACATTTCGACGAATGGCATCAAACCGTGGCTGGCGCAGACGTTGGACGCCGCCGCCGTGGCGATTGCGAGTGCGCTGAACATTCTCGGCCTGCGCCGCGTCATCATCACCGGCAGTCTTACGGAACTGCCCGCCGCCGTGATGCAACATCTGGCCACGAACATCAAAGCCGGTTCCATGTGGGCCAAATTTGGTTCTGTAGAATGTCTGTCCGCACCGCGTCATCGCGCGGCGGGTCTGGTTGCCGTAGGTATTGATCGTTTGGTCGTGCCGGAAGCCGCACCCAAAAAAATGCTCGCCGGAAAATCGTTTCGTTAAAATTTCGACCTTAACTTTATATCCATCGCTAAAATTATCCCTCTATGAATATCAACTTAAAACAATTCGAAGTCTGGTTTGTCACGGGTAGCCAACACCTTTACGGGCCGGAAACTCTCAAGGCTGTCGCCGTGCATTCGCAAGAAATCGCCAAGACGCTCAATGTTTCATCCGCGATTCCTGTGAAAGTAATTTTCAAGCCAGTGATGGTTTCGCCCGACGCCATCACGGCACTTTGCCAAGCTGCGAATAACGCCGCGAAGTGCATCGGCCTCGTGACGTGGTGCCACACGTTTTCGCCATCGAAGATGTGGATCAATGGCCTCAAACAATTGCGTAAGCCGATTTGCCATTTGCACACGCAATATAATCGCGATCTGCCGTGGGCTTCGATTGACATGGACTTCATGAATATGAATCAAGCCGCGCACGGTGACCGCGAGCATGGTTTCATCATGTCGCGGATGCGGCTGAACCGCAAAGTCGTCGTCGGTTTCTGGCAGGAAGAAGCGACGCAGGAAAAAATTGGCGCGTGGACGCGTGCCGCCGCCGCTTGGGCGGATTGGCAGAGTGCGAAGTTTGTTCGCTTCGGCGACAACATGCGCGAAGTCGCCGTGACGGATGGCGATAAAGTTTCCGCGCAAATCAAATTTGGTTTCTCCGTGAACACTCACGGCGTCGGCGACTTGGTGAAAGTCGTGAACGCTGTCACCGAAAAGGAAGTGGACGCGCTTTGCAAAACTTACGCGGACACTTACGAGATGGCGGGCGACTTGAAGAAAGGCGGCAAGCGCCACAAGTCCGTTCGTGAAGCAGCGCGCATCGAACTGGGCATCAAAGAATTTCTTACCACGGGCGGATTCAAGGGTTACACCGACACATTTGAAGATTTACACGGACTTGCGCAACTCCCCGGCGTCGGCTCGCAGCGCATGATGGCCGCAGGTTTTGGCTTTGGCGGCGAAGGTGACTGGAAAACTTCCGCGCTCGTCCGGGCGATGAAAGTCATGGCACATGGCCTCGAAGGCGGCACGTCGTTCATGGAGGATTACACTTATCATATGCAGCCGGGTAATAAGCTCGTGCTCGGTTCACACATGCTGGAAATCTGCCCGAGCATCGCGGACGGCAAAGCGTCGTTGCAGGTGCATCCGCTTGGCATTGGCGGCAAAGCTGACCCGGCACGTCTGGTTTTCAATACGCCCGCTGGTCCGGCGCTGAATGCTTCGTTGATGGATTTTGGTAATCGCTTTCGCCTGCTCATCAATGAAGTGGACGTTGTCACGCCGGAACATTCCATGCCCAAGTTGCCGGTCGCGCAGGCGGTGTGGAAATGCCGTCCAAGCTTTGAAGATGCGTGCGCCGCGTGGATCTACGCCGGCGGCGCGCATCACACGGGCTTCAGTCAAGCCGTGACCACGGAGATGCTGGAAGATTTCGGCGCAATCGCTGGACTCGAAGTGGTCGTGATTGATGCGGATACCAAGCTGCGCCAGTTCAAACAGGAACTCGCGTGGAACGATGCCGCTTATGGTCTGAAGGGTGGCTGGGCCTGCTGAACTAAACGAAATGGTCATCTCCTAGAAAAACTGTCTCTAAAATTATGAAGCTTAAAAAATATTTCGTGGCGGCTCTGTTCGCGTCGTCGATTTCAATCAACGCTCAACCCGCCAAAATTTCCGTGGACGTGGCGCATCCGGCACACGCAATTGCGCCGACGTTGTGGGGCATTTTCTTTGAAGACATTAACTTATCGGCTGACGGCGGTATTTATCCCGAGCTGGTGCGCAACCGTTCGTTCGAGGATTCAGACAAGCCGGATGACTGGAAATTCACCGGCGTTAGCGGCAAATCTGAAGCAACAATCGCGACGGCGAACGTGCAGGCCAAACCGTCGTTGCCGCCATTAAATCCCTTCAATCGTAAATCGCTACGGGTAAAAGCGGATGGCGCGTTCACGCTGGAAAACGAAGGCTACTGGGGAATGAACATTGTGAGTGGCGATGGTTATACGTTCAAGCTCGCGGCTCGCGGCGAGAAATTTGACGGCAAGCTCACGGTAAAAATAGTGAGCAGCACTGGCGCGATTCTCGCCACTGGGGACATTTCCGGTATCGACGGCGGGTGGAAATACCACACGTTGGATCTGACCGCGAGCGGGAGCGACCCCAAAGCCAAGCTGGAAATTTCCGGCGACGCCAAAGGTGTTTTGTATCTCGACATGGTTTCGTTGCTGCAGAAAAAAACCTGGAAAGATCATGGCTTGCGCGTTGATCTTGCAGAATCACTCGACGCATTGCATCCAGGTTTTCTCCGTTTTCCCGGCGGCTGCTGGGTGGAGGGCGATGATTTCGAGCACATGAATCACTGGAAAAAAACTATCGGCAACGTGGATGTGCGTGAGCCGCTCTGGAACATTTGGAAATATTTCTCCACGCACGGTCTGGGTTATCATGAATATCTCCAACTCGCAGAAGACCTCGGCGCCGAGCCGCTATTTGATGTCAACGTCGGTATGAGCCACAAAGAAGTCATTCCGATGGATCGGATGAACGAGTGGGTTCAGGACGCGCTCGACGCGATTGAATATGCGAACGGTCCGACGAATTCGTTGTGGGGCGGCGCGCGCGCACGGAACGGACATCCGGCACCGTTTAACTTGAAGTATCTCGAGGTCGGCAATGAAAATGGCGGCGCGGCGTATCGCGAACGCTGGCCGTTATTTGTGAACGCAATTCATGCGAAGTATCCCGAAATCAAATTCATCGCGAACCACTGGCAGGGTGGTTATCCGAGCACGCCGAAGGCCGACATCGTGGACGAACATTTCTACGACACGCCGGAATTTTTCATGCGCCACGCGACGCACTTTGACAAATATGACCGCAGCAGCCCCAAGATTTTCGTCGGCGAATACGCTGTCACTAAAAACTGTGGGCTCGGCAATCTGCGTGGTGCAATTGGCGAAGCGGCGTTCATGACTGGTCTGGAGCGCAATTCCGACCACGTCATCATGGCGAGCTATGCGCCGTTGTTGGTGAACCTGAACCACCGCGCTTGGAATCCGGACTTGATCAATTTTGACAGTGAGAAGTGGTATGGCTTGCCCAGTTATTACGTTCAAAAGCTATTCTCGGAAAATCGTGGCGATGTTTCGTTGCCGACTACGGTGGAGTCGCCCAGCTCAGATGCGGGCGTGGCGGGCGGCATGATTGGAGTGGGCACCTGGAACACGGCGGCTGAGTTCAAAGACATCAAGGTCACCGCGCCGGACGGGAAGGTGTTATTCGAGTCCGATTTCAGCAATGATACGAAAGGCTGGAAATTGCTGGGCAGCAGCGCCGATTGGAAAGTTCAAGCAGGAGCCCTTCGGCAGGGGGCGGAAAAAGAATTTATCCGCGCACTCGCGGGCAAGCGCGAGTGGACAGATTACACGCTCACACTCAAGGCGCGGAAGCTATCCGGAGCAGAGGGGTTTTTGATCCTATTCCGTATCAATGGCAACGAGGATCGCACTTGGTGGAATATCGGCGGTTGGGCTAACTCAGCGGATGGCATCGAGGCGGGTGAAACGCTGGATTCCAAGCCAAGCCACATCGAGACGGATCGGTGGTATGACCTCAAGGTTGTGGTCAGCGGTAAAAATGTGAAGTGTTTCCTCGATGGTAAAATCATCCATGACTTGAACTACGATGTGGGCGGCAAAGTGAAGAGTCTTTACGCTGTGGCTGCCACGGACGAAAAGTCCGGCGACCTCATCGTGAAAGTGGTCAATGCGAACGTCGGCTCACTGGAAACGGAGCTTGATTTGTCTGGCGCAAAAAATTTGATGGGCAAGGGGAGTGCCACCGTGTTGACCTCTGAAAATGGTGCAGATGAAAATACTTTGGCGGAACCGACCAAAGTTTCACCTAAAACTGAACCGGTGACCTTTAGCGGCACGAGTCTGAAACGTTCATTTCCTGGAAATTCTTTCACCGTGCTGCGGCTACAAACGAAGTAATCCCCCCATCTTAATTATGCGTTCCATTTCATTTGTCGCCGTGCTAGTCCTCGCCGTTTCGCTGCGTCTGGCGACGGCGCAAACGCCAGCAGTCAATCTAGCGATGGTAGCGAAAGCGGTGGCTTCGCAAGTATCCGGCGATACAGCGTTGGCGGCCTTGAACGATGGCTACACCCCGCGCAATTCGGCGGATAACCGGCGCGGTTCTTACGGCAACTGGCCGCACACCGGCACGCAATGGGTGGAATATGAATGGAACCAACCCATCAGCACCAAGGGCATTGAAGTTTTTTGGTGGGACGATGGTCGCGGGGTGCGCTTGCCAAAGATGTGTCGGGTGAAATTCTGGGATGGGACGGATTACCGGGTCGTAACCAATGCGGCTGGCTTGGGCGTGCAAGCGAACCAATTCAATGCCACGACGTTTGATGAAATCACGACGACGAAGCTGAAATTGGAAATGGATGGGAACGAAAATTTCTCTACCGGCATCCTGGAATGGCGCGTTTTGGATTCAGGCAAGTCTCCGAATTTTCCGCCGACGGTGCGAGCGGGCGGGGACCGCGAAGTCATGTTGAACGGCAAAACATATCTAGCCGGCTCGGCGAAATGGTTGAAGCCTGATGCGTCCGCCAAACTGACTTGGAGCAAGGAATCTGGGCCGGGCACAGTGACGTTTGCGGATGCGCACACCAATATCACAACGGCGACTTTTTCGAAACCGGGCGCATACATTTTGCAACTGACGGCGACGGAAGGGAAAATATCAGGTCAATCCAGTTTGAAAGTGAAAGTCACGTCGCCCCCGCCTGCTGAGCGACTTGAAGTTGTTTACACTAAGCCTTACAAGATCAACAGCCCGCTCTGGAACGCGCGAGCCAAGGCGCTCATCGTGAATTGGATTCCGCATTGCGTGGCGCAAATCAATCGCACGGACATTCCCAAAGGCGAGGGGCTGGGCGGCATTGATAATTTTGTCGAAGCGGCCAAAGCCTTACGCGGCGAACCGCACGGCGCACACAAAGGTGATGTTTGGGCCAACGCTTGGGTGCATCAAACCGTGGAGTCCATGTGCATTGCGCTCATGGTGGATGCGCAGGGCGATGCGGAAATTCTCGCGGCGCAAGCGAAGATGAAGGCGACGCTGGAAGATTGGATCCCAAAAATTCTCGCCGCACAGGAGCCGGATGGCTATTTACAAACCGCTTACACGCTCGCTGACCGCAGTAAATGGGCATCGCGGTGGAACCCGGCGCAACGCGGAAATCACGAAGGCTACGTCGCAGGTTATTTTATCGAGTCAGCCATCAATCATTACACGCTGACGGGCGGCAAGGATAAACGCCTTTATGACGCGGCGAAAAAACTTTGCGACTGTTGGGTGGCGAACCTTGGCCCGGGAAAAAAAGAATGGTTCGATGGCCACGAACAAATGGAACAAGGCTTGGTGCGCTTCGGTCGTTTCGTGAATGACATGGAAGGCAGCGGTCGTGGCGATAGTTATATTGCGCTGGCAAAATTTCTCCTCGATTGCCGTAATCACGGCACCGAATACGACCAAAGCCACGTGCCCGTGCAGCAGCAATACGAAGCCGTCGGTCACGCGGTGCGCGCGTCGTATCTGTTTTCCGGCATGGCGGATGTCGCCACGGAAACGCACGATGTGGATTATCAAAGTGCGGTGCTGTCGCTCTGGGATAATCTCATCAACAAAAAATATTATGTCACCGGCGGCATCGGTAGTGGCGAAACTTCGGAAGGTTTCGGGCCGAATTATTCATTGCGCAACGAGGCTTACAACGAGGCGTGCTCTAGCTGCGGTTTGGTGTTCTTCCAATACAAGATGAACCTCGCGTATCACCAAGCGAAGTTTGCCGATCTTTACGAAGAGACGATTTACAACGCGCTGCTTGGCTCGCTGGATTTGGACGGCAAGAATTTTTACTACGACAATCCCCTCGTTGAAAGCAACGCACGCTATGCATGGCACGCTTGCCCGTGCTGCGTGGGTAACATTCCGCGCACACTGCTGATGATTCCGACCTGGGCTTACGTCAAGAGCGAGCAAGGCATCTACGTGAACCTTTTTATTGGCGGCAGCGTAAATGTGGAACGCGTCGCGGGCACGGATGTGGAAATGGTGCAGCAGACGGATTATCCGTGGAGCGGCAACATCAGCTTCACGGTGAATCCGAAGCAGGTAAAAAAATTTACCGTCTTTGTGCGCGTGCCGGATCGCACCACGAGCGAACTCTACACGCCCACGCCGAAAGTTAACGGCTTGAAATCGCTCACGGTGAACGGCAAGAAAATTTCTGCCAAGATTGAAAATGGTTACGCCGCCATCACCCGCGAATGGTCGGCGGGCGACAAGATTCAAGTCGAGTTACCCATGGAAATTCAGGTCATCAAGGCGGACAACAATATTAAAGCGGACCGTGGCTTGGTGGCGTTCCGTTACGGCCCGCTCATTTATACCGTCGAAACCACCGATCAGCCGAAGCTGGATTTGTCGCCCGATTTAAAATCTCTCACAACCGAATGGCGCGGCGATTTGCTCGGCGGCGTGCTCGTCATCAAAGGCAAGTGGAGCGACGGCAGTGCGCTGTTGGCGATTCCGAATTATGCCCGCCAGAATCGCGGCGCGGCGCAATCCCAAGTTTGGATGAAAGAATAATCGGGATCACATGAAGCATAAATTTATATGTCTGGGCATAGCCATCGGAATAATCTGGTTGGCTTTGGTGATGAGTGTCACAGCTACCTCCATCACCGTGAAGACAGATAAGCCCGGTGCAAAAATCAATCCGGCCATGTGGGGAATTTTTTTTGAGGACATCAACTTCGGCGCGGACGGCGGGCTCTATGCCGAACTGGTGAAAAACCGTGCGTTTGAATTCCCTGATCCGATGATGGGCTGGAGCAAACTCTCGCCCAGCAAGGCGCGCGGCACGCTGACGATTCGCGACAAAAATCCTTTCAACGCGAAGAATCCGCATTATCTACGCATCGAATCAGAGGGCAAAGATCTGCTCGGTGTGGCGAACGAAGGTTTTCGCGGCATCGGCGTGGTGGCGAGCGAGGCTTATAATTTCTCCGCACAGATTCGCAGCGTAAGTGGCAACGCGAAGGTGCGCGTGGAACTTTACAGTTCCAACGGCGCGCTGCTCGACACGGTGCGCTTGGAAAATTTTTCCAGCGACTGGCAAAATTATTCCACGGTGCTCCATCCGAAAACAACCGACGCGAAGGCCAAACTTTATGTCCTCGTGGATGGCGCGGGCACGCTGGACTTCGACATGATTTCGCTGTTCCCGGCGAAGACTTGGAAGAATCAGCCCGGCGGTTTGCGCGCGGACATGGTGCAGAAGCTCGCTGACCTCAAGCCCGGCTTCATGCGCTTTCCCGGCGGCTGCATTGTCGAAGGAATTTATCTGACGAACCGATATCAGTGGAAGAAAACCATCGGGCCAGTCGCGGAGCGCGAGACGATGTTGAACCGCTGGAATGTGGAATTCCTTCATCGCCCGACACCGGATTATTTTCAGTCGTTCGGCCTCGGCTTCTATGAATTCTTCCAACTCTGCGAAGACATTGGTGCGCAGCCGCTGCCGATCTTAAGCTGCGGCCTCGCGTGTCAGTTCAATTCCGGCGAGGCCTGTGCGCTGACCAATCTCGACACCTACATTCAGGACGCGCTCGACTTGATTGAATTTGCCAACGGTCCAGCTACTAGCACTTGGGGCGCGAAACGTGTTGCACTCGGACATCCGGAACCGTTCAATCTGAAAATGATCGGCGTCGGTAATGAAAACTGGGATGCGCCTTACCTCGAACGTTACGCAAAATTTCACGCCGTGTTGAAAGCTCAGCATCCGGAAATCCAACTGGTCTCCAGCGCGGGGCCGTTTCCTGACGACGCGCATTTCAAATACGCTTGGCAGAAGTTGCGCGAGTTGCACGCGGACATTGTAGACGAACATTGCTACGCCAAGCCCGACTGGTTTTTCAACAACACGCATCGCTACGACGGCTACGACCGCAATGGTCCGAAAGTTTTCTTCGGCGAATACGCCGCGCAGAGCGACAAAGTTGTGAGCGTGGAGAATCGCAACAATCTTGAGTGCGCGATTGCTGAGGCTGCCTACATGACCGGACTCGAACGTAACGGCGAGGTCGTTCGTATGGCGAGCTACGCGCCGTTGTTCGCCCACATTGATGCGTGGCAATGGACGCCGAATCTCATCTGGGTAAACAATCTTCAGAGCTACGGCACGCCGAATTATTACGTGCAGAAACTCTTCGCCAATAATCCCGGAGATACGTTGTTGCCGCTGACTTTGGATGCCGCTGGCGCTGAAAAACTGTTTGCTTCGGCGACACGCGATACTGCGGCCGGAGAAGTCATCATTAAAGTGGTGAACGGCGGCGATTTGCCGGTGACCGCGACGCTGGATATTTCCGGTGCTGGTAAAATTGATTCGGCTGCCAACGTTTCCACACTCACCAGCGGCAGTTTGAAGGATGAAAATTCTTTCACCGCACCGCAGAAGGTTTTTCCACAGGAATCAAAACTCGACGTCGGTTCGCCGAAGTTTGACCACGCGTTTCCGGCAAACTCGCTCACCGTGCTGCGACTGAAAATCACACAATAATATGGCCACTCAATACACCATCGGTTTGGACTACGGCACGAACTCTGTTCGCTGCCTCATCGTCAACGTTGCCAACGGCGCGGAAGTCGCGGCGGCGGTTTGGGTTTATGAACACGGAACGCAAGGCGTTATTTTATCGCGTGATCCAAATCTCGCCCGCCAGCATCCCGCCGACTATCTGAAAGGCGCGGAAGTCACCATCAAGCAGGCGCTCGCCACGGCGAAGAAGACCGTCAAAGGTTTCAACGCCAACCAGGTCATCGGCATCGGCGTGGACACCACCGGCAGCACGCCGTTGCCTGTGGGTAAGGATGGCCAGCCGCTTCTATTCCAGAAAAAGTTCGCCAACAATCCCGCCGCGATGGCGTGGTTGTGGAAAGATCACACTGGCATCGCCGAAGCCGCCGAGATCACCGCGCTCGCCAAGAAGATGCGTCCGCAATATCTCGCCAAGTGCGGCGGCACCTATTCGAGCGAATGGTTCTTCAGCAAAATCCTGAAATGCCTCCGCGCCGCGCCGGAAGTTTTCAACGCCGCACATAGCTGGATTGAACTGTCTGACCTCGTTCCGGCTGCGCTTACCGACACGCTGCATCCGGACAAGTTCATCGCCGGCATCTGCGCCGCCGGTCACAAGGCGATGTATAGCGCGAGTTGGGGCGGCTATCCGGACAAAGCGTTCCTCTCGAAGCTCGACCCGAAACTCGGCTCCTTGCGCGATCGTCTGCCCAAGCGCGTGCTCGCGGTGGATTCCGCCGTCGGCACGTTGACCGCTGACTGGGCCAAGCGCACGGGCTTGTCGGCGGGCATTCCCGTGACCGTCGGTGCGTTCGATGCGCACACTGGCGCGATCGGCGCGGGCGTGAAGCCCGGCACGCTCGTGAAGATCATCGGCACCAGCACTTGCGACATCAGCGTCCGCGTGAACACCGCCAAACTCGCGGATATTCCCGGCGTGTGCGGCATCGTGGACGGCAGCGTTGTTCCCGGCTACTTCGGCATCGAAGCTGGACAATCGGCCGTTGGCGACATGTTCAACTGGCTCGTGAATTACATCCAGCCCGGTGGCACGAAGGCGGGTTCACACGAGGAACTCACGAAGAGCGCGTTGAAACTTCAGCCCGGCGAAAGCGGCTTGCTCGCGCTCGACTGGAACAACGGCAATCGCACCATCCTCGTGGACCAGCAACTCACCGGCTTGATCCTCGGCCAGACGCTTTACACGACGCCGGCGGAAATTTACCGCGCGCTCATCGAGGCGACGGCTTACGGCGCGTTGACCATTATCAACCGTTACGAAGAATACGGCGTGAAGATTTCCGAAGTGGTGAACTGCGGCGGCATCGCCGAGAAAAGCCCGCTCGTCATGCAGGCCTACGCGGACATAACGGGTCGGCCGATGAAGATTTCTCGCTCGGCGCAGACCTGCGCGCTCGGCTCGGCCATCGCGGCGGCGGTGGTGGCCGGTGCGCACAAGGATTTCGCCACCGCGCAGAAGAAGATGACCGGCCTCAAGCCGACCGTCTATAA